>DIKW01000045.1:0-536 GCA_002424705.1 Geobacter sp. UBA5608
GCGCCGATCACTTCCCAGATGGCCTGCAACGCCTTGCTGAAGGCCAGTTCATCCATGCAGCTGTCCACGGTTGCGATCATAGTTTCAGCCTTGTGCCTCAGGCTCTGATCAACTTCGGTCAACGGACCCGGGGCAGGCAGTAGACCGTCGAAATACTTGACCAGCATGGCAGTGGAGCGGGACAGCAGGTTGCCAATGTCGTTGGCCAGGTCGGAGTTGATCCGGCTGATCAATGAGGCGTGGGAGAAGTCTCCGTCCAGACCAAACGGCACCTCGCGCAGCAGGAAATAGCGCACCACATCAACGCCGTACTTGTCGATCAGCATGTTCGGTTCCACCACGTTCTGCAAAGACTTGCTCATCTTCTGGCCTTCCACCGTCCACCAGCCATGGGCAAAGACCTTTTTAGGCAACGGCAACCCGGCTGCCATCAGGAAGGTGGGCCAGTAAACCGCATGAAAGCGGAGGATATCCTTGCCGATCAGCTGGACATCCACCGGCCAGTATTTACCGAAGTTGCCGCTGGCGTCAGGATA
>DIKW01000045.1:669-5124 GCA_002424705.1 Geobacter sp. UBA5608
GGCTGGATGAAGTCTGGATTGGCCTCGATGTGGGCCAACAGGCGCTCGCCATAGGCGCTCATCCTGAAGAAATAGGATTCTTCCTTGAGCTTTTCCACCGGACGGTTGCAGTCAGGGCACTTGCCGTCCTCGGCCTGGGTCTCGGTCCAGAAGGTCTCACAAGGGGTGCAGTACCAGTCCTCGTACTCACCCAGATAGATGTCACCCCGGTCCATCAGCTGTTTGAAGATATGGCTGACACCTTGCTTATGGCGTTCTTGGGTGGTGCGGATGAAGTCGCTGTTGGAGATGCCCAGTTTTTCCCACAGTGCCTGGAACCGCTTGACCACGCGGTCGGCCAGTTCAAGCGGTGTCTCACCGGCCGCCAGGGCCGCCTTTTCAACCTTCTGGCCATGCTCATCGCTGCCGGTCAGAAAAAAGACATCGTACCCTTTGAGCCGCTTGTAACGGGCCAAAACATCAGCCGCCAGCGTTGTGTAGGCATGGCCGATATGGGGCACATCGTTCACATAGTAGATCGGGGTGGTCAGATAAAAGGTCGGCTTCATGGTGCTTACTCCTGGGTTGGTGCGTCAGGTTTTTTGTCGTGTGGTTTACGGTGGCCATGCCGACGGTTACGGGGCCTTTTCCGTTTTGGCTTCTGTTCGTCGGTTACGGCTGGTTCCTGTGTCGTTACTGCTGTCTGGGGGGGGGTAACCGGCTGCTCCTGAGGAGTGGCCACAGCTTTGGGTTGCTGTTGTTGCGGCTGACGCTGTTTTTGTGGCTGCTGCTTTGTCTGCTGGTCGCGATCGCGCCGCTCTTTAGGCTGTTGCTCACGTTCCACCGCTTGAGCCTTGGGGGGAGCTTCGAGACGGGATTCGTCCACCAGCTCCTTGACATGCACCGTGACCAGCTTGCCATCACCCTGACGTAAGGTCAGTTCACCGGTCAACAGATTCATCTTTTCCACGGTGCCGCAATGGGTAACGGTACAGGCCCGTTTGCCGCACTTGGGGAAATTCTTGCGCAGCTCGCAATAGGCTTCATACTCGTAATCGAGGCAGCAAAGCAGGCGACCACACTGTCCTGATATCTTGGTGGGGTTGAGTGCCAGGTTCTGCTCTTTGGCCATCTTAACGGAAACCGGCTGGAAGTCCCGTAGGAATGAGGCACAGCACAGTTCGCGGCCACAGATGCCAAGACCACCGACCATCTTTGACTCGTCACGCACGCCGATCTGACGCATCTCGATCCGGGTGTGGAAGGTGTGGGCCAGGTCCTTGACCAGTTCGCGAAAATCTACCCGACCATCGGCGGTAAAGTAAAAGACCGCCTTGCTACCGTCGAACAGGTATTCCACCCGCACCAGTTTCATCTCCATGCCCCGTTCCTTGATCCGGCGCAGACAGAATTCACGGGCCTCCTGTTCACGGCGGGCATGATGGGCCTGGGTCTGTTCGTCCTCCGGGGTCATCAGACGCCGTACCATGGCCAGCGGCTGGGCGTACTGGGCAGGGTCCTTCTCCACCGGAGGGACAACCACCATCCCCAGGCCCGCACCCCGTTCGGTATCGACCACCACGCGATCGCCAGCTTTAAGGTCCATCTCTCCGGCATTAAAATCATAGATTTTGCCGGCATGATTGAATTGAATTGCGACAACACGTACCACGTGCAGCTCCTTTGGCAGACAGCCCGACTTGAACGGGTCAGGTGATTCTTAAACGACTATAGCGCAGCAGATAACGATCCAGCGCCAACTTGGGGTTGACGTTGCCCTGTATCGCACGGCGCGTTTCAATGGCTAATTCTAGAGACTCCATCAGTCTGCTGGGCAGAAAACGGTCGGCCTCTTCATGCAGGCGTCCCAGCAGCGAGACATTGGCGATCCGATCCGATGCTGCGGTACGGAGCAACAACATATCCCGTAACAGAGATATCAACTGGGCAAACAGCTCCAGCGTCTCGTTGCGCCCTCCGGCCAGACGTTCGCTGGTGTCAAACACGGTGGCGACCTGTTGATGGCGGACCTGACGCAATGCATCCAGCAGCACCTGACGGCTGGCGCTGGCATCCTCGCCCTCAAGGTTGCGGGCCACCTCCAGGCTTCCATCAGCCAGTGGCGCCAGCATAGTGGCGTTGTCCAGCGTCATCCCCTGACGGATCAACAGGGTGGTCAGATCGTCGATGCCCAGTGGTGCGAACCGCAGATGCTGACAACGTGAACGAACGGTTGGCAATAGTAGATCAGCCTGGCTGGTCAGTAAAATCAGCAGACTATCGCCTGGTGGCTCCTCCAGGGTTTTGAGCAGCGAGTTGGCAGCCCCGATTGACATCTGTTCGGCCGGGTCGATCAGACATGCCTTGCGTTTGGCCTCAAACGGCCGCAGGGACAACATCTGCTGCAGTTCCCTGACTTGTTCGATGCTGATATCACGCTTATCGGGTAACGGTTGTAACAGATGCAGGTCCGGATGATTGCCGGCCGCAAGCTTTTTGCAGCTGGGACAGCTGCCGCAGGCCTCGCCCGTCACCGGCTGGTGGCAGAACAAGGAGGCAATCAGGGCCAGCGCGGTGGTTCGCCGGCCACAGCCTGGAATGCCCTCAAACAGATAGGCATGGGCCACGCGATGGGCGGCAATCGAACGCCGCAGGGCGTTTACTACCCGATCCTGTCCCAGCAGCTCATCAAAGCGCATCATGGTTATCCGTTCAGACGTGACAGGACCGCTGTAGCGATCTGATTAGCGACCTGTTCAGGAGTCTGGTTGGCGTTTATCAGCACAAAACGCCCTGAATCTTCGTTTGCTAAGGCCAGATAACCGGCCCGTACCCGCTGATGAAATGCCAAGGCCTCCAGCTCAAACCGTTCTTCACGCGGACCGTCAGCAGCGTCGATCCGTTGACGTGCGCGGGCCAGTCCGACTTCAACCGGGCAGTCAAGCAGCAGGGTCATATCCGGACACAGCCCCTGGCAGGCCAACTGGTTGACCTGTTCGATCAGCTGACGATCAAGCCCACGGCCAAAGGCCTGGTAGGCGCGGGTGGCATCGCTAAACCGGTCGCACAGCACAATCTGGCCCTGGGCCAGTGCAGGGAGGATTATCTCGCTCAGATGTTGGGCCCTGGCCGCACCGTACAGTAACAGTTCGGTCATCGGCACCATGGCTCGGTTGGCGGCATCCAACAACACCGCGCGCACCTGGTCGGCGATCGGGCAGCCCCCCGGCTCCCTGGTGAGTACTACCTGATGACCGGCCGCCAGCAAAGTCTGGGCCAGCAAGCGAATCTGGGTGCTTTTGCCACACCCCTCTATGCCTTCAAAGGTAAGAAACATCGTGGATTACTGTCCTCGAAAATGGGTCATTATAGGCATCTGGACACAGCTTGGCAACCGCAAACCGAACATCCTTGCAGCGGCTCCGGCGAGACGCTATACTCTCCGTTCAAGGAGTCACCATGCCTGCACAACCCGCCACCATCCTTGGGTACACCTTTCTGAATACCGCCTTGTTACGCCAGGCATTGACCCATCCCTCCTTTGTCAATGAATCGCGGGAGTCCGGTCTGTCCGATTATCAACGCCTGGAGTTTCTGGGGGACGCTGTCTTAAGTCTCTGCCTGGCCGACCTGTTGACGCAACGTTTTCCTGAGCTGCCGGAGGGAGATCTTTCCCGTCTGCGGGCCTCGCTTGTGGACCAGCCCCGGCTGGCTGACGTGGCGTCAGAGCTGGGCATTGCCCAACATGTTCTGTTAGGCCGTGGTGAGGAACAGGATGGCGGCCGTGATAAGCCCTCGATCCTTTCTGACGTGCTGGAGGCTGTTTTGGGTGCCATCTATCGTGATGGCGGCTTTGCGGCAGTGCAGTCTGTGGTGCAAGAGGTGTACACCCCTTTGCTCGATCAGGCCGGGAACGGTGCGCCTTTGAACGATCCTAAAAGTGAGTTGCAGGAGTGGCTGGCCGCCCAACGACAGCCAACGCCGACATATCAACTGATTGGAGAAGTAGGCCCGCCCCACGACCGTCTCTTTTCGGTTGCAGTCAGTCTTGCCGGAAAAGTGATTGGGGAAGGGGAGGGGCGCAGCAAGAAGGCTGCCCAGCAGGAAGCGGCCAAAACGGCATTGCAACGGCTACATTCCCGGTAATGCAACGCACAATGCGTCCCCTGATCATACCGTTTTTTATCCCCCACGCCGGCTGTGTCCACACCTGCCTGTTCTGTGATCAGCACTTGATCAGCGGCGAGCAGGCGGCACTGCCGACAGTGGAACGGATTGCGGCAACGGTGGAGGAATGGCTGGCACGTTCAGCGGGACGGTCGGCCGAGGTTGCCTTCTACGGCGGCAGTTTCACCCTGCTTCCCCAAATGCAGCAGCAGCAGCTGTTGCGTGCCGTGCAACCATTTATTACCACCGGATCTGTGAGTGGTATTCGTATATCCACACGTCCCGATGCTCTTGACAGCGCCACACTGG
>DIKW01000045.1:5185-5512 GCA_002424705.1 Geobacter sp. UBA5608
CCGAGGGCATACCGGCCGACAGGCGATAGAGGCCATACAACGGGCGACAGCCCATGGTTTCACGACCGGGGCACAACTGCTACCCGGACTGCCGGGTGACAGCCCGGTCAAGGCGGTGAACTCACTGCGTGGCGTGATGGCTGCCGGTGTCCAATTTCTGCGTATCTATCCTGCCGTGGTGCTGGCCGGTACCGGACTGGCCCGATTGCTTCAGCAGGGCAGCTATTGCCCGCCAGGCCTGGATGATGGTGTCAGACTCTGCGCCACGCTGTTGTGTGAAGCTGCCAAGGCCGGCTGTCCGGTAATTCGGATCGGTCTGCAGGCCGA
>DIKW01000030.1:0-12884 GCA_002424705.1 Geobacter sp. UBA5608
ACCCACCTCTACCGGGTGGAAGGGGTGGGGCGTTACCGTACCCTGGGGCGTACCATCGATGACGCTGCCGGTGAGGCCTTTGACAAGGCCGGCACCCTGCTGGGGCTGGATTATCCGGCCGGTGCCCGGATTGACGCGCTGGCCAAGCAGGGCAACCCGGCCAGCGTCCGGTTTCCCCGCCCGCTCATGCACGACGGTTCACTTAATTTCAGCTTCAGCGGTCTCAAGACCGCCGTGCTGACCCATCTGCAGAAACATCCCCTGAGCATCGAACGGCATGAACTGCCGGACCTGTGCGCCTCGTTCCAGGCCGCGGCTTGCGAGGTGCTGGTCAAAAAGACCGAGGCTGCCCTGCTGCAGGAAGGGCTTGAGCGTCTGGTGGTGGCCGGCGGTGTGGCCTGCAACAGCGGCCTGCGCAGCGCCATGCAGGCCATGGCCGCCCGACGCAGCATCGAGCTGCAGATTCCGCCGCCATCGTTGTGCGGTGACAATGCCGCCATGCTGGCCGTGGCTGCTGATGCCTATCTTGCAGCCGGCTGCCATGATGGCCTGGACCTGGATGGTGTGGCCACCTGGCCGCTGGACCAGGCCGGTTGCCCTGAGCTGCAGCCATGAGCCAGTACTACCCCCGTCCCCGTAAGGCCCTGGGCCAGAACTTCCTGACCGACCGTAACATCATTGCCAAAATACTCTCAGCAGCTCAACTTGTCCCGGATGATTGCGTCCTGGAAGTCGGACCGGGTCGAGGCGCTCTGACCGAGCTGCTGGCCCAGCGGGTGCGGCGGCTGGTGGCGGTGGAGTTCGACCGTGATCTGGCCGCCATCCTGCGGCAGCGCTTCAGCGCTGAGCCGCAGGTGAACATCCATGAGCAGGATGTGCTGAAGGTGGATTTTTCAGCATTGCTGGGTATTGACCGTTTCAAGGTGGTGGCCAATCTGCCCTACAACATCTCGACCCCGGTGTTGTTCAGGTTTTTGGAGGAACGCCAACGATTTTCAAAATTGGTGGTGATGCTGCAGAAGGAGGTGGGCGAACGGTTGGCGGCCCCGCCGGATTGTGGCGATTACGGCGTGCTGACGGTGTTGTTCCGGCAGTGGTTCGAGGTGAAGCGGGAGTTTCTGGTGCCTCCCGGCTGTTTCCATCCGGCTCCCAAGGTGGATTCAGTGGTGATCAGCCTGGTGCCGCTGCCAGCCTCTCGGGTCCAGGTCGGGGATCAGGCCCTGTTTGAACGGGTTGTCAAGGCTGCCTTTGCCATGCGGCGCAAGACCTTGTGGAACTGCCTGAAAAATGCTGATTTGCTTGAAGCGGCGACATTAGAACAGGCACTGGCTGCATGCGGCATTGATGGCCGTCGGCGTGGTGAAACCCTGGACCTGGAGGAATTTGCCAGCTTGAGTCGTGCAGTTCAGACGACGTTGAACCAATAACAAAACCGCCTCGGGAATGAGGCGGTTTTGTTATGGAGCAGCAGAGGGTGGTGTTACTTCTTCTTAGCTGGTTTAGCAGCCTTGGCCACCGGTTTGGCAGCTACCGCCTTTTTGGTCTTGGCCGGAGCGGTCTTTTTCTTGGCTGCCAGGTTGGCCATGCGGGTGGCGCGAGCCTTTTCTAGGTTGGCAGCCAGGTTGTTCTTCTGGGCAGCGGCGCGGCGGGCCTCTGAATAGCTCTTGGCCGCCAGGGCGGTGCCGGCCGGCAGACCAAACTGCTTGCGGTATTCGCCCGGTTTCATGTTGTGGACCTGCTTCAGGTGGCGGGTCAGGGTCTTGAAGCCGCCCTTGTTGCAGATCAGGCAGACCACTTGGTCCTTCTGGATCGATTTTTTGGGCGCCATGGCCGGAGCAGCCTTGGCAGCGGCTTCTCCTTCAATCGGCAGATCGCCTTCAAGCTGTTTCAGCATGCCGTAGACCTTTTGGATCTCTTGCAACAGTTCTTCAGAGCTCATTTCTACTGAAGCAGCATGGGATGATACAATGTTGGCAGTCAGCTCAACCAGAATCGATGACATGGTTCCTCCAAAAATATTGGTTAGATAGAATACGCTGCTTCCTCTAACAGCAATATACTGGCAAATCAAGCATTAATTTAATCATCCAGTGAAGTTTGACGGAAAAAATATTTGACCTCGCTGGTCAGGGTCTGTTACTTACACACGTTCGCAAGCTTGCCTATGCCCGTTTTCTGAGGATTGAGACATGCCGTATATCGTGATTGAAGAAGATCGTTGCAAAGGGTGCGGCCTCTGTACCATCGCCTGCCCCAGGAAGCTGATTTCCTTGAGTAAGACCCCCAATGCGCTGGGCTACACCGTAGCGGTGTTTAGCAATCAGGAGCAGTGCACCGGCTGTACGCTGTGCGCTGAGATGTGTCCCGATGTGGCCATTACTGTATTCAAGGAAGAGCAACTATGAGTGCGCCGCAGAAAAAATTTGTTAAAGGCAATGAAGCGGTGGCCATGGCTGCCATAGAGGCCGGCGTACAATGCTACTTCGGCTATCCGATCACCCCCCAGAGCGACATCCCAGAGTATCTCTCCCGCGAACTGCCCAAGGCGGGCGGCACCTTCATTCAGGTGGAGAGCGAGATCGGCGCCATCAATATGGTGTTGGGGGCTTCGGCTTGCGGTGTACGGGCAATGACCTCATCCTCCGGCCCCGGTATCTCGCTCAAGCAGGAAGGTATCTCCTACATGGCCGGTTCTGAACTGCCGGGCGTGATCGTCGATATTATGCGGGCCGGCCCCGGACTGGGCGGGATCGACGCCTCTCAGGCCGATTACCACCAGGCCACCAAAGGTGGCGGCCACGGCGGTTACCGGATCATCGTGCTGGCTCCTAACTCGGGCCAGGAGATGTACGACCTGACCATGCTGGCCTTTGATCTGTCGGATCAGTACCGGATGCCGGCCATGCTGCTGGCCGACTCAGTGTTGGGACAGATGAAGGAATCGATCGTTGCCAACCCGCGGCCCAAAGCTGAGCTGCCTGCCAAGGATTGGGCCGTGCGCGGCACCGGCGGCGGTGCGCAGCACGTGGTCAAGTCGCTCTACCTGGGCGACGGCGAGATGGAGAAGTTTCACTGGAAGATGCATGCCCGCTATCAGGAACTGGCCGAGAAGGAGTCACGCTGGGAGGAGTATCAGACCACCGACGCCGAACTGATCGTAACCGCCTTCGGCGCCACCTCGCGTATCGCCCGCACTGCAGTGGAGATGGCCCGGGCCGCGGGGCTTAAGGTGGGCCTGCTGCGGCCAATCACCCTGTTTCCGTTCCCGAAAAAGGCCTATGCCGAGCTTTCGGCCCGTTGCAAAAACTGGTTGACCGTTGAGCTGTCCACCGGTCAGATGGTGGATGATGTCCGCCTGAGTGTAGCCCGTGACGCCGAGGTTGATTTTTACGGCCGTCCGCCGGGCGCCGGTTCGCTGCCTACCCCGGAAGAGCTGTTCGAGCAAATCAAGAAACATTTTTAGAGGTTTTTCGATATGAAGCAGGTATTTGCAAAACCGGTTAGTCTTAAGGATGTGCAGACCCATTTCTGCCCCGGCTGTCACCACGGCTCGATTCACCGCCTGGTGGCCGAGGCCATGGACCAGTTAGGCATCGCCGAACAGACCATCGGTTGCGCCTCGGTGGGCTGTTCCGTGTTTCTGTATGGCTACTTTAACATCGACGTGGTGGAATCGCCCCACGGTCGTGCGCCTGCGGTAGCCACCGGTGTCAAGCGGGCCCGTCCCGATCGGATCGTCTTCACTTACCAGGGGGACGGCGACCTGGCCGCCATCGGTACCTCCGAGATCATCCATGCCGCCAATCGCGGCGAAAAGATCACCGTGATCTTCGTCAATAACACCACCTACGGCATGACCGGTGGTCAGATGGCCCCCACCACCATGCCGGGCCAGAAGACCTCCACCTCGCCCTACGGCCGCGACGTCACCAACGACGGCAAGCCGTTCAAGATGGCCGAGCTGTTATCCAATCTGGACGGCGTGACCTATGCGGCCCGGGTGGCGGTCAACAGCCCCAAGAACGTGCTGCAGGCCAAGAAGGTGATCAAGAACGCCTTCCAGTATCAGGTAGAAGGAAAGGGCTTCTCCTTTGTGGAGGTGCTGTCGGCCTGCCCCACCAACTGGGGAATGAACGCCCTTGCGGCCAATGAACGGGTGGGCAGTGAGATGATCCCCTACTTCCCGCTGGGCGTGTTCAAGAACACCGAAAATCTGTAACCGGAGTATATCAACCATGCGTTACGATGTTTTTTTTGCAGGCTACGGTGGCCAGGGAGTCCTGCTGGCCGGCAACCTCCTCTCCTACGCCGCCATCCACGAGGGGAAGAACGTCTCCTTTTTTCCCGCTTACGGCGTTGAAAAACGTGGCGGCGCCGCCATGTGCACCGTGGTGATCGCCGATGGCGACACCGGCTCGCCGGTGGTGGGCCACCCCTCGGTCTCGGTCATCCTGAACCAGCTTTCCTGGGATAAATACGCTGATAAGGTTAAAGAGGGCGGCATCTGCCTGGTGAACAGCTCGCTGGTCAACCTGGAGGGGGTGTCGCTTGACGGCCGTGAACTGCTGGCAATGCCGATGAACCAGATCGCCATTGATCTGGGGGACGTGCGGATGGTCAACATGGTGGCCTGCGGCGCCTATGCCGCCGCCAGCGGCGCCTTGCCGTTGGATTCGCTGAAAGAGGCTCTGAAAGATGCCTTGCCGGAGCGCAACCATAAGCTGATCCCGGCCAATATCCAGGCCATTGAGGCCGGGGCTGCCGCTGTTTTTTCTGCACGAAAGGCTTGACGCCGAGCAAAAGGTCTGCTATTAAACTCATCTCTTTTTTAGGGGTGTCGCCAAGCGGTAAGGCACCGGATTTTGATTCCGGCATTCCTAGGTTCGAATCCTGGCACCCCTGCCATAACAAAAACAGGCGCTTGCATATTGCAGGCGCCTTTTTTGTTTACGCCATCTTTCCGTGACGCTATTCTGCGCCCGATGATCCCTATCCGTCCCATGACCGAGGCCGATCTTGATGCCGTGCTGGCCATTGAGCAGGCCTGTTTCCCCCGCGCCTGGAGCAGGGAACATTTTCTGGCTGAACTGGCTTCTCGCCATGGCGTTGCGGTGGTGGCGGAACAGGAGGGGCGGCTGATTGGCTACCTCTGTTTGTCGATCGTGCTGGACGAGGCTGAAGTCCTTGACGTGGCCGTTTTGCCGACGGTACAACGCAGCGGTGCCGGAACGGTCTTGCTTGCCTGGGCTTGCGATGAGGCCCGTAGACGTGGTGCGACGGTACTGCGGCTGGAGGTGCGCGCCACCAGCGGTCCGGCCATTGCGCTTTATGAACGGTTCGGGTTTGTGCGCAGCGGTCTGCGCAAGGCCTATTATGAAAATGGTGTCGATGCATTGTTGATGGATAAAAACCTCAGTGAGGAGGAGTACTAACGCTATGCAGTTCAAGGCGATGATTCTGGACAATGCCGAGGTGTCGCCCGGCTACTTTCGGATGCGGATGACCGCCCCGCCGGAGATACTGACGGCCCAGCCGGGACAGTTTGTGATGGTGCGGGTCAACCCTTCCATCGATCCACTGATCCGTCGCCCATTCGGCGTGTTTGACGTAGGTGTACAGCAGCCGGGCTACACCGGCGCGGCAGCGCAACCCTACCTGGAGATACTGTACCGGGTGGTGGGCAAGGGCACCGCCATGTTGGCAACCCTGCACAATACGGACCTGCTGGATATCATCGCACCGCTGGGCACCGGTTTCGACTTCGGCCCGGCCGGCGAGGAGAAACTGATCGTCGGCGGCGGGGTGGGGCTGGCGCCGCTGTATCTTTTGGCCAAAGAGCTGGTCAAGCAGTCACCGGTACGGCTGTTTGCCGGTGGCCGCACCAAGGACGACGTGCTCTGTATCACCGAGTTCGAGCGGCTGGGGGTGGAGTGCTACACTGCCACCGAAGACGGTTCGCTGGGTGAGTGCGGTTTTGTGACCAAGGTACTGGAGCAGCGCCTGGACTGCACAGCTAACCAGGGTCGTATCTTCGCCTGCGGCCCCCACGGCATGCTGCAGGCCGTGGCCGGTATTGCAGCCAGGCGTAAGGTGCCGTGCCAGGTCTCGCTGGAAGGCTATATGGCCTGCGGCGTGGGTGCTTGCCTGGGCTGCGTCTGCGAAGGGGCCGGCCACAGCGCCGATACCCCCGATTACCGCTGCGTCTGCAGTGAGGGGCCGGTCTTTGAGGCCACTGAACTGAAGTGGGAGGGGGCCTGATATGCAACCTGATCTGTCTGTGGAGATCGCCGGCCTCAAGCTGCGCAACCCGGTAATGACCGCCTCCGGCACCTTCGGCTACGGCGAGGAGTTCAGTCAGTACGTTAATCTGGAGACCATCGGCGCCTTTGTCACCAAGGGGCTTTCGTTGAAACCGCGAGCCGGCAACCCCACCCCCCGTATCGTAGAGACCCCCGGCGGCATGCTGAACGCCATTGGCCTGCAGAACGTGGGGATTGAGGCCTTTATCCAGAAGAAGGTGCCGTTTTTGCGCACCGTCAACACCCCGGCCATCGCCAACTTCTTTGGCTATACCCCGGAGGAGTACGCCGAACTGGCCACGCGGCTGGATACCATCCCCGAGGTGGCGGCCCTGGAGGTGAACATCTCCTGTCCTAACGTCAAGCAGGGCGGGATCGTGTTTGGCACCGATCCGTCTTGCGCCGCCAGTGTGGTCAAGGCCTGCCGGGCCGCGACCAGCAAGCCGTTGATCGTCAAGCTCTCCCCCAATGTGACCGACATCGTCGAGATGGCCCAGGCCTGCGAAGGGGAGGGGGCCGACGCCCTGTCGGTGATCAACACCCTGACCGGCATGGCCATCGACCTGGAGCGGCGCCGGCCGGTGCTGGCCAACGTGACCGGCGGTCTGTCCGGCCCGGCCATCAAGCCGGTGGCGCTACGGATGGTCTGGCAGGTATCAAAGGCGGTCAAGGTGCCGGTGATCGGCATCGGCGGGATCATGTCGGCCAGCGATGCCCTGGAATTCATGCTGGCCGGCGCCACGGCGGTGCAGGTCGGCACGGCCAGCTTTGTCAACCCCGGTGCTGCGCAAGAAATAGCCCAAGGGATGGAACGCTGGCTGATTGATCACGGCGTTGACGATGTCAGGTCGTTGATCGGCGCACTACAGGCGTAGAGCGGAGGCGGCAATGGGCGAGGCAGCGGCCGGACAGCTATCGCTTTCCCGCTTGTTATCCCTGGCAGATATCAACTTTCTGCTGGTGAACAAGCTGTTGGTGCTGGTGGTGGTGGTGCTGTTCTTTGTGGCGGTAATCATCCTGCGCCGCAGCAAGGGGCAGACGGCACCCGCCGACGCCTGGGCAACAATCAAGCTGGCCGTGCTGGGGTTGGCGTTGCTCTACCTGGAGGCGTCGTTGTCCTCCTATCCCCACTATCGCGGAATCCTGGCCGGTGTGCAGGGCGTGATCGTGCTGCTCTGTCTGGCCAGGCTGGTGATCTACCTGCTGGTGGATCTGGTGCTGACCATTCGTCTCAAGGACAACGTGCCGATGCTGGTGCGGGATGCCGTACGTCTGTTGGTCTACCTGCTGGCCGCCCTTTTTTCGCTGCATATGGTCTTTAAGGTGGATCTGTCGGCGGTAGTGGCCACTACAACGGTGCTGACCGCGGCGGTGGCCTTTGCCATGCAGAGTACCCTCGCCAACCTTTTCTGCGGGTTTAGTATCCAATCCGATGCCAAGCTGACACGGGGCACCTGGCTGGCCCTGCCGGAGAAGAACCTGTTTGGTCAGCTCGACAACGTAGGCTTTCGCTATACCACGCTACGCACCCTGGATAACAATCTGGTGCTGGTGCCCAACAACCAGTTGGTGCAGAGCATCGTTACCACCCACGGTAACCGCGTTGATGACGTTCATCAACGGGCAGCGGTGACCCTGAACGTCGGTCTGCCTTACGCAATGCCGCCTGAAGAGGCCCGCAGCTTGTTGTCGGCTGTGCTGGCAGAGGATAGCCTGGTGCTTGCCGAACCGATGCCGCAGGTGCGGCTGCAATCCTTGGCGGAGAGCTGTATTACCTATCTGCTCAAATTTTGGGTGGCTGATCCCCAACAGCGCAATCAGGCCCTCGACACCGTCCAGACCAAGGTCTGGTACGCCGTACAGCGTGCCGGCTGGAGCTTTCCATTTCCCCATCGCCAAATTGTCGATACGCCGCTTCGCCCGTCGTTTCCGCCGCCCCGTGAGGCGGTGCTTGAGGGGTTGCGGCTCTCTCACCTCTTTGAGGTGCTCAGTGACGACGAACTGGCCTTGCTTGCCGACCGAGCCCGCATGCGGGTGTTTGCTCCCGGTGAAACCGCCGTGCGGCAGGGGGAACCGGGGGCCTCGCTCTACTTTGTGCTGCAGGGTGCTATGGTGGTTGAAGTCGACGGCGAGGCGGTGACGGAGTTGGAAAAAGGGCGTATGTTTGGCGAGATGTCGCTCCTGACCGGCGCCGTCCGCAGCGCCACGGTGCGGGCCATCAGCGAGGCGCGGCTGGCCGAGGTCTTAAAGGAAGATCTGGCCTGTCTGCTGGAGCAAAACGACCGGCTGTTGGAAAGACTGAGTCAGGCCTTGGAGCGCCATCAGGCCGGCATCAGGGACCACCAATCCTTCAAGGCGCAGTCATCTGGCCCGTCTCATCTCACGGCGGCCGACTATATGCGCCGAGTACGGGCATTCTTTTTTGGAGGTACAGCGTGATACTGGCTGTCGAACAGCTGTTGCAGCGGTACTGCACTGATCGGACGGTGGAGATTCTGATGATCCACGGCAGGATGGTGGCAGGCAAGGCCCTGGAGGTCTGCGGCCAGCTGCAGGTTGATGCGGATACCCGCAAGCTGGTGCTTGAGTCGGCCTATCTGCATGATATCGGAGTCTGTCGCACCGATGCTGCCGATATCGGCTGTACCGGCAGCGAGCCTTATATCCGGCATGGTCTGTTGGGCAGGGAGCTCCTCGAGGCTGAGGGGCTGCCGCTGCACGCCCTGATCTGCGAACGTCATACCGGCGTGGGGCTCACCGTGCAGGATATCGAGCGCCAGCAGCTACCGTTGCCCCGCCGTGACATGACCCCCCATTCCCTGGCCGAACGGATCATCTGCTTTAGTGACCTGTTTTTTTCAAAAAATCCGTCTCGATTAGAACAGGAAAAATCGGTTGCCACGATTCGTGACGGGTTGGCCCGGTTCGGGGTGGACAAGGTGGTCATCTTTGACGACTGGTTGCACGAATTTTCAGCATAACCCTGTTTTATAAAAGGGTTGCATTTCTGGTGTCAATCCACTACAGTGACAACTCTGTAAAACCCGTCACCAGCCCCTTCAGGATGATATCGAACCATGTCCGAATCCCCAACCTTAGATCAGCTCCGCACCGAGATTGATGCACTGGATGCACGGATCGTTGATGCACTTAATCAGCGCGCCAAGATCGCCTCGGCAGTTGGGCGTTTAAAGGCCTCCCAATCCAGCGACTTTCATGTACCCAGCCGTGAGCGGGCGGTCTATGAGCGGGTGGCGCTCCTGAACGAAGGGCCATTGCCCGACGAGGCGCTGCGCAGCATCTTCCGTGAGATTATGTCAGCCTGCCTGGCCCTTGAATCACCGGTGCATGTTGCCTTTCTCGGCCCTCTGGCCACCTTTACCCATATGGCCGCCCAGCAGCAGTTCGGGCTTTCGGCCCAACTGGTGCCGCAAAAGTCGATTCCGACCGTATTTGAAGAAGTGGAGAAGGGCAGGGCGCTGTACGGCGTGGTGCCGGTCGAAAACTCCACCGAGGGGATGGTCTCCCATACCCTGGACATGTTTGTAGAGAGCGATCTGAAGATTACCGCCGAGGTGCTGCTGGAGGTCTCCCACGATCTGCTTTCGCGCACCGGACGGATGGAAGATGTGCGCAAGGTCTATTCCCATCCCCAGGCCTTGGCCCAGTGCCGCCACTGGCTGGAGGAAAACCTGCCCAACGTGCCGCTGGTGGATGTTGCTTCTACCGCTCTGGCTGCACAGATTGTGGCTGAGGACCTGAATGCAGCGGCCATTGCCGGTTGTTCGGCCGCCGAACATTATGGTCTCAAGGTGGTCCGCAGCCGAATTGAAGATCAGGTCAACAATTTCACCCGTTTTATCGTGGTCTCCCGCAAGCTGGCCGAACCGTCCGGCAACGACAAAACCTCGATCCTGTTTTCGGTCAAGGACGAGCCTGGTATCCTGTACCGGATGCTGGAACCGTTCGCCCGGCGGGGGGTCAACCTGTCCAAGATCGAGTCCCGTCCGGTCAAAACCAAGGCCTGGGAGTATATTTTCTTCCTGGATATGGTGGGCCATGTCTCGGAACAGCCAGTGGGCGAGGCGATTGAAGAACTGCGCGGTTTCTGTCAATTTTTGAAAATTCTCGGATCATACCCCAAGGCGCGATGAGTCAACCGATTATCACTACCCTGACGGTGATCGGCGTCGGCCTGATCGGCGGTTCCTTCAGCTGCGCCCTCAAGGCGGCCGGGGCGGTACAGCGGGTGATCGGCATTGACCATGATCCCGATAACCTGGCTTTAGCCCTGCGATTACGGGTGATCGACGAAGCAGCCCCGTCACTGGCAGCAGGGGTCCGTGGGGCCCAGGTGGTGTTTGTGGCCGTACCGGTCGGTTCAATTGCCGCCGTGGTAGCCCAGTCAGCACCGTTTCTATCGCCGGGTTGCGTCGTTACCGATGGAGGCAGCGTTAAAGAAGAGCTGGTGCAGGCCTGTGAACCGCTCATGCCGGCCGGCACCTTTTTTGTCGGCGGTCATCCGATTGCCGGCACCGAACATTCCGGTGCTGCTGCAGCCTTTGCAGAGCTGTACCAAGGACGACGCTGTATCCTGACGCCTACCGCTGCTACCGATGCCGCCGCCCTGGAGCTGGTGCGCCGCCTTTGGCTGGCTGCCGGCAGCCGGGTGGAATGCATGGAGGCGGCCATTCATGACCGGGTGTTCGCCGCTGTCTCCCATCTGCCCCACATGGTGGCTTATGCCCTGGTGCATGCTGTGGCTCGCTCCGCCGAGGAAGAAGAAAACATCCTGGCCTTCTCGGCTGGCGGATTTCGTGATTTTACCCGCATCGCCTCATCCGACCCGGCCATGTGGCGCGATATTGCACTGATGAACCGCGGGGCGCTGCTGGATATGTTTGATCGATACAGTGCTGAATTTAATGCCTTGCGGGAGCGCGTGGCCACGGGTGACGGCCCCTGGCTGGAGGAGTTTTTCAAGACCTCCAAGCGCCTGCGGGATGGCATACGCTAGGGGTGACCATGCACGAACAGATACAGCCGATGACCACGACGCCTGCCCGGGCGATTCGCGGCGAGGTGACGGTACCGGGTGACAAGTCGATCTCTCATCGCTCCATTATGTTGGGATCGATTGCCAACGGTACCACCACTATCACCAACTTTCTGCGCGGTGAGGATAACTTTGCCACCATGGCGGCTTTCCGGGCCATGGGAGTAAGCATCGAGGATGATGGCCAGACGGTGATCGTGCGTGGCGCCGGATTGCGTGGTCTGCAGGAGCCGGGCGACGTGCTGGACTGCGGCAACTCCGGCACCACCATGCGGCTGATGACCGGCCTGCTTTCCGGACAACGTTTTTTTTCGGTGCTGACCGGTGACCAGTATCTGCGTAAACGGCCCATGAAGCGGATCACCGAGCCGTTGGCCCGCATGGGCGCACAGATACAAGGGCGCGGCAACGGTACCTTGGCCCCGCTGGCCATCAGCGGCACCCAGCTCCAGGGGATTGCCTATCAGTCGCCGATTGCCAGCGCCCAGGTCAAATCGGCCCTGATGCTGGCCGGCCTGTACGCCGACGGCACAACAGCGGTTACCGAGCCAACCCTGTCGCGGGATCATTCCGAGCGGATGCTGCGCTACTTCGGCGCCAACCTTGAAACCGCCGGTAGCACGGTCACCCTGCAGGGTGGACAAGAGTTACAGGGGCGCGAGATATGCGTGCCGGGCGACATCTCATCGGCGGCCTTTCTGCTGGTGGCGGCCCTGATCGTGCCTGGTTCAGAGTTGTTGATCCGCAACGTGGGGGTCAACCCAACCCGCACCGGGGTGATCGATATCCTGCAGGCCATGGGGGGCGATATCGTGCTGCAGAACCAGCGTGAGCTGTCCGGTGAGCCGGTGGCCGATCTGTTGGTCCGCTCGTCACGGCTGAAGGGGATCGAAATCAGCGGTGAGGTGGTACCGCGGGCCATTGACGAGTTTCCGGCCATCTGTGTGGCTGCGACCCTGGCTGAAGGTACAACTATCCTGCGTGACGCCAGGGAGTTGCGGGTCAAGGAGACCGACCGGATCGCCGCCATGGCCGCCAATCTGCGGCTGATCGGTGCCGGAGCCATTGAAGAGACCGAGGACGGCATGATCATCGATGGGGTTGCATCGTTGTCCGGCGGCACCGTCACCAGCTTTGGCGACCACCGTATCGCCATGTCGCTTTCCATTGCAGCCCTGGCCAGCCAGGCTGCGGTGTCGGTGGATGACGTCTCCTGTGTGGCTACTTCGTTCCCCGGTTTTTATGAGCTGCTGGGCCGGGTGGCGGTGCGATGAGGCGCGAACGGGGTATCATCATCGCCATTGACGGACCCTCCGGCGCCGGTAAGAGCACCCTGGCCAAGGAACTGGCCAAGCGGCTGGGCTATCTACAGCTGGATACCGGCGCCATGTATCGCGCCATGGCCTGGCTGGCCCGGGAAACCGGTCTTGACCTGGCTGATGAGGCTGCGGTCAGACAGTTTTGCACAACTGCAGACATCGAGCTGCAGCCGCTGAACGGCTCCAGCCGGGTCTTTGCCAACGGCCGTG
>DIKW01000030.1:12928-13054 GCA_002424705.1 Geobacter sp. UBA5608
TGCGCGAGTCCATGACCCAGCTGCAACGTCGCATGGGGGGGGCTGGTGGCGTGGTGTTGGAGGGGCGTGATATCGGTACGGTGGTTTTTCCCGATGCCGAGCTGAAATTTTTTCTGACCGCTTCGG
>DIKW01000030.1:13147-13291 GCA_002424705.1 Geobacter sp. UBA5608
TGGCTCCACTCAAACAGGCCGATGACGCCCTGCCGATCGATTCGACCGGCCTGTCCATCGATGAGGTGGTGTCCCTGATGGAACAGGCTGTGGACACAACACTGGCAATAAAGGGAGTGTGACCATGGAGGTGATCCTGGCAAA
>DIKW01000070.1 GCA_002424705.1 Geobacter sp. UBA5608
TGCTGAGCTTCGGGGGCCTTAGGAGCCTCAACAGCCGGAGCCGGAGCAGGAGCTTCTTCCTTCTTCTTGCAGCCAGCGGCAACGCCAAGGGCCAGAGCCAGTACCAGGGACAGCGAGAGCATCTTCTTCATTGTGATTCACCTCATTTGAGTAATTAACCCTGTGTTAGACACAGTGGTTCAAAGCAACAGACAGGAATATACTCGGCTTACTATGGAAGTCAAATGTTTTTTTAAGCTGTTTTTTGCTAGTGATGAAAGCGGCCTGTGCGCCCTTTGTGAGCCGGGGTCGGTGCATTATGGCAGACAAAACACTGCTGTTCCTCCACCTTCTTGATATCCATCGATGAAGCAGGCTGATCCTGCCTGATCGGCGTATTGTATTGCGGCGTCTGGAACGGCAACTGTCCACGCTCGTCACTCAAGGTGGCCGCCTGGTAGCTCACCTTCCAGTTGGTAGCAATCTCGATGGTGTGACACTGATCGCAGCCGCCGGGCGGGGGAATGCTTTTCCAGGCGGTCAGCATGGCGCAACCGGTAAGTGTCAGCAGCACGACAACCAGCACAACAGGGATCAATGTTTTCATGGCAGTTCTCCTTGAGCGTCGCACTAAGCCTACCACAGTACCCGCAAAAAACCACCCTCAACCATTGAGACGCAGTGTTGCACGGGCAGTAGCGCTGGTAACGGCCGCCAGCTCATCGAGCGGCACCTGTTTCAGTGCTGCCAGCGCGCGGGCTGTTTCCAGCAGCCAGGCCGGCCGATTGAAGCTGCCACGCTGCGCCTGGGGCGGCAGGTCCGGGGCATCACTCTCCAGCACCAGCTGGGAAAGCGGCAACTCACGAGCCAAACGGAGCGGTTTGAGCGCCCCCCGATAGGTGAGGGTGGCGGAGATTGAGATCACAAACCCCAGTCGCACGAACTCGAGCGCCGATTCCAATGATCCAGAAAAGGCATGCATGATGCCGCCGATCTGGTCGGCCCGCTCTTGCCGCAAGACGGCCAAGGTTCGACCGATGGCGCCGCGGCAGTGGATCAGCACCGGCAGACCATGACGACGGGCGATACGCAGTTGTTCGCGAAAGCAGGCCTCCTGACCATCAAGGTCTGCCGCCTGCCGATCCAGTCCGATCTCACCAATAGCCACCACCTGCGACGCCAGCTGATCAAGACGGGACAACTGGTCATCAGTGGCCTCTGCGCAAGCCATGGGGTGAATACCGACCGTTGGCAGCGCCGCCGGGTATCGCCGGCAGAGCTCCATGATCCCCTGCCAACCGTCCGGCCTGACTGCCGGCACCACCCACTGACCGATGCCGCAGGCATGGGCCTCAGCCAACAGCTGCGGCAGCTGACCGACCAGCGGCTCGACGTCCAGATGGCAGTGGGTATCGATCAGCACGGCCGTCACAAAAACCAGCAGAGCGGCCGAAACAACCATTCCAGCAGACGCCGCAGCAGGCCGCGCCGCACATGGTCATCGAGGGTGATAGCCCGCGACCCGGACAGGTCCTGCTCGATCAGTGCCCGCACCTGGCTGCCGAACAGGCGGCTGCGAATGACGGCATTTACCTCATAATTGCGGTGAAAACTGCGCTGGTCCAGATTGGCGGAACCGAGCACGGTCCGTTCTCCGTCGATCAGCATCAGCTTGGCGTGCAACAGCTGGCGCTCCAGCTCAAAGATCTCGATGCCGGCCTTGAGCAACGTTTCGTAGGTACTGAGACTGACCAGTCTGACCAGCGGCACATCGCTGCGGGCCGGCAGCAGCAGGCGGACCCGCACCTGCCGGCGGGCTGCCCGTAACAGCGAACGCATGATACGCGGACCCGGAATGAAGTAGGGGTTGACGATCAGCAGCTCGTCCGCTGCCGAGGCCATTGCCACTCGGAAGGTGGCGCGGATCGAAGAGCGGAGATGCTGGGGACTGCCACTGACCAGGGAGACCTCCACTGCCCCTGCAGCCGGAGGGGGCAGCGGCTCTAGCTGCGGAAACCGGAGATCGCCGCCCTGTTCCTGCAGCCAGGTCTCAGCGAACAACTCCAGCAGGGGGGTCACTGCGACACCGCTCAGACTGAAGCCGACATCGTGAAAGCTCCGCTGCTGCTCCAGCAGCCCGGCATATTCGTCACCAATATTCAGCCCGCCCAAAAACGCCAAACGACCGTCAATCAGCGTCAGCTTGCGGTGGTCGCGACGATCAAACCAGTGCAGCCCCCGCCGCAGCGAAAGCGGATTAAAGGACAGACACTGCACACCCTGACGACGCAGGGCCGCAAAGTAGGCCTCAGGGGTATCAAGGCAGCCTACGGCGTCATAGATCAGAAACACCTGTACACCGCGCTGCACCGCCGCAGTCAACGATTGCGCCAGCCGACTGCCGGTGCGGTCGGCACGGATGATATAATATTCCAGACAAATCAGCCGTTGCGCCTGCTCCAAGGCTGCAAAAAGGGCCGTGAAAAACCGCTCGCCGCTGGGATACAACACAACCTGGTCAGCCTGGAGCGCAGCCGGCAGCACACCTCCGCCACGACGCCCCAAACGGCGGAGCAGTCGTGCCATACGTCCTTGCTGTACTCCAGCGGCTGCCATGACCCGCCTCACTCTCCTCCGGATGCCCCAGCAGCCGGCTTGTGCTCCTGTGAAGCCTCCGGCAAGGCGCCCCCGGTGGCCGGTGCCGGCACAACCTCGACCGGCGGCATGACCGGCGATGTCTCCTGCGCCGATGACTGCGGTTGCTGGATCAACTCCTGCTGCAGACTGAAATCCACCTTACGCTGCAGACCGCCGACATTCGGG
The DNA here is from genome assembly GCA_002424705.1 of Geobacter sp. UBA5608. GTDB lineage: Bacteria > Desulfobacterota > Desulfuromonadia > Geobacterales > Pseudopelobacteraceae > Trichlorobacter. The sequence goes on from DIKW01000070.1 coordinate 2,803, forward strand.
GCCTGAGCCAGAGCTGCCTGATATTCATCAGCCGAGATGACCCCCTTTGCCCGCATGTTACGCAGGATCATGTTCGAACGGCGCAGCACCTTGCCCAGGTTGCGGTACGGATTATAGGCCACCCGTGGCCCCGGCAGCATGGCGGCCAGAAAAGCGCTCTCGCGCGGGGTCAGCTCGGCGGGCGATTTGCCGAAATAGTAGCGCGAGCCGTGACCGATGCCATACACCATCGGCCCCAGTTCCACCACGTTCAGATACAGCTCGAGGATGCGCCCCTTGGTCAGCTCCTGCTCCATCCGCCAGGCCAGGTAGACCTCTTTCAGCTTGCGTGAGATGGTCTTTTCACGGGAAAGATAGACATTCTTGGCCACCTGCTGGGTAATGGTGGACGCCCCCTTGGCCAGACTCTTCTTTTCAAGATCGTGCTTAATGGCCTGCTTGATCGCCTTGACGTCGATCCCCTCATGCCTGTAGAAATTGCCGTCCTCAGCCAGGATCACCGCCCATTTCATTTCCGGCGCAATCTGGCCCGACGGGGTCCAGTAGCGATTTTTCGGCCCCAGCACAAACGACCGTTCATTGCCCTTCCAATCCCGCACCTCAATCGTCATGCTCAGCTTACGGTCGGCCAGCTGTTTGACCGGCGGCAACAGGGCAACTGAGATCACGATATAGGCCAGGTACAGGCTTATAGCTACGCCACCGGCAATAACAAACTTTTTCACAGGCGCCTCCTGCACCCCTTGTAGCAGATTATTGCCCCGAGGAAAACGGTCTGTGCTGTCACGAAACGACGAGGGCCGGGATAGCCCGGCCCTCGCTCACTGATCGCAATGCAACGACTTCAGCCCTTCAACACGTAGTCGGCAATAATGTCGGCAATCTTGGCCGGCCCACTGCGGTCATTGTTGAAGATCAGGTGATAGGCATTCAGGTCGTAGGGATCGCAGTCCAGAAAATCACGAATAAAGCGGTCCCGCTCTTTCTGCCGCTTTTCGACCAACGGTTCGGCCTCACCCTTGTCAATGCTGAGCCGCTTGGCGATGGAGGCCACCTTGAAGGCCGGTGACGCAAACATCCTGAAGTGCCAGCAGTGCTTCATACGCTGGGTGACCTGGGCCGCACCGCGACCGACAATGATGACATTGCCCTCTTCGGCCAGGGCGATGATCTGCTTGCAGAGCAGACGATAGTAATCCTTGTCGCTCTTCCAGCGAGGCGAAAAGGTGGACAGGAATTCATCCAGGAAACGGTTCTTTTCGCCCAGGTTATGCAGCACCTGTTCCGAAAGATTGTGGCTTTTGGCCACTTCATCCAAGAGCGCCTTGTCCATCAGAGTCCAGCTTTGCCTGGTTCTGCTCTCAAGCTGCTGCCGCAGCAACTCGGCCATCGGGTAGGCCTCGCAGCCGAACTCGCGCGAGATGGTGATGGCCGGCTTGTGGGGGGCTTCACCCGGTTGGGCTCCCTGCCGACGGCTGACTTCGAGGAAGGCGCCCAGTCGTTTGTCAATGGACGGGATCAATCTGGATTCGGGCATGGCAGTCACCTCCGCAGGATCCACGGCTAAGGGCCGCTTGATAACCAGCTGGCACCAAGTGTAGCACGCTTTTGGTGGTGCTCAAGGCGAGATTGACAGACTGCTGGGATTCACGGTATCTGGTGGGTACTTTTCTACAGGAGGAGACCCAATGGTCACCCATATCGTCTTTTTCAAACTGGCCGACCCAAGCCCTGCAAACATCGTTGCCGTACGCGACAAACTGCTGTCGATGGAGGGAAAGATTGCCGAACTGCGCCACCTGGAGGCCGGCATCGACGTGATCCGCTCCGAACGCTCCTACGATGTGGCCCTGATCACTACCTTCGACTCGCTGGCTGATCTGCAGACCTACCAGGTGCACCCCTACCACGCCGGCGAGGTGGTGCCGTTCATGAAGGCCAACTGTTCATCGATCGTGGCCGTGGATTACGAATCCTAGTCCAGCTGAACCGACAGGGGTTCGGTCAGCCTGATGTGGTGCGGTGTCACCAGGGCGCGGTAGGCCAGCGCCTCCACTCCCTGGGCCACCGCCTGCCGCAGCAACCTGCCGTAGGTCGGATCGATGGCGTCGGCCGGCGCCACAGCGCGGCCATCCCCCCGCTGCACGGTAAACAGGATCACCCCCCGCGCACCGTTCTGCACCACCTCCATCAACTCGCGGAGATGCTTCTGCCCCCGCTCGGTGACCGCATCGGGAAACAGGGCCAGCCCATGCTCCACCAGGGTTACATTCTTGACCTCAACGTAACAGCGCCCTTTTTCTCCCTCCAGCAGGATATCGATCCGGCTGCGCTCACTGCCGTAGGGCACCTCCCGCCGCAGGTTTCTATACCCCTGCAGTTCGGCAATCGTGCCGTCCAGGATCGCCTCCTCGGCCAGCCGATTGGGCAGCATGGTATTCAGGCCGACCCAAAAACCGTCCACCTGCACCAGCTCCCAGGTATAGGCCAGCTTACGATTGGGGTTGGGACTGACGGAAAGCATGACCGGCAGACCTGGCAGGTTGCAACCCTGCATGCTGCCTGAGTTGGGGCAGTGAGCCGTAACCACCGAGCCATCCCCCAGTTCGATATCGGCCAGGAACCGTTTGTAGCGTTTAATCAGTCTGCCGGAGATCAGCGGTGGCAATCTCATCGTTGGCCTGCCAGGCGAGCGGCGGTGTGGATGGCCGCCTGCATGCTGGCCGCCGAGGCGCGGCCGGTTCCGGCCAGGTCGTAGGCGGTGCCGTGATCAACCGAGGTGCGGATGATCGGCAGTCCCAGGGTGATGTTGATAGCATCGTCGAAATGCCGCATCTTGAGCGGGATCAGGCCCTGATCATGGTACATCGCCACCACCGCATCGTAGGGGGGCGGTTCCTGCACCGCAAAATGGAAAAAGGTGTCGGCCGAAAAGGGGCCGCTCACGTCCAGCCCTTCGGCCTGGGCCTGTGCAATGGCCGGCACAATGGCGCTGGCCTCCTCGCTGCCGAAGGCGCCCCCCTCGCTGCAGTGGGGATTCAAGGCCAGCACGGCGATACGCGGTGAACGGCTGCCGCAGAGTGGCGCCACGCCGCTGGCGGTCACACGGATCGTCTTTAAGACCTGCTCGGCCGTAATCAAACGCGGCACATCGGCAATTGCCTCATGGATCGTGACCAACGCCACCCGCAGCAGGTCGCCGGCCAGCATCATCACAAAATCAGAGCAACGGCATAGTTCGGCCAGCAGTTCGGTATGGCCCGGGTACCGGTGGCCGGCACGGTGCAAGGCCTGCTTGCTGATCGGTGCGGTGGCCATGGCCGCCACCTGGTTGGCCAGGCACAGCTCGGCCGCCCGGCGGATATAACGGTACACTGCGTCACCGGCCCGCTCCGAGGGTTGACCGTAGCGGATATCCTCGTCAGCCAGCTCCGACAGCGGCAGCAGTGCCAGGGCACCCTCGGGAAGGCCCACGGCCTCGACCGGTGCGGCAACCGTCACCAGCTGCAAGCTGCTGGCACAGACCTTTGCCGCCCGCTGCATGACGCGCTGATCTCCCAGCACCAGCGGGGTGCAGCAACCACGCACTGCCGGGTCGGCCAACGCCTTTAGAATGACCTCCGGCCCAACGCCAGCAGGATCTCCCATGGTAATGGCGATCAACGGTCCGGCCATCGACTTACCCCCTTCGCTCCGCCACCGCCAGGGTGACGTTATCTGATCTTGTCTTCTTGAGCAACAGCCGGTCATTGCCCGAAGCCAGCAATGCGGCAGGCTCGGCCGCTGCACTGCCATCGTCGGCGGCCAGGGCCTGTGCCGCTGGTGACGACGGCGGCACCACCTGCAGTAGCTGCTGATAGCTGAAACAATCCAGCCTGACGCCGAACCATTCGGCACAGGACACCAGACCTGGCTCGTCCTGCTGACCCTCGACGGTGGCGATGCAGCAGATCGAACGCGGCGACAGCAGCAGGCGTTTCAGATGTTGCTGCACCATGGCCTCGATCTCAGCGGCCGACGTGCCGCCGACGCAATGGATCCCCAGCACCAGATTCCGGGGACGCAGCAGCAGGAGCCGTTCCGGCATGACCTGACGCGGCAGCTGGCGATTGGTCACAAACAGGTAGCCCTGGGCCTGACTTTTCAGCGCGCTGGCGATGGTATCGAAAAACGAGAGTCTGGCGCTGCCGTGAAACCAGGCGCGAACCCGCTCGCTGCTGTCAACCACCGCGATCGGCCGGTCAGCTTGTAGCAGGCTGTCCAGCAGCTGCACTGCCTTCGGGTCCTCGATCACCCAGCCTTGTTCCGAGGCCAGTTGCTCGAAGGAGGGCGGCTGGTTGACCGCGAGGGCGCTGGTGATCACCGGTCGAGCTCCCGCCAGCCAGCCACAACGTTCGGCCAGGAGGTTGGCGTCGGACGGCTGTCCGGCAAACAATGCAACCGCAAACTTGGCGTTGTCATCCATCACCACCACCGCAGGATCGGCCTCACCGCCCGTGATCAGCGGCGCGATCATCCGCACCACGCAGGTTGCGTCCATGATGCAGACCAGGTCGCGGCCCGTCTGCCAGAGATGGTCGACCAGCGGCCCAAGCTCATCGAAAACCTGAGCACCTTTGCCGGCGGCGCCGCGAAACATACGCAGCACATGCAGTTCACTGTCCGGCATCCCACCGGCCAGACGGTTTCCCAGCTGTGCCCCGTTACGGGTAATGGCAATGATGGCTACCGGCATGGCCTGGTATGTAGCATACCCTGCCTGAAAAGGGGACCTCAAATGGGTCACTGCCAGGCTGCGACGGCCTGTATGACCATCCTGGCCAACGCCCGCGACCCCTAAAACTGCAAGGGGCCGGACCTGCTGATGGGGGTCTGCTGCAGGGCAGAAGCAGGCCATGCGGTCACCGCCATCAGCAACAACAATGGCGACATTGCGCCGTATGCACCAATCGTCATATAACCGCGATACCTCTCTGCCGCGACACAAAAAAACCGGGCGACCACAGGGCCGCCCGGCATGTCTTCTCATGGCACAGCTGTCTCAGCCCTTGATCTGCCCCTGAATGCCGATGGTCACCTCAGCGTAGGGAATCGCCTTGCCGCTGTTCTTGATCGCCTCCTTGGCCGCCCAAGTGATGCCGCCGCAGCAGGGCACCTCCATCCGCAGCACGGTCACGCTCTTGATGCTGGATGAGCGCAGGATCTCTGTCAGTTTGTTCATGAAAAAATCATTGTCGTCCAGCTTGGGGCAGCCCATGATCACCGCCTTGCCGTCCAGAAAATCCTCATGGTAGCCGGCGTAGGCCAACGGCACGCAGTCGGCGGTCAGCAGCAGGTCGGCATCCTGAAAGTAGGGGGCCGTGGGTGAGACCAGCCGCATCTGCACCGGCCACTGGGCCAGCCGGCTCTGACGGCTGCCTTTGACGG
>DIKW01000071.1:0-3865 GCA_002424705.1 Geobacter sp. UBA5608
GGCTGACCGCCTTGATCTGGACCAGCTCCTGGTAGCGCCCGGCCTTGAGCCGTATCGTTGTCAGGGTGGCTTCTGCTCGGGCCTGGTTGGCCTTGGCACTGGCCAGGGCCGCCTCGTAGCTGGACGGGTCGATCTGGTACAGCACCTGGCCGGCAGTGACATCGCTACCCTCGGTGAACAGGCGCTTTTTGACGATGCCGCCCACCTGGGGGCGCACCTCGGCGATCATAAATGGTGCCGTGCGGCCCGACAGTTCGGTGGTTAAGGTCACCCGCTGCGGCTGAATCGTGACCACGCTCACCTCGGGTGGTCCTTGTTGGGGCATGGGTGGCTGTTTTTTGCCGCAGGCGGCGGTCAGTCCGGCGGTCACCAGCAGTGTGGCGGCTAACAGTCGGGTCGTTTTGCTCTGGAACATGGCGCTACCTCGTGTGTGTACGTAATAACCTTCTCAATGAATGACTATTCAGGTCTGTTTCAGCGTTTCAGCGAATCCCAGCAGGCCTCGGCGATTCGCTGGATAAGCGCATCATCCAGCAGTACAAAGCCAAGAATATGATTTCTGGCAACCGAGACGATCGGTCCGAAGGCCAGGTCAAACAGCAACGGCAGCGGCAGGTCCTTGATCACCTGTTGGGTAACCCCCTGCTTGAACAGTTCGCAGTAGATGCCGCAGTCTTCATGCTGCCCCAACAGCCGGTCGCGGCGGAAGGCCACGCCATAGGGCGAGTTGTGAAACTGCTCGACATACTTGAATTCACGAGGGTTACTGATGAAAAACCGCAGCAGGCTGCTGACCAGATGGATGAACCGTTCCCGGAACGGCTTGTCGATGGTGTAGCCTTCCAGCAGGGCAGCGTTGATCCTGGTCTCGAGGTCAAGGTACAGTTCGTTGATCAGTACATCCTTGTTCTCGAAATAGCGGTAGATGGTACCGGCCGCCACGCCGGCCCGCTCGGCAATCAGCGAGCAGGGTGCGTCGTGGAAACCATGCTTGGCCACCAACTCCAGCGTGGCCTGCAGGATCGCCTCCCGTTTGTCTTCCTTTGACATGCGCTCCTCCATAATGAATGACCGTTCATTCATAGACCGATCGTGGCGCCTGGTCAAGAAAAAATATTGCGTTAGCCGTGCCGACATCGTGCATGTCGCTCGAAACGGGGCAAACGGTTCAGGCCTTCCCTAATACGCCAAGCCGTGCTAAAAGACTATGCGAGTCTTATACGTCTTATTAGGGGGTGATTTGATGGACAAGATGATTAATCTGGACCAGGTCAGTGAGCTGGCGCCCGGGGTCTACTGGGTGGGGGCCGGTACCAAGACGTTTCTGAGCCGCAACAGTTTCTTGCGGGTTTTCAAGGGCAATGGTGTTACCGGCACCCTCTTGATTGATCCAGGACCGACCAACGATTTCGACAGCCTTTCGCAGAAGGTGGCGGCGGTGCTCCCCGGAGGGTTGGCCAAGATCAACCTGGCGTTCATCAACCACCAGGACCCTGACGTGCTGGGGGTGCTGCCGACGCTGGCCAAGCTCAACCCCAAGTTGACCGTGATCGCCACCGAGGACACCTGGCGTCTGGCAAACCTGAACGGCATGTCCAAGACCAATTTCCGCTCCGTTGACCGGGTGCAGGGGCAAAAGGTGGTGCTGCCCACCGGACACAAGCTGCAGTTTATCCCCACTCCGTTTTGCCATTTTCGCGGCGCCTGCATGATCTATGACCTAGAATCACGGATACTGTTCACCGGTGACCTGTTCGGCGGCATCGCCGCACCCGGTCTCTATGCCCAGGAGGAAAACTGGGCCGGCATCAAGGCCTTTCATCAGCTGTATATGCCCAGCAATGGTGCCATCCGGCTGGCGGTACAGAAGATCCGCCAGCTGGACCCGGCACCGCTGGCTATAATGCCCCAGCATGGGGGTCTGATCAGGGGGGATCTGCTGGAGACCTTCATGCAGCGGCTGGAGGGGTTGCAGGTCGGCTTGGATATCATCACCTCGCTGAGCAGCAAGTTGCCTGCCTTGATCGCGGCACTGAACGAGATGGTGGCGGCAGTCAAGGGACTGCTCGGAGACGCAGAAACGCACAAAATCATGGGCTTTTTCAAGCCAGACGGTAGTTATCCGAGTCTGTTTAGTCTCAACAGTGACGAGCAGGTCAACGACATCAAGGGGGAGCCACTGGAGGCGGTGGAGACGCTGCTGCGGATGTTCCTCAAGTTTGCCAGCGACGAGCAAAAGGCGTTGCTGCGGCCCAAGCTGCTGCTGATCCTGCTGCAGCACGAGCTGCCACCCTTTGATTTTCTGATCAACCAGGAGGACGACGACGTGATTGATCTAAGCCCGGCTGATTTTTAAGGCTGGGAAGCAGCAGGTATGCAAAAAAGGGCGTGGTCCATGAACCACGCCCCCTGATGCAGTGCCGAATCTGAAACCGATCGGCTACTTGTTCTTTTTCTTGCGCTGATTGGGGTCCAGCTCCTTCTTGCGCAGGCGGATCGAGGTGGGGGTTACCTCCACCAGTTCGTCATCGTCGATGAATTCCAGAGCCTGCTCCAGGGACATGGTGCGGGGCGGGGTCAGCTTGATGGCGTCGTCGGAACCGGAGGCCCGCACGTTGGTCAGCTTCTTGCCGCGGCAGGAGTTGACCTCCAGGTCGTTGTCGCGGGCATGCTCACCGATGATCATGCCGCCGTAGACCTCGACGCCGGCACCGATGAACAGCACGCCGCGCGGCTGCAGGGCATCCAGTGAATAGGCGGTGGTTTCGCCATGCTCCATGGCGATCAGCACACCGTTCTTGCGGCCGGGGATGTCACCCTTGTAGGGGGCGTACTCGTGGAAGGTGTGGGTCATCACGGCGGTGCCGCGGGTATCGGTCATCACCTCGCCCCGCAGACCGATCAGGCCACGGGCCGGCACCACAAACTCAAGCCTGACCATCTCGCCCATCGGGTGCATGGCCACCATCTCGCCCTTGCGGGGGCCCATCTTCTCGATGATGGCGCCCTGGAACTCGGAGGCCACATCCACCACCAGGTACTCCATCGGCTCCATCTTGACGCCGTCTTTTTCGCGGATGATCACCTCAGGCTTGGAGACCGCCAGTTCGAACCCTTCGCGGCGCATGTTCTCGATCAGGATCGACAGGTGCAGCTCGCCCCGGCCGGAGATCTTGAAGGTGTCCGGTGAATCGGTGTCCTCCACCCGCAGCGAGACGTTGGTGCGCAGTTCCTTGGTCAGCCGTTCGCGGATGTTGCGCGAGGTGACCCATTTCCCCTCGCGGCCGGCAAAGGGGGAGGTGTTGACGATGAAGTTCATGGCCAGGGTCGGTTCGTCGATCGAGACGTAGGGTACCGCCACCGGACTCTCGGCCGAGGCCAGGGTCTCGCCGATGCTGACCTCGTCGAAGCCGGCCACGGTGACGATATCGCCGGTGCCGGCCTCCTGGATCTCCACCTGCTTCAAGCCTTCGTAGCCCAGCAGTTTGGTGATCCGGCCACGGCTGACAGCGCCGTCCTGCTTGATCATGGCCACCGTTTCGCCGGCCTTGACCCTGCCGTTGAAAATCCGTCCGGTGGCGATGCGCCCGATATACTCGTTGTAGTCGATGTTGGCGATCAGCATCTGGAACGGGGCGTTGGCATCCCCCTTGGGCGGCCGGACGTTGGACTCCACCACCGCGAACAGCGGCTCCATGCTGTTGGATTCAACGTTCACATCCAGTTTGGCGTAGCCCATCTTGGCGCTGGTGTAGACCACCGGAAAGTCCAGCTGCTCGTCGTTGGCCTCCAGCTCGCAGAACAGGTCGAAGACCATGTTCAGCACCTCATCCGGCCGGGAACCGGGACGGTCGATCTTGTTGAT
>DIKW01000071.1:3967-6759 GCA_002424705.1 Geobacter sp. UBA5608
CCGCCGAAGTCGGCGTGGCCGGGGGTATCCACGATGTTGATCTTGTACTGGCCGTGATGGATCGAGAGGTTTTTGGCCAGGATGGTGATGCCGCGCTCTTTTTCAAGGTCGTTGCTATCCATCACCCGCTCGGTGATGGCTTCGTGCTCGCGGTACACGCCGGCATGCTTCAGCATGGCATCCACCAGGGTGGTCTTGCCGTGGTCGACGTGGGCGATGATGGCGATATTGCGGATAAGTTCCTGCATTATTGGCTACTCCTTCAGAATGAAAAAGACGGGCACAGGCCCGTCTAGGTTGCACAACAGTATGAAGAAAAACAGGGCTGCTGACAATCAGTTTTTTGTGATAGCCTAATAAAATCATGGACAACGCCTTTACCCTCACCACAAACTACACCCCCCGCGGCGACCAGCCCCAGGCCATCGACGAGCTGGTGGCGGGCATCGAGCGCGGTGACAAACACCAGGTGCTGCTGGGGGTGACCGGCTCCGGCAAGACCTTTACCGTGGCCAACGTCATCGCCCGTACCGGCCGCCCGGCCCTGGTGCTGGCTCCCAACAAGACCCTGGCCGCCCAGCTGTACGGCGAGTTCAAGGAGCTGTTTCCGGACAACGCAGTGGAGTTCTTCGTCTCCTACTACGACTACTACCAGCCTGAGGCCTACCTGCCCACCACCGATACCTTCATCGAGAAGGATTCGGCCATCAACGACGAGATCGACAAGCTGCGCCACTCGGCCACCATGTCGCTCTTGACCCGGCGGGATGTGATCATCGTGGCCTCGGTCTCCTGCATCTACGGCATCGGTTCGCCCGAGGCCTACCAGGCCATGCATATCTTCTTCCACCAGGGGGACGACTACGGCCGTGACACCTTACTGCAGAAGCTGGTGGAGATTCAGTACGAGCGAAACGACACCGACTTTCACCGCGGTACCTTCCGGGTGCGGGGAGATGTGATTGAGGTCTTCCCGGCCTACGACAGCGAGCGGGCGCTGCGGATCGAGTTCTTCGGCGATGAGGTGGAGGCCATCTCCCAGATCGACCCCCTGCGTGGCGTCGTGCTGCAGAAGCTGTCCAAGGCGGCCATCTTCCCGGCCTCCCACTACGTCTCCACTAAAGAGAACCTGGAGCGGGCCGTGGAGCAGATCCGGCTGGACCTGGAGGAGCGGATTCGTCACTTCAAGGCCCAGGGTAAGCTGCTGGAGGCACAGCGGATCGAGCAGCGCACCTACTACGACATCGAGATGATGGAGGAGATGGGCTTCTGCCAGGGGATCGAGAACTATTCCCGCTATCTGGACGGCCGCCAACCGGGCGAGCCGCCCTTCACCCTGATCGACTACTTTCCGGACGACTTCGTGCTGTTTACCGACGAATCCCACATCACCATCCCCCAGGTGGGGGGCATGTACCGCGGTGACCGCAGCCGCAAGGAGACCCTGGTGGAGTACGGCTTCCGCCTGCCGGCCGCCCTGGATAACCGGCCCCTGAATTTCCAGGAGTTTGAGACACGCATCAACCAGGTGGTGCATGTCTCGGCCACCCCGGCCGATTATGAGCTGGAACGGGCCGGCGGCGTGTTTGTGGAGCAGGTGATCCGTCCCACCGGCCTAGTGGACCCGCCGATCGAGATCCGTCCGGTCACGGCAGCCGAAGGCGGTGCCGGACAGGTGGATGACCTGCTGCATGAGGTGCGGCTGACCGTGGCCAGAGGGGAGCGGGTGCTGGTGACCACCCTCACCAAGCGGATGGCTGAGGAGCTGACTAATTATTATCAGGAGCTGGGGATCCGGGTGCGTTACCTGCACTCCGACATTGATACCATCGAACGGATGCAGATCCTGCGTAGCTTACGACTGGGGGAGTTCGACGTGCTGGTGGGGATCAACCTGTTGCGGGAGGGGCTGGACCTGCCGGAGGTCTCGCTGGTGGCGATCCTGGATGCCGACAAGGAAGGATTTCTGCGCTCCACCCGCTCCTTGATCCAGACCTGTGGCCGGGCGGCCCGCAACGTGGAGGGGCGGGTGCTGATGTACGCCGATCAGGTGACACGTTCGATGCAGGGCTGCATCGACGAGACCGAACGCCGCCGCGCCAAACAACTGGCCTACAACGCCGAGCACGGTATCACCCCGGAGACGGTCAAGAAGGGGATGCGCACGATTCTGGAGTCGATCGAGGAACAGGATTACACCGCCGTGCCCCAAGTGGCCGATGGGTTGGGCGATTACGGCGGTGATCTGAAGCAGATACCAAAGCTGGTCAAGAAGCTGCGCAAGGAGATGTTGGACGCCGCCAAGCAGTTGGATTTCGAAACAGCGGCCGAGCTGCGGGACCGGATCAAATCACTGGAAGATGCCGAATTGAAACTACGCTAGCGGCCCCACCGTTGTCTTGAACTCCTCCAGTTGGCGTTTGAGCAGCGCCAGCCCCTCCGGCGCGCCGCTGATGTCGCCGGACTTGGCTGACGCCTCGATGGCGACCGCGGTCTCCCGCATCTGCATGGCGCCGATATTGCCGCAGGAGCCCTTGATGGTGTGGGACGCCACCCGCAGTCCCTCGGTGTCGCTGGTGGAGATGGCCAGCTCAAGGCTGTCAAGGCTGAGCGTAATGCCGTGATGGAACATGCCCATGAACTTGGGTATCAGCGCCTCAGCTCCTCCCAGTCGTTCCAACAGTCCGGCCCGGTCGTAGATCGGCGGGGTGGTGTCTTCCGGCGCCGGCGCCACCGGCGGTATCGATGCTGGGGGCGCGAGGCAGACGCCGCCGACGCAGTGACGCTGCAGC
>DIKW01000037.1 GCA_002424705.1 Geobacter sp. UBA5608
TTCCAGCTGGAATGGATCGAGCAGTTCCGACCAAAGGTGGCGGCCCTGCTGAACCTGAGCGAGGACCACCTGGACCGCTACGCCAGCTATCAGGCCTACATCGACGCCAAGCTGCGCATCTTTGAAAACCAGGGGCCTGTGGACTACGCCGTGGTCAACCGTGACGACGGGCGGGTCTGGCAGGCGGCGCAGGGGTTGGCAGCGCGTCTGTTCCCGTTCAGCCGCAAACAGGCACTGGATGAGGGCATCAGCTGCCTGGGCAGTGAGATTGTCTACCGCCATCTGGGGCAGGAACTGCGTTTCCCGATTGGCGGCTTCAAGCTGCAGGGGGTGCACAACCTGGAGAACATCATGGCAGCCCTGGCCTGCGGCTTGCTGCTGGGCTGCGAACAAGCAAAAAGCCAGGCCCTGCTGGAGCGGTTCGAGTCGTTGCACCACCGGATGGAGTTCGTCCGNNNACTACGAGGACAGCAAGGCCACCAACGTGGGTAGTGTGGCCCCGGCCCTGGAGAGCTTCGACGCCATCACCCTGATCGCAGGGGGCAAGGACAAGGGCGGTTCGTATGAACCGCTGGCACAGCTGGTCAAACAGCGGGTGCGACACCTGCTGCTGATCGGCGAGGCGGCCGAGCGGATGGAGCAGGAGCTGGGCAACCTGAGCGACACCCGGCGGGCAGCCAGCCTGGAAGAGGCGGTGCGGCTGGCTGCAGAGCTGACCGAACCGGGCGGCGTAGTGCTACTCTCACCGGCCTGCTCCAGCTTTGACATGTTCAGGGATTACGAGGAGCGGGCGCAGCGTTTCATTGCAGCAGTCAAGGAGCTCTGATGGCAGCGGAAAAAAGCCAGTTCAGGCTGGCGGACTACGACTTGGTGCTGCTGCTGATGGTGGTGGCCCTGACCTCCTTCGGGATCGTGATGGTCTATTCCGCCTCGTCGGTGATGGCTGCCAAGAACTTCCACGACGGTGCCTACTTTTTGAAACGTCAAGGGCTGTTTGCCCTGGTGGGTTTTGGCGTGGCGGCAGTGGCAATGCGGATCGATTACCATCACTGGCGCAAGCTGGCGGTGCCGATCCTGCTGATCAGCCTGGCCTTACTGGTGCTGGTGCTGATTCCCGGCATCGGCGGCAAGGTTAAAGGCGCCACCCGCTGGATCCGGCTGCCCGGTTTCAACCTGCAGCCATCGGAGTTCGCCAAGATCGCACTGATCATGTACATGGCCTATTCGCTGGAAAAGAAGTCGGACAAGATCAGATCGCTCTCCTACGGTTTTCTGCCCTACATGGTGGTGCTGGCGGCCATGCTGCTGCTGATCCTGAAACAGCCTGACCTGGGAGCGGCCCTGACCTTGGCCGGGGTGGCGATTCTGATGCTGTTTGCAGCTGGCACACGGTTGGTATTCATCCTGGGAACGCTGCTGATGGCAGCGCCGATTGTGGCCTTTCTGGTCTTTCATTCGGCCTACCGGCTGCGACGGATCAAGGCCTTTATGAACCCTGAGCAGGATCCGACCGGCATCGGCTGGCAGATCATCCAGTCCAAGTACGCCTTTGGCGCCGGCGGCCTGTTCGGTCAGGGGTTGGGTGAAGGCAAGCAGAAGCTGTTCTATCTGCCCGAGGCCCACACCGACTTCATCCTGTCGGTGGTGGGAGAGGAACTGGGTTTTCTTGGCGTGGTGGTGATCATCGGCATGTTTTTTATCCTGGTGCAGCGGGCGATGCGGATCGCTATGGCGGCCCGGGACCCGTTTGGCCGCTTCCTGGCGCTGGGTATTGCGGTCCTGTTCGCCATCGAGGCCAGCGTCAACATGGGGGTCGTCACCGGTCTGTTGCCGACCAAGGGGCTGGCACTGCCGTTTTTAAGTTACGGCGGCAGCTCGCTTCTGATCAGTCTGTTGGCGGTGGGCATTCTGCTGAACATCTCGTCCGGCCTGAAACTAACGCCGTTGACCGAAGGAGCAGCATCATGAGGCTGATTATTGCCGGTGGCGGTACCGGTGGCCATCTCTTTCCCGGCATTGCCGTGGCAGAAGAGTTCCTTAGCCGTGATCCGGCCAATCAGGTGCTGTTCGTCGGCAGCAGTCAGGGGATTGAGGCCCGTACCATCCCGCGTCTCGGCTATCAGCTGGAGCTGATCTCGGCAGCCGGTATCAAGGGCAAGGGCAGCCTGGCCAAGCTGAAAGGTGCCGCCATGCTGCTCTACGGCTATGCCCAGTCACGTAAAATCCTGCGGGATTACCGGCCCGATCTGGTGATGGGGGTCGGCGGTTACGCCTCGCTGCCGATGGTCCTGGCGGCACGTGGCCTGCAGGTGCCGCGCTTTGTGCACGAGCAGAACGCCCTGCCCGGCATGTCCAACAAGCTGCTGGCCAAGGTGGCCGATCGGGTCTTTATTTCGCTGGACGAGGCAGCCACGTACTTTCCGCCGCACAAGACCGTGCTGACCGGCAATCCGCTGCGGCGGCAGATACTTGAGCAACTGTCGGGGGATCTGAAGGGCCAAACAGAGCACCTGGCGGGACAGGAGCAGACCTTCAACCTATTCATCTTTGGCGGCAGCCAGGGGGCCCATGCCCTGAACGTAGCACTGCCTGGGGCGTTAGCGACACTGAAACCCGAGCACCGTTCCCGGCTGCAGGTGACCCACCAGACCGGCGAAAAGGATTATGAACAGGTCTGCGCCGACTATCGGGCGGCCGGCATAGCCGCCGATGTACGGCCGTTTATTGATGATATGGCCAGCCAGTATCGCCGGGCCGATCTGATCGTCTGCCGGGCCGGGGCCACCACCATCGCCGAGGTGACTGCCTTGGGCAAGGCCTGTCTGTTCATACCGTTTCCTTACGCCACCGACGACCATCAGCGCAAGAACGCCGAAGCATTGCTGAAAAGGGGTGCTTGTGAGCTGCTGTTGGAGCAGGAAATGGGCGGAAACAGACTGGCAACGACCATCACGCGGCTGATGGACGATGCTGGAGAATTGCAGCGGATCGGTGACAACGCAGCCGGCTTGGGCAGAAGAGACGCTGCTCAGATGATTGTGGACCAGATGATCAACGCGCTAGGAGCGAGGTAGCCCATGTACGGAAAGATAGAAAAGATACACTTTGTCGGCATCGGCGGCATCGGCATGAGCGGCATCGCCGAGGTACTGCTGAACCTGGGTTACAAGGTGTCCGGCTCTGACCTGCGCAGTTCCGAGATCACCGAGCGACTGTCCGGCTTCGGGGCCGAGATCGGCATCGGCCACAAGGCCGAAAACCTGCAGAACGTCGATGTGGTGGTGATCTCCTCCGCCGTGCATGAAGACAATCCGGAGGTGGTTGAGGCCCGGCGGCTGCATGTGCCGGTCATCCCACGGGCCGAGATGTTGGCCGAACTGATGCGGATGAAGTTCGGCATCGCCATCGCCGGCACCCACGGCAAGACCACCACTACCTCCATGGCGGCCTCGATTCTGGGCCATGCCGGCATCGATCCCACCATCGTGATCGGCGGCAAGCTGAACGCCATCGGCAGCAACGCCCAACTGGGCCAGGGCAAGTTCCTGGTGGCCGAGGCCGATGAATCGGACGGCTCGTTCCTGGTGTTATCGCCGACCATCGCGGTGGTCACCAACATCGATGCCGACCATCTCGATCACTATTCAGGCATTGAGGAGATCAAGGACACCTTTGTGGAGTTTATCAACAAGGTGCCGTTCTACGGGCTGGCGGTGCTCTGTCTGGATGATCAGAACATCCGTGCGATCCTGCCGCGGGTCAAGAAACGCTACATGACCTACGGCCTTTCGGCTCAGGCCGATATCCGCGCAACCCATGTCAGGCATGACGGTTTCAATACCAGCTTTGTGGCCCACTACAAAGGCTACCGGCTGGGCGAGGTGACCTTTCCGATGCCCGGCCCTCACAATGTGCTGAATGCCATGGCCTGCATCGCGGTGGCGATGGAGCTGGATGTGCCGTTTTCCGCCATCCAGGAGGGCTTTGCCACATTCAGCGGTGTAGGGCGGCGCTTCACGGTCAAGGGGCAACCCCGAGGGATCATGGTGGTGGACGACTACGGTCATCACCCGGCCGAGATCAAGGCAACGCTGGCAGCGGCCCGGCAGGGCTGGCCTGAGCGGCGAATCGTGGCCGCCTTCCAGCCACACCGCTACAGCCGCACCCACGAGCTGTTCGACGAGTTCGTGACCGCCTTTTACGATGCCGACCTGTTGGTGTTGACCGACGTCTATCCTGCCGGCGAGCAGCCGATTGAGGGGGCCACGGCCGAGCGGCTGGCCGATGAGGTGAGTCGCCACGGCCAAAAGGACGTGACCTGGATCGGCGACCGGGAGCTGATCCCACAGCACCTGGCTGGGATCGTGAAAGAAGGCGACATTGTCATCACCCTGGGGGCAGGCAATATCTGGCAGCAGGGCGAGGCATTGGTAAAACTTCTGGAGGCATGACCTGAACCTGCGTGAGATCAACATACGCGGTACATTACGCTATGACGAGCCGATGAGCCGCCACACGTCACTCAAGGTGGGTGGTCCGGTCGATCTGTACGCTGTGCCTCAGGATGCTGAAGACCTGCAAATGTTGGTGCGCCAGCTTACGGAGCAGCAGATTCCCTGGCTGGCCATCGGCCGGGGCTACAACCTGTTGGTGCGAGACGGCGGTATTCGCGGCGCAGTGATCTCACTGGAGCAGTTCAACCGGATTGAGGCAGTAGGCGACGGGCGGATACGGGCCGAGGCCGGCGCCGAAAACCTGGCGGTGGTTCGCTTCGGCCAACAGCTGGGTCTGGGGGGGGTCGGGTTTATCTCCGGCATCCCCGGCACGATCGGCGGCGCGATCCGGATGAATGCAGGCGCCTACGGCGAGGGGGTCCTGCAGCATACCGTCTGCATTGCACTGCTGCGTGGCGGTACAGTTTGTGAGTTCTGCATTGATGAACTGGAGTATGGCTACCGCCGGCTGGATCTGCTGCCAGGCGACGTGGTGCTGGCGGCCACGCTGCAACTGGAGCCGCGCGATCCGGCGGTGACCGAGACGGAGATACGTAACGATCTGGAGCTGCGGCGTAGTAAGCACAACGTCGGCCACCCCAGCGCCGGTTCGTTCTTTAAGAATCCGGCCGGTCAGGCCGCCTGGCGACTGATTGATGCTGCGGGCCTGCGCGGGGCCTCCGAAGGTGGCGCGCTGGTGTCGCCGGTGCACAGCAACTTTCTGGTCAACAGCGGCAATGCCACCGCAGCCGATTTTCTGATGTTGTCACAACGGGTCAAGGCAGCGGTGCTTGAGCAGAGCGGCGTGGCGCTGGAGGAAGAGGTCAGGATCGTGGGGGAAGAGCCATGAAGCATAAACGGATCGGTGTGTTGATGGGTGGTCTGTCAGCCGAGCGGGAGGTGTCGCTCAAGAGCGGCATGGCCGTGCACCAGGCACTGCTCAGACTGGGCTACGACAGCTGCGCCATCGACGTGCGGCACGAGGTTGCCGAGACACTGCGCAAGGAGCGTATTGAGCTGGCCTTCATCGCGCTGCACGGTCGCTACGGCGAAGACGGCTGTGTGCAGGGCTTGCTGGAGCTGATGCAGATCCCCTACACCGGCTCCGGTGTCTTGGCCAGCGCCCTGGCAATGCACAAGCTCTATAGCAAACAGGCATTTGCGGCGGCCGGGCTGACGATTACCCCCTATGTCGCGCTGCGGCGCGGTGAGGCGTTGACGGCAGAGCAGTTGCCCTTCGGGCTGCCGGCGGTGGTCAAGCCGGTGCAGGAGGGTTCATCGGTGGGGGTGGCGATTGTCAAGCAGCCGGCAGACTTGCAGGCTGCTCTGGATGACGCCTTCCGCTACGACGACCAGGTGCTGGTGGAGGGCTACGTCAAGGGGCAGGAGGTGCAGGTCGGCATCCTGGACGACCAGGCGATCGGGGCCATTGAGATCATCCCCAAGCGTGAATTTTACGATTATGAGGCCAAGTATACCGATGGGCTGGCCGAGCATGTCTTTCCGGCCCGGCTGAGCCCTGAACGGTATGCCAAGGTGCAGCAGCTCGGGTTGAAGGCGCATCAGGCCCTGGGTTGCTCCGGCTACAGTCGGGTGGATTTCCTGGTGACCGAGAGCGGCGAATGCTACCTGCTGGAGGTCAACACCCTGCCGGGCATGACCGCCTTGTCGCTCCTGCCGGAGATCGCCCAGAAGGGGGCCGGGCTTGATTTTGAGACCCTGGTGGAGCGCATCGTCACCTCGGCCGCCTTGAAGACCGGGCAAAACGGGCCATGATGACCGACCTGCGGCATATCGGCTCCAAGCCGAACCGCAAGGTGGCGCCGAACCGGACCAAGGTCCGCAAGGAACCGATCGATCTACGCAAGTACCTGTTGCCGGCCATTCGCTACGGCAGCAGCGCCGGTCTGATTATCCTGGTGGGAGGGCTGCTGGCGGCCGCCGTCAAGGGACTGATGCAGGCAACCCCATTCCCGGTGCAGAAGGTTGAGGTGCGTGGTGTGCAGCGGTTGAACCGCGAGGAGATTGTGGCCTTGACCGGTGTTGAGCCTGGCCAGAACCTGCTCAGTCTGAAGCTGAAGACCGTCGGACAACAGGTGG
Organism: Geobacter sp. UBA5608; assembly: GCA_002424705.1. Lineage (GTDB taxonomy): Bacteria > Desulfobacterota > Desulfuromonadia > Geobacterales > Pseudopelobacteraceae > Trichlorobacter. Next base: position 6,594 of record DIKW01000037.1, read on the forward strand.
CCCGCAATCCCTGGGTGGCCACGGTGCGGGTGCAGCGCTTCTTCCCCGGCACGGTGGCGGTCAGTATCACCGAGCGCAAGCCGGTGGCGGTGGTCAATCTGGGGCTGCTTTACTACCTCGACACGACGGGTGAACCGTTCAAACCGCTCAGCTTTGGTGATGCCCTTGATTTGCCGGTGGTGACCGGTCTGAGCGAAGAGGGGTTGGCGGCTGACCCGGCCGGCACCCGTGGAGCCCTCAAGACGGCCTGTGAGCTGTTGGCAGCCCTGCAACAGCATGGCTCATTTATCCTTGCGGATGTGTCGGAGATTCATTACGATAGGGCCCACGGATTCACCCTGTTTACTACCTCCGGCGCAGTGCCAATCAGGATCGGCACTGACGACTTCTCCGGCAAGCTGGCCCGTTTCGCCCGGATTTATCAGACCCTGATGACGCAACAGCCTGGGCTGCACTACATCGATCTGGATTACAACGACCGGATCGTGGTCAAGAAGAGCTGACGGGCAACCGTCCGNNAACTCCCAAGGGAGGACTGCAATGTCCGCAAAGAGAGACAACCTGATCGTCGGCCTGGACATCGGCACCACCAAGATCTGTGCCATAGTCGGCAACGTGACCGAGGACGGCATCGAGATCGTCGGTATCGGCACCAGTCCGTCCAACGGCCTGCGCAAGGGTGTGGTGATCAATATTGAGAGCACGGTGGCCTCGATCAAGAAATCGATCGAAGAGGCAGAACTGATGGCCGGCTGCGAGATCAAGTCGGTCTACGCCGGCATTGCCGGCGGCCATATCAAGGGGATCAACTCCGATGGGGTGATCGCCATCAAAAATCGCGAGGTTAATCAGGACGACGTGCGGCGGGTGATCGACGCTGCCAAGGCGATCAATATTCCGATGGATCGCGAGGTGATCCATATCCTGCCTCAGGAGTTCATCATCGACGAGCAGGACGGCATCCGCGAGCCGCTGGGGATGAGCGGGGTACGGCTGGAGGCCAAGGTACACATCGTGACCGGGGCGGTCACCAGTGCCCAGAACATCGTCAAATCCTGCAACCGGGCCGGTCTGGACGTGGCCGATATCGTGCTGGAGCAATTGGCCTCGGCCGAGGCGGTGCTCTCGCCGGATGAAAAGGAGCTGGGTGTCTGCCTGGTGGATATCGGCGGCGGCACCACCGATATCGCCCTCTTTGCCGATGGCGCCATCAAATACACCTCGGTGATCTCTCTGGGGGGCAACCACCTGACCAACGACATCGCCGTGGGCCTGCGTACCCCGATGGCCGAGGCGGAGAAGATCAAGCGCAACCATGGCTGCTGTCTGGCCGCCCTGGTGGGCAAGGATGAAAAGATCGAGGTGCCCAGCGTGGGCGGGCGCAAGCCGCGGGAGCTTTCGCGTAACGTGCTGTGCGAGATTCTGGGCCCCCGCGTGGAGGAACTGTTCACCCTGGTCAACCGTGAGATCGTCAAGTCTGGACTTGAAGATGCCATCGCTTCTGGGGTTGTAATTACCGGTGGATCCAGTATACTGGAAGGCATGCCGGAGCTGGCAGAGCAGATCTTCAATCTGCCGGTGCGGCGCGGCTTCCCCCAGAAGATCGGGGGCTTGATCGATGTGGTCAACTCACCAGCCTACTCCACGGGGGTCGGTTTGATCATCTACGGCAGTCGCAACATCGGACCACGCGAGTTTCCCGCCACCAAATCGGAAGACAGCATCTTCAGCACCACCACCCGGCGCATGAAGAACTGGTTCCGGGAGTTCTTCTAGGACTCTCCGACGGAAGGCTTGCGTGTAGGCAATCAAGCATTCAATGACATGCAGATACAGCAAAGGGGGAGCGGATGTTCGAATTTGACGAAACCATCGAGCAAAGCGCAGTCATCAAGGTAGTTGGCGTGGGTGGTGGCGGTGGTAATGCCGTCAATACCATGGTGGCCAGCGGCATCAACAAGGTGGATTTCATCGTTGCCAATACCGATGCCCAGGCCCTGCGCTCCTCCCTGGCGCCGGTCAAGGTGCAACTGGGCGGCCAGCTGACCAAGGGCCTTGGAGCAGGCGCCAACCCCAACGTGGGTCGCGATGCTGCCCTGGAAGATCGTGAAAAACTGGCTGAGCTGCTCAAAGGGGCCGACATGATCTTCATCGCCGCCGGTATGGGCGGCGGCACCGGCACCGGCGCTGCGCCGGTCATCGCCGAGGTGGCCCGCGAGGTTGGCGCGCTGACCGTCGGCATCGTCACCAAGCCGTTCTCCCGCGAGGGCAAGCTGCGCCAGCATAAGGCCGATGAAGGGGTACGGGCACTGAAGGAGCATGTTGACTCGCTGATCATCATCCCCAATGATCGACTGATCAGCATCGCACCCCGCTCACTCGGTATCCTGGATGCCTTCAAGCCTTCCGACGACGTGCTGCGTCAGGCGGTGCAGGGCATCTCCGACCTGATCACCACCTCCGGCTTCATCAACGTCGACTTTGCCGACGTCAAGTCGATCATGAGCGAACGTGGCATGGCCATGATGGGCATCGGCATCTCCAATGGCGAGAACCGTGCGGTCGATGCTGCCACCAAGGCGATCTCCTCGCCGCTTTTGGAAGATATCGATGTTTCCGGCGCCCGTGGCGTACTGGTCAACATCACCGGCTCTTCAAGCATGACCATGGACGACTTTGACGCCGTCAACAAGACCATCCACGAAAAGGTCCACGAGGATGCCAACATCATCGTCGGCGTGGTGATTGACGAGTCACTGGGCGATACGATCAAGGTGACCGCCATTGTGACCGGTTTCGGCGACCGTTTTGAAATGGGCGAACGTAGTCGCGGTTTTGCCCCGCTCGGTGTGGCTGTGGCCAAGCAGCCCAATGTGATCAACATTGAGACCCCGACCTTTATCCGTGACCGCCAGAAGACGGACAGTCCACGTCCGACCCGTCACGTCGGTTCGGTATCCTTTGATGATGAGGATCAGTACGATATCCCCACCTTCCTGCGCAAGTCGGTGGACTAAACCCTGCAAAAACGTTTAAGGAGCGGTGTCTGACGATGCCGCTCCTTCCTGCCCGGCTTCCTCCCCCCCTCCTTGGATGCCGGGCCTTTTTTTATTCCGCTTCTCCGCTTCCAGATCACGGCGCTAGCTGCGTTGGCTTTGTCGTCGGCTCCTCGACGTACTCGTTCAGTACGCCTGCGTCGCCTCCTCCTTGCCGTCTTGCTATCATCCGTGATCTGAAACCGGAGTAATTGCTTCAGGTATTGCAGTCGTGGGCGTACATTACGACTAACCACCATTTCGGCTTAATCCCACACGTACCATACCAAGAAAAACCAGCATGTTGTAGTCTTATGCTTTTTACCATGCCTTGTATTTTTGTTACCTAGTGTTACCTATACGGTGATATAGTTAAATTAGGTAACAAGGACGTCATATAGGTAACAAGGGGGCCGTATGGCAGCAGAAAGAGTGCGCTTGACTGACGCCCGGGTGAGGGAGCTCTCACTGCCTGAGGGCAAGGTTCAGGTGGACGTGTGGGACGATGAAATAAGGGGGTTCGGTGTCAGGGTCGGCGCCAAGTCAAAGACCTTCTTCGTCATGGGCCGGGTCAACGGTAAAGTGGTGCGTCCGAAGATCGGGCGCTTCCCCAAGATCGGCACGACGGCTGCCAGGAGCAAGGCAAGGATCATGCTCGGAGAAATGGAGCTGGGAAAGAATCCGACCGATGCAAAGAGGGCCGTACGGTCGGAGCAGGACCGCAAAAAGAAGGCTGACCTTGATACCAGTGACACAGTTTCGGCGATGTTCGAGGCCATGCTTGCCACCAAGAAGGATCTCTCTCCGGTTACTGTGCAGGGTTACCGCTACAGCTTCAAGCGGCTGCTGACTATTCACGGAGCCAAGGTAGACAAGGTCAGCCGGGAGCAGGTGCTTTCCCTACATCAGCAGATAGAACGGGACAGTGGTCCCTATGCTGCGAACCGCGCAAGCTGTCTGCTGTCTTCGATTCTGAACTACTCAAGGGCAGTGATCGGGAGGCCGGCCGGTAACCCGGTAACGGTGCTGACTGACGTCAAGGCCTGGTGCGAAGAGAAGCCCAAAAAGGTCAAGCTCAGTACCCCGCAGATACAGCTGTTCCTGCAAGAAGTCGATAAGCTAGGGGGCCACAATGCTTCTGACCTCTACAGGCTGTTGCTCTACACTGGAATGAGGAAGTCTGAGGGTATGGGGTTGCGGTGGGAGGATGTAGACCTTCAGGCAGGCACTCTGCACGTCCCTGACACAAAAAACAAGACGCCGCTGACTCTGCCCATGCCCTCTCAGGTGAAAACGATCCTCAGTGAACGCTGGGCGCGTTGGAACAGGCCCGAACAAGGACCCGTCTTCCCTACTCACGGGAAAAGCGGTCACTCGTCGAGGGATCATCACCTTGCCGAGAAGATAAAGAAGGTCGTGCCGGGATTCTCTGCACACTGGCTGCGTAAGACCTTCACGACGGTTGCGGTAGCCGCGGGGGTTGACAGTATGGTGGTTGATCGGCTGACAAACCACAAGCCCAGGGGGATCACAGCAAGGCACTACTACGAGCCAGACATTGAAGATTTGCGCGTACCGATGCAGAAGGTGGCTGACAGGATAGATGCTGCATAAAGGGGTGAACGAATCGGTCACTTTTCAAGTGCTTGTTTTGACACAAACCCGTTAAATCAACGGGGGTAACGATCTGTTACCCCCTACCTTCAAAGGGTGTGCATCGGGTGCACCCCCCTATGCCCCTGCAATCTCTGACGCCTCACAATATGAGACCGCGATGCCACCCACGTTCACGTGCCGTCAATTTCAAAAATTTGTTTTTCTGCGGATACACTACCCGTCATATCTCTGGCAGCCATACGGTAGCTTGCGCGGGTGCAGCAGTTTGAATTCAGCAATGAGTAGGTCACGGTTGGTAAGCCATACCTTCTGCTGATCTTCAAAGGGGGTGAAATAACGCCACGTCAGATAGTCTTCTTCACCTAGTTGACGGTCATACTCTCCTGTCAGGAGGTAATGCTTGACAACTGCAGGCAATAAAGCTACCTGTCGTGACCGTGGGAGCCTTTTTCGGTTGGTAGCCATACAGTCACCTCCCCAAAGGTCTACCGGGACCATCTTGGAGCGGTTCAACGTCCAGGTTCAAAGCCTTGATCGCTGTCATCATCGCCGCTCTGGAATCACGCTCAATAGTTGCGCAAGGATGGGCCTTGAATTGACCGAAACGGTCGGGTAGATGCAGGCCTTCTTTTTTGATGATATCAGCGGCTTGCTTCATCCGGTCGAATGCCTCGCAGGCAGTCGTCAGCAGCAAAAGACCGGCTTTGTCATCGATGTTGTACTCCTGTTGAAGTTCCATCCATAGGTGCTGACCAGCCTTGCTGAGGTGCTTTGGTACCGTCATATCCCCTCCCAAATTTTTCAAAGGAAACCTTTATTCTATGAAAACGTGGTTCGCATCCGGGTCTGTGAGCATGGGTTTATAGAGATTTGCAGGGCATACCCCCAGAGGCCACCACGCAGCCGATTACTTGCCGGAACGCTTTGCAAATTCTTTCTCTATCCGCTCTTTAAGTGATACTCGGACATCTTCAAGTATCTTGAACTTGGTGAATTCCCATGCCGGACGCATGAACGGCTGAGCTGCCATCTTAGCGGTACCGAATTCAACAAACCTCCAGTAGTAAGCCTTTCCGCTCACGCCGATCTGTATCTTGACCTCTCCAGGCTTACCGGGTGCAGGTTTGACACGAATGCTTTTACGCATGAAGCCGGGTCGGACCTTGTTCGGGTTGCGAATCTTGCGGTTAATGTAGTGCGAGACTGTTCCTACCGGGGCCCTTCGCTTAGCCTCTGTGACGAAGACCTTTGCGCCGGCCTTGAGAGAGGCAAGCAACATGTTCCTCACAATACGTCGGGGCAGGTCGTTGCAGCGGAATACGAGATCATTCAGCCCGTCAATGTGGACATGCTCATTGTACTTCTTGTCTCCGAAATTCATCCTTATTCCGTCGGCCATGGCTCATTCCCCCTGATTTTTTGTAATATGCTTATGCACGTCTGACGGGTGAATTGGGGGACATCGGCCCCAGACTGGACCGCCTTGACGCAGGATGCTACGAAGTCGATTTCTAGCTGAGTGACTTTGCCGCTGTTGTAGGCGGCAGCCAACATTCGCAGATCGGATTGCCTAAAATGCTGAATGTCGTGTGGTATATTCATGCCGACCTCGATACTCTCTTCAGGTGCATCAAGTCAGTGAACAACGGATCCGGCGCGATTATCTCGTCAACAAAGCCAAGGGCCAAAGCTTCCTGTGGAGTGAACAGCGTGTCCTGATCCATCCAGGCTTGCAGCTGCTCGATTGGGATTCCTGTCCTCATTTGGAAGATGCTCGCAATGTACGTGTTGAAGCCTTCCTGCTCTTTGTCCGTGGTCTCTGGCTTGCCTTTGTCGGGGTAGCCGTTGTGGATCGCATAGAACGCATCCGAGGCAATGTAGGCACGTTCACCAGCTGCAGCCAGCACAGCACTGGCCGAGGCCGCGAGACCTGAAACAACGGTGGTGATGGTCTTATGATCGACCAGGCTGCTGAGTGCGTTCAGGACCTTGAACATCTCCAGCGCATTGCCGCCGGTAGAATTCAACCGCACATTGATACAGGCCGCCTTAACCTGCAGTATCCTTTCACAGAGCTGGTCTGTGTTGCCAATGAAGTCAAAGATCAGCACGTCGGCAATCTGCCCGTTCTCCTCGATGCACCAAAAGTTATCCTTGGTACCGCCGCAACGCTGGTTCAACATGACAAACCGCTCAAGGCGCTGCATGTCTTGCGGCTGCAGTCTGGTCCGGCATTCGTTCCAGGGAATCCCAAAGCCTGAATAGTCCATCAAAGCACCTCCGGGGGCAGTTCAGCATTGATAAGGGCAGATCCGGCCATTGCCATGACGGCTGTTGCTGCATATCCCCATACAGCAGCAGACCCACCAAAATAGCTGGCAAGCCACGGCCCAGCATAGACTTGGCCCAGGTATGCTGCCACTATCGCAATAACAACCATGCCGACCATCCGCAGCACGTCCTTACCTCCACCGCCGCCGGTCAGCACCGGAATCATGGTTACATGCTGGCCAGGCATCAGGGTTGTGGTGGTGTACTGGCTGGCTGGCACGGCGCGGCCATCTATCGATACCGCCAGGGTCAGGCTGTCGCGGTGGGCCATGCCCAGCCGTGCGCCGGTGTGGTCAAGCAGGTCGGCCACCGTCAGGCCGGGGCGATGCTCCCAGGTGATGGTGTCGTGGTCNNCGGTTCATTGGGTTATAGACTTTAGTCAGGGTAAGTTGTCCGCTCATAGAGCCTCCTGTCTGCTGCGTGAATGGAAAAGCCGCCGCCGTTGTCCGGCAGCGGCTCTTGGTGCCTCGCAGTCTGGTCGGGAGCCAGGTCCGAGGTTTTGCCAGGCTTAACGTGTTTTTCCGGCCAGCCTGGGGAACGCCAGCGGGACCAAGACGGAATGAAACGCCTTGCGGTGACCGCCAACCGCTTACGGCTTACGCGCTGATCTTCAGCAGTTTCACAGCCTGGGAGTTCACCAGCATCCCGCCGATGCGTTTCGTGCTGTAGAAATTGACATAGGGCTTGTTCGTGAACGGGTCACGAAGGGTGCGGACCCCGATCCGATCGACGATGGTGTACGCCTTCTTGAAGTTTCCGAAAGCAATCGGGAGCGACCCGGCGCCGATGTCGGGCATGTTCTCGTCTTCCTCGATGGGGTATCCCAGCAGGGTTGAGGGCTGACCGTCAGCGAGGCCGCGTTGCCAGATGGGGAGGCCGTTCACGGCATCCTTGAACTTGCTGACGACTGCCAAGGTGTTGCTGTTCATCAGCCACACGGAACCTTGACGATACGGCTTTCTGACCGAATACAGCAGGTTCACCAGACAGTCAGCCGGGGAAGCGGTGGCAGTGGGGGTGATGAAGCCGGCAGCGTCCGCGGTCTTCACATGCTGCAGCGTACCGAATGCACGGGCGGCGTCGTTATCGGTGCTGGTGGCGTAGGTCAGCAGGCCCTTCGGCTTTTTGTTGCCGTCGCCGATCAAGAACGCCTCGCCTTCCTGTGCGCTGAACTCTTCGGCGATGTTTTCGGTCAGGAAGGCCGCCACGTCAAAGCCGAGGTCGTCAAGGCTCTGCTGGGTGGCTGCAGGATTGGCGTAGATTTCGCCCATGTAGGGGGTCAGCTTCGCCAGGTTGGGGGTATTGGTGCCGGGACGGGCATCGGTTTCGCCCACCCAGCCGGAAGTGGTACCGCCCAGGTTGACGAGCTTGTGGTAATCGGGTGTGCTGATCGGAACCACCTTGCAGATGCGGCGCATCGGGGACTGATTCAGCAGCAGCTTGTCGATCTCGTCGTCGATCTCTTGCGGCAAGGCATAGCCGCCGTCAGGGTCGCTGCCCACACTCATTGAAGCCTGAATGTCGCCCCGACGGGCGAAGGACATGAACGCCTTGAAGTGTTCGCTCTGCTCTCGATTCCCGGGGCCCATGAGCCCAGCGGTCTGGCCCTTTCCTATGGCCTGTTCCAGGTTGGCAATGTCGGAAACCAATTTGTCGTATCGCCCCTCGTGGGCGGCCTTGAACTGCTCAAACAGAGCTTTTAACTCTTCGAACATGGTAAATCCTTTCTTTGCGCCTCCCGGCGCTGATTGTTTTGGGTGTCGCGGTGTATCTCAAGCCCCTGTCAGCAACCGGCATCCCGCCGGGTGTCAGGTTCCGTCGCCCTGCATCCCGCAGGGGTCAGGATTGGTCTTTCAGTTTCATTGCCATGAGCGACAACAGGCCGCCGGAAATGATGGTCTCCGTTCGGAAGCCGCCGCAGCTGAAGGCTGATCCGAATTCAGCCGGATCTTCACTGGTCATCGGGTGGATAACAACGTGCGGCTGCTGGTGCAACACGTGGACGGCAGCCGGCGGGTTATGAGCGTCGGACAGGTGACCGACCATGACCGCCCGTAAGGACACGTTGTCGCAGTGCAGAGCGCCGCGCTCAAGGGCGAACTGTGCCGCATCCTCAGGGATGGGACTGCAGCAGCCCAGCAGCAGGGCGACGGCCTGTTCAGCGTTCAGCGGTTGACGATCATCAGTCGGGACCAGCCCGGCGGCTGCCAAGGCATCGGCTGCGATGGTCATTTTGACCGGGTTTCCGCCTTGGCCGGCAAGGTGTTTGATTGCTGTCGAAGTAGAAATCATGGGACTTCCTCCTGGTTTGATGGTGCTACCGTAGCACGGCATTTTCCGAACCCGGTTCACAGTGTGCACAGTTTTTTCAGATGTTGGACCAATCACGGCTTTGCAGGTATTCAAGCACCGAAGCCTTGTAAAACCTGATTCCTTGTCGGTCTCCCAGCTTCAGGTGTTCAAGCTTCCCCTCCCGGGCCAGCCGGTAAACGAATGACCGGCTACAGCCGATCAGCTTTGTCACCGGGCCTATGGTCAGCGTCTCGCGCATCGTCTCGCCCTCTTGTCGAGCGTGACGCCCCCTAGCTCAAGGCCCAGGCGGCGTTCCTCGCTTTTGATGAATTCAAGCAGCTCCGGTCGTCGTGCTCCGCGATGCAGCGCCTCGTACACCAGCGCCAGAAGGGCGCGGGGGCTTCTGATCCGGTCCGAGTCGTAGGTAATAGTCCCGCCGTGTTTCAGCGGCAGGATGATGGTTTCAGTCATTTGCTCCCCCAAGTGTTCGGCTTCAATGGCGCCAGCTCTGCTGGCAGTAGGATGCAGCGGCCTCCGGTCGGCTCCCAGGTGATGCAGCCGCACTCGATGCAGGCGGCGCCGTCGGCCTTGTCGAAGTTGTGCCTGTAGCTTTTGCGGATCATTCTGCCCTTGCAGCGTGGGCACTTCTCAGGTCGGTTCAAAACAAGACCTCCTGTGTCTGGCTGTGCCGATTCTCCCAAACGTTTAGCATGGCCTTGAAGGTGGCAGCCGCTCTGCTCAGGTCGTTGGCAACTATCGACCGGCAGTGTTCGCGCCACAAGTCCGAGCGTTGCTGTTGGATGAACTGCCAGCATCCTTTGCCCGGGTCTAGCTGCCCAAAGGTGCCGATCATTTTTCTAGCTGATCCGATCATGGCGACACCTCCCGTTCAATAAACTCGTCAAGGACTGCCAGGTGGTCAGATTGGGGTAAGTCTCGGGGACGGGATACGGCGACAGGGGGACACCACCCCGTAGGGGTGTCCCCCAATGTCGCCCTGTCGCCCTCATACGGAGACATTGTACAATGTCCCCCGTTTGTCGCCTGTCCCACTGTGACCACGTTACCGTCTAAGCCTGCGAAACCTTTAGCCGAAATACCTTCCCATGACCTTGAAAAAGCCTTTTTAAGCGTGCCGTGTTTTGCATCGGGGTCTGACTCCCGGCGCTTGGTGTAAAAATGCTGTCTCAAGTCGCCGATTAGAACGCCCTGATTGTCTCTGATCAGCCCCAAAAGCAATTTTTCATTCGGGGTCAGGTCAGCCATTACATGCCGCTGCGAACGTTCGCCGTAGTCAACAACACAACTGGTGATAGGATTCCCGTCTTCGTCGCTGCCTACTGCAGCAGGTCGCAGCTTGAAGGCTATCGGTTCGGGTGGATCTCCGTCTTTGAGTTTCGTGACTGACAGCAGGCCTTTGTCGCAGTGAAGCTCAAAATCCATAGCGGCCTTGAGTGCGGAACTCCCTCTGCTGCGGTGTTTGGCATCATCAGCATTCCCGGTGTGATGGACGATCAATAAGACGCTGCCAGGGAACTGTGACCGGATGGTCTCGCACGTGAGCAGGAACGCCCCCATGTCGCGGGTGGAGTTTTCATCACCTGTCATGTGCCGAGCGAGGGTGTCTACCACAAAGACAGACACCGGCGCCCCGATCTCCTCAATGTCCCTGCCGGCCTGAACGATCTGCTTCACTGCCGGTTCATCGAATGGGACTGTGTGCTGACTGAGATGAAAAGACCTTAGGTCGGGTTTGCCATGCTCGAACCACCACGCCCGAACACGGCGCTTCATGCCGGTGTGTCCCTCTCCAGCGAGGTAAAGCACCTGGCCCCGTTTTGTTTCTCTGCCGTTCCACGGCTGGCCTGTTGCTACTGACAGCACCAAGTCCAACGCCAGAAAGCTTTTGCCGCCGCCAGACGGTCCAAAGAGCTGGCCAGTCGAATCTGCTTCAATCAGGCCACGGACTACCCACAGAATTTTTGACTCCTCGGAAGATAAAAGCTCGTTGCCGCTCAGGAAGAGACGGCGCTCTTTTTTGAACTCTCGGAGGCAGCAATCGAAACAGTAAATCTGGTCACCGTGGGGGATAAGCACTTCTCCAGCGAGCCCACATGAACTACAGGAGGCAGGCTCTACAACGGCTGTTGCGGCCATGACTCACCCCCTGTTCCGATGCTGCCGGATCTGGTCAGCAATGTGCTTGCAGGCTGCTACAAAGCTTTGGACTGGGACGCCTCTATTTGAGTGATAGTCTGACACCGATCGTTCCAGGTCATCAGAGTCGTCAAACGTGGCGTCCACAAAGTCGGGGTAACCAGCGCGGGGAACAAATTTGCAGGTAAAGCCCTGGCAAAGCAGGTAGGCGGTAAGGTTTCGGTCAGGTGTTTTCATGGTCAAGGTCTCCTTCGGGCGTCTCTCGACGCGCGGCAAATAACCCCGGCGGACCGGGGCGGTTAGGGTGTGAAGACGGGACTCGAACTAGCGCCTGGTGATTATGGCCAACGCTGCCGGGTCAATGTCGTGACTGCCGTCATCCCGGACAGAGCCCAGGATCGGCACCACCAGGCCAGAAGGTAGAGTTTCGGTCTCCTTTACGGCTTGGGGGCATTCGGTGCGGAGCTGGTCTAGTAGTGTCATTTGGCCCTCCGGTTAGTGAATGTGTGCTGCTTTATAGCCCCAGCAACCGGCCTTGAGAGTATGAGAAACTTCCATCAAGGCATCCATGGCCCCGGTAACTGCCCAGCGGTTCGGCGGAAGTTGGTCACCCGGCACTTGACCATCATTTTCTTCGATAAGCTGGATGTACGCGCCTTGCTGCTCAAATACTGCTTGGGCCATTGCCAGTTTCATCAGCAGGTGCTCAACACAAATAATGTCCTTCTCTGGGTCGGGTCCGATCTGAAAATGTGTGATCCGTTCTTCGCTCATTGTTGTCTCCTCTCTGGTCTGTGACGGCATCAGGCCGCCGCTGTTTAACGATCATTCCGCTTTTTTCGTCTGTTCTCTTCGATCATCTTCTGGTGGTTGCGGCGTTTCAGTTCGTCAAGGTCCAGCGAGGCGGCATATTTAGCGTCAAGTTTGATGCTCTCGGCACGTTGCAGCCGGTCGCATACCGCGTCTGCTATGGCGTTGATGTCGATCTTTGACACTACCGCCAGGGCTACGGCTTCAATGTCTTCAGGGCTCAGCTTCATGTCAGGCCGCCTGAACGTTTGCCTTGATAAAGGCTTCCACGTCTGCAAGCCTGAAGCGCCGGGCCTTACCGATCTTGACGCTGGGGAGTTGCCCCAGGCTTGCCAGTTGGTAAACCGTGCATTCTCCAAGCTGCAGGAAGGTTGCAGCCTCACGAACGGTCATCAGTCCTGCATATCCGATCTGTTCAGGGGTACGTGCAGGGCGGGAGTGAATCCTTCTGTGCTTTTGTGTTTCCATATAGCCTCCTGTGGTGTGGTCGATTTCTACTGTAGTAATGAATGCTATTTATTACTGTAAAAAGCATCTTGTCAATAAGTTTTTTATACTGTAGTAAATAGATAAGTATGGAGGGCGCAAAAATGGGTAAGACACCACAGCGGGTGATAAACCTGCTAAAAGAAGAAATACCTGATAAAATTAGTTTAAATCAGTTTTGTAAGCAGACTGGAATCAACCCCAACAGTGTTGACAAATATCTATCTGGGAACACTGAGCCCAATATGGCCAGCCTTGATAAGCTTTCCAGTTACTTTAAGGTGCCTGTCCCGTGGCTGCAGGGCCATTGGCCGGAGATGTCGGCAGAGGGGGCAAAGAAATACTATGCTTCGTTAAGCGAAAAATCTTCCGGGTGGGTTGATGTCGAAAAAATGAAGGCAGAAATTGCAGAATTGTTCGATGATGCCAATAATCCCAGGATCAAATTCAAGTCACTGATTAATGAATTTTTGGCAATACCGAGAGAAGATCGGGATAAGGCGATAGACTGTCTGGTAGAAGTATCCCTGGATTATGAAAAAGACAAGTGAAGTTGCTACCTATAGCGTCACCTATAAAAATAATACCTCAAAAAATATAAGTAATTCAAGCATATTTACTGATTAATGTCGTGGGCGTACATCATTGCCAGCCGGGCCCGGTTTTCCAGGCACTGCGGGCAGATTGCGCCGCTGTCCTTCCAGATCTCTTCCGCCAGCCAGGCGCCAGCTTCCAGAAAGACCGAATCTGCAGGCTGCGTATCATCAAAGGATTTTCCGCAGATCGTGCACTGTTTCACTGTCCCACTCCAATCACTTGCATCGCGGCCAGATATTCGGCTGTAAGCCTTGACCGGTCTGCAGCCTGGATGACCTCCCAGGGCAGTTCGGCATCCAGTGCCAGGGTCGTTGTGACTACCAGTTCCGGTTCGATTCGGCAAGCCTTGGCGGCCTTCCTGAGGTTCATGCCGGTTGCCATCTGCAGGATCAACGGCAACAGCTCCCGCCCGCCACGGGACAAGAGCGCCTGCAGTACACATCCCTGCAGTTCCTCGACCTTCAGGCGCACATTGGGGATCGGCCGCAGTCCTTTCTCCAGTAGCGCCACCTTGCGTTTTAGTTCGTCGAGCGGACACATGCCGGCCCATTGCAGAGGGGTGAATGGCTTGGGGATGAACGGATTAACCGAGAGGGTGATCTCGCCAAGGCGTTTGTGCGCGCGGGCCTGCTCTACCACAGTCCGCTGGATGGCGGCGGTCAGGCCGATCAGTTCCTGCAGGTCCTGGTCGTTCTCACCGGGCAGGCCGATGATGAAGTAGAGCTTCAGGTTTAGGATACCGGCCCGGGCAACCTGGTCGGCGGCAGCGATGATCTGCTCGGCGGTCAGGTTCTTGCGGATCATGTCCCGCATCCGTTGCGAGCCGCCCTCGGGCGCCATTGAGATGGTCTTGTGGCCGCTCTTCACCAGCAGATCGAGCAGCCCCGGGGTCAGGCGATCAAGGCGCAGTGAGGAGAGCGAAGGGGAACCGCCCTGCTCGACGATGAAACGGCACAGCTCTTCAATGTGGAGATGGTCGGAGACCGCTGCACCCACCAGGCCGATGGTGGAACGATGCTCGAGCCCTTCCCGGCAGGCAGCCTTGAGACGGTCCAGGGGGTGTTGGCGAAAGGGCTGCCAGACGAACCCTGCGGCGCAGAAACGGCATCCCCGCGGGCAGCCGCGGCTCACCTCAATCAGATACATATTCCCGAACTCGGTCTCCTCGGTCATTATCACTGATTGTGACGGCACGGCATCAGCCGGGGCGCAGACCCGTACCACCGGTTGCAACGGCGGCAGTGCCGGTACGTAAAAACCCGGCAGGGTTGCCGCGTGTCTCAGGAGTTCGGTCCGCGACCGTGCCGCCTGATCAAGCAGCAAGGCTGACAGGTCGGGGATCAGCGTTTCCCCTTCACCGACGGCGATCAGGTCAAACAGTTCAGCTGCTGGTTCCGGGTTGATGAAGCAGGCAGCGCCGCCGGCCAGAACCAGGGGGTGTGTCTCATCCCGTTCAGCAGACAGAGCCGGGATACGGCTCAAGGCGAGAATGTGAGGGATGTTGATGAAGTCCGGTTCAAAGGAGATTGAAAAGGCGATCACGTCGAAATCAGTCAGGGGGCGTTCACTTTCCAGTGAGACCAGGGTGTCGCCGTTTTTTTCGTAGAGCGCCTGTTCCTCCCGGTCTGGCAGAAAGGCCCGCTCGCAGACGATATCGGGCTGATCGTTGAACAGTTGGTAGACCGCCTGGAACCCCAGGCTGCTCATGGCGGTGGCGTAGCGGTTAGGATAGACCAGGCAGACCGAGAGCGCGCCCCCCCGGTGGGGGGGAAAGGCGCCGGTCTCGGCAGTGCGCCGTTTGCGCAGTATCTCGCGGATGTGCCAGTTCATGGGTGTCGTGGAATAAAAAAGGGCGCCACATACGTGTAGCGCCCTGAGGGTAGCATGGAGTCAGTTCGTCTTACTAGCCTTTGCTGATGGTCACCGTCAGGCTGGCGGCCGGTTTGGCCTGCAGCGCGTTCAGGGCAGCAGCAGGGAAGTGGCTGGGGGCCACGGCCAGGCCGGCTGGTACGGTGGCCTGCAGCTGTACCGACAGGCTGGCCTGAGCGCCGTTGGCGCTGACCGTCACCGTATCGCCATCGGCCACGCCCAGCTTGGCAGCGTCGGCGGCGTTCAGGCGAATGGTGGCAGACGGAGCCACCTGCAGGTTGTTGGCCGACCAGCTGGTGTAGCTGCCGTTGTGACGCAGGAAGGGGGCCAGCAGTAGTGTCATGGAGCCGGTGGCCGGAGCCTGCGGGGTGACGGAAGCAAAAGCGGGTTGCTCCGACCGCTTTTTTGCGACCGGCACGATCTCGTGTTGCAGGGCTGCCAAACTGGGAATGGCACCGCCGGTCAGGCGGGCGTAGAGGTCGCCCAGGATAACGTAGTCGGGACGGGCCTCGCCGACCGGTGCGGCTACAGCACTGAAACGTTGGGTGCGATTGTCAACGCTGGTGAAGGAGCCTGCCTTCTCCGGCGCAGCGGCAGCCGGCAGCACCACATGGGCCAGCTGTGCGGTAGCAGTTGGAAACAGGTCCAGCACCACCAGGCACTCCAGCTGCTTGAGGGCTGACTCAACACGGGTCCGGTTGGGCAGAATCTGGAGCAGGTCACTGCCCATGACGTACAGAGCGCGGATCTCGCCGGCCTCGATGGCGTCGATGATCTGCAGCAGGTCCTTGCCGCCTTCACCGGGGGCAATGCCCATGTCCAGCATACCCTGAGTGTTGTTCTTCTCGTCAATCGGGTACAGCTCTGCACCGGTCAGCAGAGCCAGGTTAATGGCACCGGAGACGGCGGCCACGCTATCTGCGCTGCGCATAAACTCGTGGCCGTAGATCACTGCCACTGAGCCAGTGACAAAGGAGACGGCGTCATTCAGCTCGGCCTCGGACAGGCCGGTGGCGGCCTGAATCTGATCAAAGCTGGCAGCTGCCAGCAGTTGTTTGAAGCCGTCCAGTCCTTCTGCGGTGCCTGGGTTGAGTTTGCTCTGGTTGAGGGCCGCCTTGGCCAGTCCCAGGGCTACGAACCCTTCGGAGCCGGCCTTGTAGCGCAGGGCGCTGTTGGCAAAGCCGTCCAGGGAGGTGGGGCGAGCCGAGGCGATCACCAGCTTGGCGTCATGCTTGGTGGTTGCCTTGATCACCCGGTAGCCGAAGCCGGCCGATTCGGCCTTCAGGTCGCTTCCCAGTACGATGATACAGCCGGCCTGCTCCAGGGCGTCCATCGGTTTGGTGGCGCCGGTCATGCCGATCATACGGGTCTGGATGGCCTGGGCCGGTCCATAGCCCAACCGTGCTTCGGAATCAAGGTTGGGGGAGCCGATGGCCTGGGTGATCAGCTTGGCGAACAGGAAGTTTTCCTCGTTGGTGGCGCGGGGTGAGGCTATGCCGGCCACGGCTTTTGCGCCGTACTTGCCGACGATCTCCTTGGTGGCCGAAACGGTTGTCGCCAGGGCAGCATCCCAGGTGGCGGCCTTCAGCTTGCCGGTCACGTCCTTGATCAGCGGGCTGGTCAGGCGCTGCGGCGCGTTGAAGGCGCTGTAGCCGAAGCGGCCGTTGATGCAGAGGTTGCCGTTGTTGTAAGTGTTGTCGTCGCTGGTGACCCGAGCCACCTTGCCGTTCTGCACGTGGTACTCAATCTGGCAGCCGGATGAGCAGAAACCGCAAATGCTGTTCTTGACCTCAAAGGCCCAGGGGCGGCCGGCAAACTTGAACGGCTTGCTGATCAGGGTACCGGTGGGGCAGGCGGCGATACAGTTGCCGCAGAAGTCGCAGTCCAGCGGCTGGCCGGAAACGGTCTCAACCAGTGAGCGATCGCCACAGGACTGGGTTTCGATGGCGCCAACGCCGGTGATCTCACGGCAGACCTTGACGCATTTTTCACACAGGATGCAGCGGTTGGGATCGCTCTCCAGCAGTTGCCAGTCGTAGCGGATCGGCAGCCGCTCCAGGTCGGCGCTGTATTCCTGCTTGGCGACACTTAGGGAGTAACAGGTGTCCTGCAGGTCGCACTCGCCGGCGGCGTCGCAGACCGGGCAGTCCAGTGGGTGGTTGACCAGCATCAGTTCCATGGTCTTTTTACGGATCTGCTCCAGTTCCGGCGACTGGGTGGTGACCTTGATCCCTTCCTTGACCGGGGTGTTGCAGGCGGTCATCGGGCGGGCCACGCCTTCCACATGCACCGCGCAGACCCGGCAGGCGCCGGTGGTGGAGATCTTCTCCAGCCAGCAAAGGGTCGGGATGGCGATACCCAGTTTG
>DIKW01000101.1 GCA_002424705.1 Geobacter sp. UBA5608
CCCTGGTGGCGCTGGGTGGCTTCTATAAAGATATCGACAACGTGATCGAGAAGAAGACCATCGGCTATGAAAACGTCAACGGCAGCGATCTGCCGGTGATCAGGCCGGTCAATGCCGGCAGTGCCAAGGTCTACGGCGGCGAGGTAGAGCTGAAGAGTGATTTCAGCCTGATCGGCATCAAAGAGCTCTCCCTGGCAGCCACCTACAGCCTGCTGGATTCCGAGGTGCGGGACGCCACCACCGGCGTCAAGCGCCGCATGATCGATCAGCCCTACTACCTGGCATCGATGGTGCTACGCTATGACAACAAGCAGATCGGGCTGGCCGCCTCCCTGGGTTTGACCCAGCTGGGTCGCAAGGAAAACGGCAGCGAGGCCAAGTATGAAAAATCATACCAGCAGCTGGATCTTTCCGTAAGCCAGAAGATCGGCAAAGGGATCAGCCTGTACGCCAGCATGATCAACCTGACCGACAGCTACAAGGATGTGGTCTTTAAAAACGGTAAGACCGAGAAGGAAGAGGTGGGACGTAGCTGGTATGCCGGCCTGAGGTTTGAGTTATGATGGCCTTCATGCGCAAATGGCACAAACTTCTTGGGCTCTGGACTGCGGCGCTGGTGCTGATGTTGAGCATCACCGGCATCCTGCTGGTACACAAAAAAGAGTTCGGGCTCAACAAGATCACCCTGGGAGTAAGCACCACAGGCAGTCCTTCGGCCCTGGAACCGTGGCAGACCCTGGTCACCAGGCAGGGCGGCCTGCTGCTTGCCGCCAAGCAGGGCGTATTTCAGAAGCAGGACGGCCAGTGGCGTCAGACCCTGGCCATCACCACCAAGGCGCTTGCAGAGCAGCAGGGCACCCTCTACGCCGCAACTCGCAACGGGCTCTACAGCAGCAACGACGGTGGCGCAACCTGGCACCAACAGTTCGAGGGCGATGCCCGGCAGTTTCTGCAGACCGGCCCCCGAGGGCTGCTGGTCATCTCCACCACCGCCCTCTGGCACCAGAGCGTTGCTGACGGCTCCTGGCAGAGCATCGCGGTCTTTAAAAAACCTTTGGATGTCCGTTCTGTCGCTATCCAGGACAACCGGATCCTGATCACGGCCAAGGAAGGGCTGTTCCAGCTTGCCAATGGCAAGCTGGAACAGGAACGACTGCCCAAGGCTGCCGGTAAGGAACCGCTGGATCTGCAGAAGCTGATCACTGACCTGCATAACGGCAAACTGGGGGGCTGGTGGCTGATCGCCGCCATCGACCTGACCGCCCTGACCCTGATCTTCCTGACCGCCTCCGGCATCTGGATCTGGTGGGTGCCGCACCGCGCACGCCGGGCCAAGACCCGCAGTTAAACTCAGGAAACCAGTGCGACAGCTGGATGTGCTGCAGGAGCTGTAACGGTTTGCAGCTCCTGCAGTACCAACGGCTCCCCCCACCCCGCCACTAACTGCTGCAGATTTTCGAGCCTGCCTTCGGCCTGTAAAGAAAGATCCACCGTGGTACGGAACTGGTGGGGCAGACCACTCTGCCGCACCAGTTCCGCGCTGTGCTCTGCAGCCTTGCCGCTGCCCGGCACCGCGGTAATCGTATCGTAGCAGTCAAAGGGGGCCTTCAGGTCCATCCCCACCCAGTCCAAGAGCGGCAGACAGGCCGCTAACCGTTCCGGCAGCGGCCCGGCGGTGTGCAGACCAGTCAAAAACCCCATCTGGCGCACCTCGGCCAGGGCCTGGGGCAACCCTGGCTGCAGGGTCGGTTCGCCGCCGCTGAAGACCACCCCGTCCAGCAAGCCCCGCCGTTGCTCCAGCAATGCAAGCACCATCTTCCACTCAATGACCCCGGCCGTACCGCTTTCCAGCAGCTGCCGGTTGTGGCAGTAGCGGCAGCGCCAGGGACAGCCCTGACAGAAGACCACCGCTGCCAGCTTGCCGGGGTAGTCGATGGTGGTGAAGGGGGTCAGTCCGCCAATGGTGAGCATGGTTGCTCGCTGAAGAAGGTCCGCTCGGCATATTCGGACTTCTTGCCAGTATTGAAGGAGGCCACCGGACGGTGGTAGCCCATCACCCGGGTCCAGACCTCGCAGGGTTGCCGTTGTTCCTGGGGCAGTGCTGTCTGCGGTTGTTGTTTGGTGTTCATGGTGGTTCCTTTCATGGTGATCATGGGTGCTGGTTGTACGGTGGCGAATCTCCCTGAAGCGTCATGGCTCGCGCGAAATGGCGTACTGGTGGCTGTTCTGTCTGAGCCCGCAGGGCGAGTTTACAGCCACCACGCCATAAGCTGCTGAGCCATAGCTGAAGGGAGCCTGAGTAAACCGTACAACCAGCACCCGGTAGTTCATCGATGTTACGATTGCTTCCTCATCAATTCCTCATCACACAGCGGGCAGAAGGGGTGTTCGCCGCTCAGATAGCCATGTTTGGGACAGATCGAAAAGGTGGGAGTGATGGTGATGTAGGGCAGCCGAAACCGCTCCAGCGAACGTTTGACCAGCTGTTTGCAGGCCTCCACACTTGAGACCTGCTCGCCCAAGTAGAGGTGCAGCACGGTGCCGCCGGTGTACTTGCGCTGCAGCTCCTCCTGCCGCTGCAGGGCCTCGAACGGGTCATCAGTAAACCCAACCGGCAGCTGCGATGAGTTGGTGTAGTAGGGCGCCTCCGGCGTGCCGGCCTGGATAATAGTCGGAAA
>DIKW01000074.1 GCA_002424705.1 Geobacter sp. UBA5608
AGTGGTCCAGGTCGATCATGATCAGCGAGACCATGCCGTCCTTACGGCGGGCTCGCTGCAGTTCCTTGTCCAGGGCCTCGATCAGGAAACGCCGGTTAAACAGGCCGGTCAGGTGGTCGGTGTTGGACAGCTCCAGCAGCAGTTCGTTGGTCCGCTTCAGGTCGTCCTGCAGGTGCTTGATCTTAAGGTGGACCTTCATGCGGGCCACCAGTTCCTCGGGATCGAACGGCTTGGTCAGAAAGTCGCAGCCCCCCTGATCCAGCCCCTTGATCTTCAGTTCACGGTCCTCGTTGCCGGTCAGGATGATCACCGGGGTGTCCGACACCTCAGGCCGGGACTTGAGCATCCCCAGAAACTTGAAGCCGTCCATGCGGGGCATCTCCAGGTCACAGAGGATGATGTCCACCGGCGAGGCCATCAGCTTCTTGAAGCCCTCCAGACCATCTTCAGCCTGGTAGAAGCGGGCAAACAGATCCAGCGGCTCCAAGGTCTTGATGATCTTGTCCCGCACCGCTTCTGAATCATCGATGATCAGCACGCTATCGGCCATGGCGCTTCCGCTCCCAGGGTAGAAGTTACAGGCGAGGTTCCTGCATCAGGCGCTTCATCTCGGCAATGGTGGCAGCGTAATCAGAGCTGCCGAAGACGGCTGAACCGGCCACCAGCACGTCGGCCCCGGCATGGGCGATCCGGGCGATGTTGGCCGGTTTGACACCGCCATCCACCTCCAGTTCAGCCTCGCAACCGCGGCTATCCAGCATCTTGCGCAGTTCATGGATCTTGGCAAGCCCCGATTCGATGAATGACTGGCCTCCGAAGCCGGGGTTGACCGTCATCAGCAGCACCAGGTCCAGCTCTTCCAGCACGTAATCCAGACAGCAGAGCGGCGTAGCCGGGTTGAGCGAGACACCGGCCCGTTTGCCCAGCCCTTTGATCTGCTGCACCACCCGGTGCAGGTGGCGGCAGGCCTCGGCATGCACCACGATGATGTCGGCCCCGGCCCGGGCAAACTCTTCCACGTAGCGCTCCGGCTCCTCGATCATCAGATGCACGTCCAGCGGCAGGCTGGTCACCCGTCGGGCAGCCTCAACCACCAGGGGACCGATGGTGATGTTGGGAACAAAACGACCATCCATCACATCAACATGGATATAGTCGGCCCCGGCCGCCTCGACGGCCCGGATCTCATCGCCCAGGCGGGCGAAATCGGCAGACAGGATCGAAGGTGCGATCTTTTTCATACGGCAATCCTCTTCAAACGGGCGCTAAAAAAACCGTCGCAGCCCTGACGGTGGGGCCAGGTCCGCAGGTGGCCGTCCGCAGTGAACAGTTCACGCCAGGCGGGCAGCAGCTGAGCGCCATTTTCTACCACAAACTGCGGATGACGGGAAAGAAAATCCTCGACCACCGCCTCATCCTCCTGCAGTGAGGTGGAGCAGGTGGCATAGACCAGCTGACCACCGGGACGCACCAGCGGTGCCACCTGCTGCAGCAGCTGCCGCTGGCGCTCGGCAAACCGGATAAAGTCGGCTGGCTGCAGGCGCCACTTGGCCTCCGGGTTACGCCGGATCACCCCCAGGCCGGAACAGGGGGCATCCAGCAGGATCCGGTCAAACTGCCGTCCCTGTTGATAGCCCGCCTGCAGGGCATCGGCCACCTCGACCTGCAGGCAACCGATCCCCAGACGGACGGCGTTCTGCTCGATCTTGCGCACCTTGCGCTGGTTGAGATCGGTGGCCACCAGCCGCCCCTGGTCCTGCATCAGTTGGGCCAGATGGGTGGCCTTGCCCCCCGGTGCGGCGCAGACATCCAGTACCGACTCGCCCGGCTGGGGATCCAGCAGATGGGCCACCAGCTGGGAGGCCTGGTCCTGCACCGCGAACAGCCCCTCACCAAAACCGGGCAGATCCGGGATAAAGCACCGCGCCAGCAGCTGAATCCCCTCCGGTGCATAACGACACGGCTCGGCAGCGATGCCCTGGGCCGCGAATAATGCCAGCAGTTCCAGTTGTGTCGTGCGCAAGGTGTTGACGCGCAGGGTCAGCAGGGGCGGTTCCAGGCTGGCAGCGGCCAGGGCGGTCGCCTCTGCCAGCGGAAACTGCTCTAGCCACTGAGCAGCCAACCAGTCGGGCAACGAGTAGGCGGCCGCCAGCCACGCCGCCGGATCAACGCTGCAATCGGGCAGCGTCAGGTTGTCGCTGCGTCGCTGGGCAGCCCGCAGCACGCCGTTCACCAGGCCGCTGGCCTTGGGACACAGCTGCTTGGCCAGTTCAACGCTCTCATGCACCGCCGCATGGGACGGCACCCGATCAAGGTAACGCAGCTGGTACAGGCCCAGCCTGAGCAGCAGCAGCACCGGTAACTGCAACTTGCCCAACGGCTGATCCACCAGTTGGGCCAGATAATGGTCGAGGGTGGCCTGGTGCCGCAACACGCCGAACACCAGCTCAGCAAACAGGCCCCGGTCCGGTCCGCTGAGCTGGCCGCGGAACAACTGCTGATCGATCAGGTCATCGGCATGCAGGTCGCTGCCGAACAGGCGCTCAAGCGCCAGATAGGCGGCATGGCGGGGTGAACTGCTGGTGACATGGGTGGAGGTTTGCATAGGCCGCACCATAGCCTTGAATCACCAACTTGGCAATCATCTCCGCAGCCGATGGACAGCATGCTGCTGCAGGCCCGATGACAGCCGCTCAGCGCCCGGTTCACCTTGACATTCCCCACCTTACATGCTACTGAAACCGTTCATTAAACTTGAACTCACGCAAGGAGAACAGTATGGAACGCACCTTTGCCATCATTAAGCCGGACGCCGTTGAGCGGGGCCTGGCCGGCCAGATCCTGAGCCGCATCGAGGAAAAAGGCTTCAAGATCGTCGGCATGAAGAAGATTCAACTCAGCCTGTCCCAGGCCCAGGGCTTCTACTATGTCCACAATGAGCGCCCGTTCTTCAACGACCTGTGCAGCTTTATGTCCCGCAGCCCGGTGGTGGTGCTCTGCCTGGAGAAGGAAAACGCCATCGCCGACTGGCGCACCCTGATGGGGGCCACCAACCCGGCCAACGCCGAGCCGGGCACCATCCGCAAGGATTTTGCCAAGAATATCGAAGAGAACTCGGCCCACGGCTCCGACGCCCCGGAAACCGCCGCCTTCGAGATCCCTTACTTCTTCAGCGCCCTTGAGCTGGTGGGCTAACGAGTCGCATCGGAGGCCCTTCCAACCACGGAAGGGCCTTTTTTTATGCATACAACCGACCTCAAAAATCTGACCCTGGAGGGGTTGATCCTGTTCCTGGCGGGCCAGGGCAAGGAGCGCTACCGCGCCACCCAGCTCTTTAAATGGCTCTATCAGCAAGATGCCGCCAGTTTCGAGGAGATGACCAACCTCTCCAAGTCGCTGCGGGAAGAGCTGGCAGCCACAGCCTGTATCAGCCGACTGGAACCGGAAGCGGTGGAGGTCGGCAACGACGGCACCCGCAAGTACCTGTTTCGACTTGATGACGGTAATGCGGTCGAGAGCGTGCTGATCCCGGATGAGGATCGCAACACGCTCTGCATCTCCACCCAGGCCGGCTGCGCCATGCAGTGCGCCTTCTGCCTGACCGGCACCTTTAAGCTGACCCGCAACCTGACCACAGCCGAGATCGTCAACCAAATATTGGCGGTAAAGCGGGACGTGGAGGTGCGCAACATCGTGCTGATGGGGATGGGCGAGCCGCTGCACAACCTGGAGAACGTGATCGCTGCCCTCAAGATCATGGTCAACGACAACGGGCTCAAGCTCTCCAGCCGGCGGGTGACGGTATCCACCTGCGGACTGGTGCCGGAGCTGGAACGACTGGGGCGAGAGGTGACCGTCAACCTGGCGGTCTCCTTGAACGCCACCACCGACGAGCTGCGGGACCGGATCATGCCGGTCAACAAACGCTACCCGATCGCCACCCTGCTGGCGGCGCTCAAACAATTCCCGCTGCCGGGCCGCCGCAAGATCACCATCGAGTACGTCCTGCTGGGGGGCCTCAACGATACGCCGGAGGATGCCAAGCGCCTGGTGCGGCTCTTGTCGGATATCCCCTGCAAGATCA
>DIKW01000082.1:0-14210 GCA_002424705.1 Geobacter sp. UBA5608
TGACTGATGTAAGGCTCCAGGTCCGGGGCGGCACACAGTGCCGGCTCACGGAACAACGCCTCGCTGACCGTCAGGATGGCGTTAAGCGGGTTGCGCACCTCATGGGCCACACCTGCGGCAAGCTGACCGAGAAATTCAAGTTTCCGGGCTCGGGTCAGCTGCTTTTCCAGCTCCTTGCGCTCGGTCACGTCGGTGACAAAGCCATACCACAACACACTGCCATCGGGCTGCCGTTGAGGACGTGAATCCCCACGGAACCAACGGGTGCCCTTTGACGGACTGACCGCCCGGAATTCATGCTGCCAGGGCGCCAGGGTCCGGGCCGATTCGTGAATCGAATCCAGCATGCCGGGCAGGTCTTCCGGCAGGATCCGGCTGAACAGTCGTGACGCATCATGCTGCACTTCGTCGGGATCGACCTCGAACAGCTCTATCATGGACTGACTGGCGTAGGGGATACAGTAATGACCATCGGGAAACAGGCGGAACTGGTAGATGCCTCCCGGCACCTGGCGTGAGATGCTTTCCAGCAGTTGATGACTTTCCTCCAGGGCCTCGGTACGCTCGTCCACCAGATGATGCAACGCGTCTTGACTTTGGCGCAAGGTCTCTTCGGACGCCTTGTGGGCGGTAATATCGTAGCAACTGCCGATGTAGCCGCAGAAGCTGCCATCCAGGGCATAATGGGGGCAACCGTGGTCCTCAATCCAGCAGTATACGCCGTCATAACGGCGCAGCCGGTACTCCATCACAAAGGGTTGGCGGGATGCAAAGGCGTCACGGAAGGTTGAGAGGCACTGGTCGAGATCGTCGGGATGCACCCCCTGGGCCCAGCCATCACCAAGCTCCTCTTGCAGGGTGCGTCCGGTGAAGCTGAGCCAGGTCAGATTGAAGTAGTCGCAGAGGCCATCGGAGTCGGAATGCCAGATCAGGGCAGGAAACTGCTGGATGATCTCGGAGCGGTGCAACACCTTTCCGGAAGCATCCAGCAACGAGCAATGTGTCTTGCGGTGAGCAGCCATTGGCACAACCTTTTACCTACCTGGCGCTGGACAATACATGGGTGGGTGGTATCATGTTTGTCAGCGTTGGTCCAGACAATAATCGACACAACCTGCTGATTTGATGAAAGACCAGCGATGCAAACCGTTACAGGCACCGGCATTTCGTCTCAAACTGAGACAAATCACATGCCCCAGAATGGGGGCAAAAAGACAGCAAACATGCGCTACCTGTTGTCCACTCATACCGCATGTCACGATTTTTGCAAGATATGCCCGAGTTAGACGGTGGTCTTTTCGGTCACCGGTAGCGCCACGGCTGGACAACACGGCCAATCCGCGCTACAAACCCACATAGCTGGAGGTTTCTATGAAGATGGTTCCGAAGCTGATCGCCGCACTGTTCCTGCTGTCTCTTACCGTCGGCACCGTGGTGGCAGACCAACCTGTCGAGGCGCCGGACAGCTGCACCTATTGCGGCATGAACCGCACCAAGTTTGCCCATAGCCGGATGCTGGTAAGGTACAGCGACGGCAGCTCAACCGGCACCTGCAGCATCCATTGCATGGCAGTGGAATTGGCCACCCATATCGACAAACAGCCCAGCTCCCTGGAAGTGGGCGCCTATGATACCAGGAAGCTGATCAATGCCGAGTCGGCAGTCTGGGTGATTGGCGGCGACAAGATGGGGGTGATGACCTCACGGGCCAAATGGGCCTTTGCTGACCAAAGCGCGGCTGAGGCGTTTATCAAGTCTCACCAGGGTTCCATCGGCAGCTTTGATGACGCCATCAGGGTCAGTTATGAAGATATGTACCTGGATATTAAGATGATCCGTGAGCGTAGAGCCGCAAAACGGATGAAACAACAGCACGCGCACTGAGACACCCGTTCACTCCCCACTTCTCCTGGAGAGGGGAGATGGTCACTCTGCGGGGATCCAAGAAGGCACTTCCATGACCCGTTATCTCATTGTCCTCGCGCTCCTCCTCTGCCTCGGTTCCCTGCACAGCCCGGCTAGGGGGGCATCGGCTACCCCGCACCCGTCGGCACCGGGCCCCAAGGACAAATGCCCGGTCTGCGGGATGTTCGTCAAAAAGTATCCGTCCTGGGTTGCCACCGTCGCCTTCAAGGACGGCAGCCATGCCTGGTTTGACGGCGCCAAGGACCTGTTCACCTACCTGGGCACTCCGCAACGCTATACGCCGGGCAGAACAGCCGCCATGGTGGACAGGCTGTGGGTGAAGGACTACTACTCACTGCAGCCGATAGACGCCAAGACCGCCTACTATGTGATCGGCAGCAAGGTTTACGGCCCGATGGGGCATGAGTTGATCCCCTTTAAGCGACTGGACGACGCCCGGGAATTCATGCTTGACCACCAGGGGACCCAGATCATACGCTACGGCGACGTGACCCCTACCCTGCTGAAAACCCTGGAGTAACCCCGGAGCCCCATGCGCCCTTCAACCGCTTTCATAATGCTGCTGCTGGGTAGTGGCGTCCTGGGCCTGCTAATGGGGCTACATGCCAATCTGGAGGTTGGCGCCCGCCAACCGGAGCAATGCGAACGGGCGCTGCTGGTACGTCAGCTGCGTCTGACAGACCTCTGTCTGTTTACCGAGGCCCGCTACACACGGCACCCGGCCATGGCCGATCTACACGCGCCGTTCCAGGATCACCCGGTTGCCCTTGAGCATTTTCCGTCCGGCTCGCTGGTAACCCCACCCGCCACTCTGCAGAGGATCTATGTCCCGCGTCCTTAACCGTCACCGTGCCATCCTCGACTTCGCTCTGTCGTCACTGCTGCGCAGAAAGACTAAAAACCTGGCGTTATTTGCGGTTTACACCCTGCTGATCGCCGTGATCGCCTCTCTGATCTTTTTTGTTCAGGCCCTGAAACGGGAGGCGGCACTGGTGCTGAGCGAAGCGCCGGACATGGTGGTGCAAAGGATGGTGGCCGGACGGCATGATCTGATCCCCACCGGCTATGGTGACATCATCAGTACCATCCGGGGCGTTTCCTCGGTAACACCACGGCTGTGGGGCTATTACTACGATCCGGTCTTCAAGGCCAATTACACCCTGCTGGTGCGCGATACGGAACCGCTCCAGCCGGGCAGCATCATCATCGGCAGCGGCGTAGCGCGCAACCAGCGCATTACGGCCGGCGATCTGCTGAACTTCCGCTCCTACCACGGACTGCCCCTGCTGCTGACCGTTACGGAGATTCTGCCCCATGCGTCGGAACTGGTGGCTGCGGACCTGGTGCTGATGGCCCGTCAGGATTTTCAGGCCATGTTCAGCCTGCCGGCAGGCGTGGCAACCGACTTGGCAGTAACGGTGGCCAATCCCCGCGAATTGATCACCGTGGCCAACAAGGTTGCGGCCAAGTTTCCCGACACACGGCCGATTCTGAAAAGTGAGCTGCTGCGGACCTATGACTCGCTGTTCGACTGGCGTGGGGGTATGATCGTGGTCATGTTGGGGGTGGCGGTGCTGGCGTTTGTGATTTTCGCGTGGGACAAGGCAACAGGACTCTCAGCCGAGGAACGTCGGGAGATAGGCATCCTCAAATCAATTGGCTGGGAAACCACCGATGTGCTGCTGCTCAAGTTCTGGGAGGGAACTACCGTCTCGTTGAGCGCGTTTATGGCAGGGGTGTTGCTGGCCTACCTGCACGTCTTTTTCGGTTCAGCCGCACTTTTCAGCCACGCCCTTAAAGGGTGGGCTGTCCTCTATCCCCAGTTTAGGTTGGTGCCGGTGATCGACGGCTATCAACTGGCGGTGTTGTTTACCCTGACGGTGCTGCCGTACACGGCTGCCACCATCATTCCGGCCTGGCTGGCCGCCACCATCGCCCCCGATGCCGCCATGAGGTCCTAAAGCCATGATCGAACTGCAACAGGTCACCAAACGGTACAGCGTGGGCCGTAATGACCAGTTTACCGCCGTGGATCAGGTAGACCTGACCATCGAACCGGCCCGCCTGACGGTGCTCAAGGGGCCCAGCGGATCGGGCAAGACCACCCTGCTGTCGCTGATCGGCTGTATGGCCAGGCCCACCAGTGGCAGGATCATGCTGCGGGGGGTAACCACCTCTTTTTTCGATGCCGCTGACGTCACTGCAGGCTTTGACGTCTCCGGACTTCCTGAACGATTTCTGACGGAAATTCGCCGCCGCGCCTTCGGGTTCATCTTTCAACAGTTCCATCTGGTCAAGGGGATCAGTGCCCTTGAAAACATCATGCTGCCGGTCTATCCCTGCGGTGAGGATTGGAATAGCCTGCGCAACCGGGCTGCTCAGTTGCTGGAGCAGTTCGACCTGGTTCGCCAGGCCCGTTCGCCGGTGGATTGGCTCTCCGGCGGAGAGCTGCAGCGGGTGGCGATCGCCCGGGCCTTGATCAACCAGCCACTGGCGGTGATCGCCGATGAACCGACCGCCCACCTGGACAGCCGACTGTCCCGTGAGCTGATGGAGCGGATCGGCGCCTTGAAGGCAGCCGGCACCACGGTGCTGGTGGCCAGCCACGACCCGTTGGTGTACGATTCCCCCCTGGTTGACCGGGTGATCGAACTGCGGGACGGCAGGATCGTCGCGGGTCAGGATTCGGCATGATACAGCATCCGGGTATCCTGGCGCTGCTGACTGCCAGCCTGACCATCAGCCTGTTGCTGCTGGCAGCCAGCTGGCACGGCTTGCGGATCCTGCGGTTCTGGGATCTTGGCAGCGGCAGCGAACGGCAACTGGCGCTGGAGCAGCGTACCTATCTGATTACCACCATTCTGGGCTATGCCCTGCTGTTTCAGATCCTGTCACTGTTTCTGTTCATCTATACAGCCGACGATCTGCACACCGTGTTCACCGGCGCCATGTGCGCCGCCGGCACCCTGCAGGCCAACCAGTACGGGTATCCTACCCTGTTGCTCAAGCTGTTGAACTGCCTGCTGGCCGGTGGCTGGCTGATACTGAACCATGCCGACAACCAGGGCTACGACTACCCGCTGATCCGGCCCAAGTACCTGTTGGTGGTGCTCATGACGGCGCTGGTGCTGACTGAAACCGTGCTATTGTTCAGCTACGTGCTGAACCTGCAGGGTAATCTGATCACCTCGTGCTGCGGCAGCCTGTTCAGTAGCGAGCAACCCGGTATTACCGGTGAACTGGCCGGGCTATCCCACTGGACCATGGCCATCTGGTTCGGAGTCAGCAGCCTGGTTGCCCTTGCCAGCGGTGGCTGGTTTGTGCTGACGGGCCGCGGCGGCTGGCTGTTCAGCCTGGCCAGCAGCCTGTTCATGGTCAGTGCCCTGGCGGCAATCATCTCGTTTATCAGCCTCTACTACTACGAACTGCCAACTCACCATTGTCCGTTCTGCATCCTGCAGCGGGAATACCAGGCCGTCGGCTATCCGCTCTATGCGGCACTTTTGGGAGGCGGTATCAGCGGTATCGGTGTAGGGCTTGTGATGCCGGCCCGGCGGATCGTCAGCCTGGCCAGCGCCGTTCCCGTCCTGCAGCGACGCCTGGCGCAGGTATCGCTGGCATGTATGCTGCTTTTTCTGGTCATGGTTGCCGTTCAAATGCTGTCCACCGACTTCCGGCTGGCCTGGTAACCATGTCCGACCGACTGATCCGGATACCACCGCTTCTCCGCCCTCTGCTGGCGACACTGTTGATTCTGACGCTGGCCGGCTGTTCAGCAGCCCGCAGCACCTTCAATCAAGCTCGGGATCTGGAAAAAGAGGGACGGGTTGAAGAGGCGATGTACCGCTACGCTGAGGCATTCAGGATCGATCCGGAAGCAGCCGACTACCGGCTGCACTTTCTGAAGACGCGGGAGCAAGCGGCTCGCCGCAGGCTTGATGAGGGACACCGCCTGCTGGAACAGCGAGCGTACGCAGACGCACGGGAACAGTTTCAGGCGGCAGCGGCCCTCAACCCGTCTTTGACGGAGGCTGAGCAGCATGCTGCACACGCTGCCCGTCTGGAAGAAGCGACCCGTTTGTATCAAGAAGGGCTGGACTTTGAACGGACCAACAAGCCCAAACTGGCATTGCAGGCATTTCAGCGAGCACTCGAGCTGCAGCCCGACAACCCCGACTATCATGACAGCGTGAACCGCAGCATCAAGCGCCCCACCGTCCGCCTGAACAACCACACCCTGCTGCCCAGCTCGCCGACACCGTTGGCATTACGTTTCCGCAACGGGCAACTCAAGGGTCTGTTTAACAGGATCAGCCAGCAATCCGGCATCCAATTCATTTTTGATGAAACAGTCAAAGACCAGCCGGTCACGCTGCCGCTCGACACGGTGCCGCTGCAACAGGTACTGCTTTTGTTGGCCGACCAGTTCAAACTGGAGTATGCCACGCTGAACAGCAGCACCGTATTGGTCTATCCACAGACCGCTGAGAAGAGCAAACAGTATCAGAACCTGGTGGTGACCACCCTGCCGCTCACCCATCTTGACGCCAAGCAGGCCGCGAACCTGGTGCGAACCATGCTGCAGGTGCGGCGTCTGTACATCAACGAGGCGGCCAACGCCCTGGTGGTGCGGGATACCCGCGAAGTGGCCGACGTGGTGGAGAAGATCATCGAGGCCAACGACCTGCCCGATGCCGAGGTGCTGCTGGACGTGGAGGTGATCGAGGTCAGCGACAAGAACGCCAAGAACGTGGGGCTGCTCTTAAGCAACTACAATGTCCAACTGGGGGCTTTTAACGGCAACAACCTGCTGGCGACCTCGCTGCAGTCCGTAAGCTCTACCACGTCACCGGTGAATGCATCGCCCACCAACCTGGTCAAGGCCTTCAGCATCCGGGGCTTCGGCGGCTATGTCACCGTACCCAATGCCCAGTTCAACTTCGGCAAGACCCTGGCCAACGGCGAGGTGCTCTCCAATCCCAAGATCAGGGTCAAAAACCGCGAGAAGGCCAAGTTCAACGTCGGCACCAGGGTACCGATCACCACCGCCACTCTGGCCACCAGCGGCACCCTTTCCCAGACCAATGTGCAGTACGTGGATGTGGGTATCAAGGTCAATGCCGAGCCCACCATCCAGTTGAATAACGAGGTTGCCATCAAACTGGGGCTGGAGGTCAGCTCCATCATCTCTCGTGAGACCGTGGGGGGAGCGGACAGCGCCACGACGGTGGTGACCATCGGCACCCGCAATCTGGATACGGTGTTAAGCCTGAAAGACGGCGAAACCAGTGTGATCGGCGGGCTGATCTCCCGCAGCAGCAGCGACAGCACCCAGAAGGTGTTTCTGCTGGGGGATCTGCCGCTGATCGGACCACTGATCTCCAGCAACGAGACCAGCAAGGACAAGACTGAGCTGATCCTGGCCATCACACCACGCCTGGTACGGGGAGTGACGGTGCTGGGGCCGCGCCTGACCTCATTTGGCTCCGGTAAGGAGGATGACCCGTCCTTGTCGGCACCCTATGCTTCCTTCGAACAGGTGCCCGAATACACAGCTCCGGCGGATTCCGCCCTGCCGCCCAACGTTGCGGCGCAACCGCAGGCTTCCCAGCCAGCACCGGTGTACCAACCCGCAGCAGACCCATCGGAGCAGCCCCAGCCCCGGCCGGAGCAATCCACCGTTGATCCTCAAGGCCCTGCGCCGCCAATTGAACCTCCAGTCGAGCCGGCCCTAGACCAACCAAGGTCGACCAGCCAGCCATGAAACGATGGAAGCTCAGAGGCTTTACCCTGGTGGAACTGCTAGTGGCGGTAGCCCTGCTGGCGCTGCTGGCCTCGGCAGTGCTGCCCTTTACGCGGATGACCGCTCAGCGGACCCGAGAGATCGAGTTGCGGCGCAACCTGCGCACCATCCGCACCGCCATTGACGACTACAAGAAGCATTATGATAAGGCGATCGAACTGAAGAAGCTCATGGCGGTTGAGAATCTTTCGGGCTATCCCAGAACCCTTGAGCTGCTGGTGGAAGGGGATGATTTCGGCGGTCTGTACGGGTCAAAACGTAAGTTTCTGCGCCGCATTCCGGCTGATCCGATGAACCCGCCCGCTCCCGGGCAACCGCCGCAGTGGGGCCTACGTTCCTACAGCGACCAACCGGACTCAACCAATTGGGGCCGTGAGGATGTCTTTGACATCTACTCATTGAGCGAAGGAGTTGCCATTGATGGCAGCAGGTATAAAGACTGGTAATCACAGAGGGCGGCGAACGGAACGAGACGGTCGGTGGGCGACGGGCGGCGCACTGACGACGGCGCGCGGGTTTACCCTGATTGAGTTGATGATCGTGCTGGCTATCATCGCCATCCTCTCCGCCATCGCCATCCCCAACTATCAGTGGGCCCTGATCCGAGCCCGCGAGGCGGTGCTACAGGAAAACCTGTATGGCATCCGCTCGGCCATCGATCAGTTTCATGCCGACCAGGGCAGGTACCCGGAAAGACTTGAGGACCTGACTGCGCGCAAGTACCTGCGGTCCATCCCCAAGGACCCCTTTACCCGCAGCGCCGAGACCTGGATCATCGTGCCGCCCTCGGCTGAGCTGCCCCCCGAGACCGCTGACGGCAATACGGCGGCGGTGGGAACGCTACCGCTGCCCAAGGGGAATGTCTACGATGTACAGAGCGGTTCCGAACTGATCGGCAGTAACGGCATACCGTATAAGGATTGGTAAGGCAAAAGTGATTTTGAAAGGTGAAAGGTAATCGTTATGTCGCTGAAAAGCTTGTGCTGCCTGCTGATTACTGGCATTTTCGTGCAGTTGGGCACAGCCTTCGCCGCCCCGCAGGCATCTCGCACCAGCATGAGACCCGGCGGCGTGGCGGTCTTCAGCATCGTCCCCTCCCAAGCGGAGCCGGGCAGCCAGGTTATAGTTTCCCTCACTAGCATACAGGATGGCATGGACCTCTTGCTCAGCGGCAGCGAAGTGTCCTGGCGGGCACTGGATGATCGCAGGATAACCTTTACCATCGATCCAGAAACACCGCCGGGGCAGCACTCTCTCTCCGTACGGGGGCGAGACGGCACGACCCGCTCCTACGCCTTTAGCGTGGTGCCGCTCAAGCCGGTGGCGGTCAGCATCGCCCCCGACCGTATCACCTCCTGTGCAGACAACGACGCGCGGGAGATCACCTTGACTGGTCGCAACTTTCTGCCTTCCTCCCAGCTATTGTTTGACGGCGCCGTGATCCGCAGCCATGTGCTGACAACCGACCGGATCCGCTTTACCGCCCCCGTCACCCGTGGCGGCCTGCATCAGGTGGCGGTCAAAAACGGCGAGTACACCACCACCCCGTTGGGACTTGCCATCATCACCGCACCGGAGCTCACCAACGTTTCCATCGGCACCGATCAGGTCAACAGTTACGAGCTGCTGATCTACGGCAGCAACTTCCAGCAGACCAGCGCCCTGCTGGTGAATGGCACCCGCATCGACACCGCCGGCACCCCCCAGGGTGAACAACTGCACGTGCTTGACTGTACCCGCATGGTCTACCGACGGCTGCCCTACTCCTCCACCCCAAAAGAACTGCGCCTGCAGGTGGTCAACCCGACCGGTGAGACCAGCCAGACCGTGACCGTATCGGCTCCGTAAGCAAGATTAGTACGTCAAGGAAGGCTACTCCCGCTTACTCTACAAAGGTCACCCGGTTGATCTCCTGCAGGGTGGTCTCACCGCTGCACAGTTTTTCCACTGCTGCCTCGCGCAGAAAAATGGTGCCATACTCACGGGCGGCCTGCTTCAGGCGACTGGCAGGTGCCTTGGAGACGATCAGATCCCGCAGCTCGTCGTTCATCTCCAAAAACTCGACAATGGCCGAACGCCCGCGATAGCCGGTGTTGTTGCAGGCATCGCAACCCACCGCCTCAACAAAGGTGGCACTGGCTCGCCGTGCCGGGTCGATGGCTGCTTCATGCAGCTGCTGATCGCTCAGCTCCACCGGACGGCGGCACTGTTTGCAAACCTTTCGCACCAGACGCTGGGCCATCACGCAGTTTAATGACGAAACAAAATTGTAGGGATCAAGCCCCATGTGGGTGAAGCGGCCGATCACATCCAGCACGTTGTTGGCGTGGACGGTGGTAAACACCAGGTGGCCGGTCAGGGCCGACTGCACGGCGATCTGGGCGGTTTCGGGATCACGGATCTCCCCCACCATGATCTTGTCCGGGTCATGGCGCAGGATCGAACGTAGGCCACGGGCAAAGGTCAGCCCCTTCTTCTCGTTGACCGGAATCTGCAGCACCCCCTTCAGCAGGTACTCCACCGGGTCCTCGATGGTGATGATCTTGTCCAGACCGGTGTGAATCTCGGTCAGGGCGGCATACAGGGTGGTGGTCTTGCCTGAGCCGGTGGGGCCGGTTACCAGCACCATGCCGTAGGGCTCGCGAATTTTGCGCCGGATGCGGACCAATTCACGGGGGTGAATACCGAGATGTTCCAGGCTTAAGCCCTGCATCTCGGCGGCGATGCTCTCCTTGTCCAGGATCCGGATCACGGCATCCTCGCCATAGGCGCTGGGCATGATCGAAACCCGGAAGTCGATGGACTTCTCACCGAGGCGGATCTTGAAACGGCCGTCCTGGGGGATGCGCCGTTCGGAGATGTCCAGCTCGCTCATGATCTTGAGCCGAGAAATGATCGGTCCCTGGAAGTGCAGGTCAATCGGGTCGTTGGCCTGGTAGAGTACCCCGTCGATCCGGTACTTGATGGTAACGCCATCGTGGCCGGTCTCGATATGGATATCACTGGCCCGTCGCTCCAGGGCATCCAGCAGGGTGGTGTTGATCAGCCTCACAATCGGGCTGGAGGCGGTGTCGGCCGAGAGACTCTCCAGCGAGAGCACCTCCTCGCCGCTGTCGGTTTCCTTCACCAGCTGCAGCAGAAAATCCTCGGATACATCCCGCAGCACCCGCCGGGTCCCCTCACCACCCTTCAGCAGCCGGTCGATGGCCGATGCCGTTGCAACCGCATACTGCAGCGGCCGCCCCAGCAGCAGCTCCAGCTCGTCCAGCTGTAGCACCGCGGTGGGATCGGCAACCGCGATGGTGAGCTGCTCACCTTCCTGCTCCAATGGCACGACCTGGTAACGGTACATCACCTCAGGTGACAGCACGTTCAACAAGACTGGGTCCACCTTGAAGCTACTCAGATCAATGAATGGCAACCCCAGCTGCGCTGCCAGGGCCCGGGCAACCAACGTCTCGTCCACCAGCCCCAAGGTCCGGGCGACCTCACCGAAACGACCACCCTGAGCGGCTTGCCGCGCAAGCACCAAATCAATCTGCTCTGCAGTCAGGGCGTCCAGGTCCGCCAGTATCTCGCTCAACCGTTTGTGCTGTGTCGTGTTCATGGTGTCCCGTTCACTCGTCTGCAAGGGACTGTCCCCTGCGTGTGCTCCTATCCCACCGTACCGGCCAGCTTGAAGATCGGCAGGTACATGGCCAGGATGATGAAGCCGATCACCAGGCCCATGATGACCATCACGGCCGGCTCGATGGCGGTGGTCAATATCTTGAGGCGCTCTTCGATCTGGGCCTCCAGGTGTTCGGCAATGTCGGAGAGCATCTCCTCCAGCGAGCCGGTGCTCTCCCCCACCCCCAGCATCCGCAGGGCCAGGGGCGGCATCAACTGCAGCTGCTCCAAAGCCACCGAAAGACGGCCCCCCTCCTCAACCTGATGGATCGCCGTCAGCATCCCCTGTTCCAGGTGCCGGTTCGCCAAGGTGCCCAGCGACATCCGCAGTGATTCAACAATCGGAATACCACTGCCCAACAAGGTGGCCAGGGTGCGGGAAAAACCGGCCACAGCGTAGTTGAAGAACAGGTCCCCCAACACCGGCAGGGCCAGCTTCCAGCGGTCGATCCGCTGCCGTCCGGGGTTTGATCGTGCCCATCGCTGCAAGCCATACCCCGTTACGAACAGGGCCGGCAGCCAGACGATGGCAGTGAAGCGCAGCCCGCGGGTAAACGAGATCAGCATACGGGTGATTAGGGGCAGCTG
The DNA here is from genome assembly GCA_002424705.1 of Geobacter sp. UBA5608. GTDB lineage: Bacteria > Desulfobacterota > Desulfuromonadia > Geobacterales > Pseudopelobacteraceae > Trichlorobacter. The sequence goes on from DIKW01000082.1 coordinate 11,987, forward strand.
TGAGCCGGCATCAGCATAGACCTGACTGAAGGTAGGCACTACGTAGATCAGGAGCAGGGAGATGGCGGCAGTGGCCACCCCTATCAGGATGGCAGGATAAAACAGGGCAGCAATCACCTTTTTGCGTAATTCTTCGGCCCGCTTGAGAAAAACGATATAGCGCCGGATGGTGTGGGGCAGGTCGCCGGTCCGCTCACCGGCCCGGACCGATGCCAGATACAGGGGGGGAAACAGTGTGACGTGACGCTCCAGAGCGGTTGAAAGGGCCGCCCCCCCCTTGACATCTTCCCGCACCTGCTTCAGCACATCTGCAAACAGTCCACCGGACTTGATGCGGTGTTCAAGGATGGCATCCAGCACCGGCACGATCGGCATACCAGCCTTTAAGAGCACGATCAGTTCCTGGTTAAAGGCCAGAAGCTCGCGATTGTCAATTCGTCTGCCCTGACGCAGCCACTTTGAAATATCCAGCAGCCCCGACGATACCCTGCGCACACTGAAGACATGATAGCCCTGGGCCAACAGCCCGTCCCGCAGCTGGCGTTCATCCGCCGCCTCCAGCTTGCGCTGTATAATGGCTCCTTCAGGGGCCCCGAGCTTACAGATAAAGAGGGGCATGGTTAGTTAAGTACCGGCATTTTCACGCTCAGCCCCGTAGGCAACAGCACTGAAAAATTTTGCATGAAGAGGCATTCATCATCAATCTCCAATCACCGGCCTATTACGGCAGGAGGTGTGAGCGGGACGCTTTCTGTCGTCTTTGCAGCAGCATACACAAACTGCCACTGGTCGTAGCGCTGTGCCCCGACAAACTGCCTGAGCTGATCGGGAAAGTTGTCCTTTTTGATCACGGCATCCTTACTGGAGCTGGCAACGCCCACAATACCACGAACCGGTTCACGAATCACAGTCCAATCCTGGTTGGTGATGGGATCGCGGTACAGCTTGCGCAGATAGCGCACCTTGGCCGGGGTACGCGGATCCTGCAGCAGGTCTTTCAGGTCGTTGAGCGGAGTGGCCACATGCTGCTGAACATCAGGTTTCGGCTGGTGCCAACGAGCGATGGCATCCTGAATCTGCATTCCCCGGAACAGCAGCTCCGCTTCCCGCTCACGCTGCATGATACCCTTCCAGCTCTGTCCCACAATCCCCTGCATGATGCCCATCAGCATCACGGCCAGCAGGACAAACAGGTAGGTGTATCCCCTGTTATTGCTCAGAAAGACGTACCGTTTCATCGCACCCGTTCCCGTTCAGACAAAAACAGCCAAAAAACCTTTAAGTCTATGCATTTGTATACTCGATTTATACCCGTTCGTCCAGTTCCATGGCAATCGGGCGTACAAACACCAAGGGCCTGAGCACTCAATGGTGTCAGGCCCTGCAAATGACGATTTCCGTTTAACTCCCGCCCCTAATCCACCACAAGGCCTTCTTTAAGCGCCACAATCACCTCTACCTGACGCTGGTAGATGTACTTGCCGATGACGGTGTCGGTCAGCCGGTCGGGGGTAATGGTGAAGATGGCGACCTGCCGGTTGTCACCGGTTGGCTTGGCCCTGACAAAGGTGGCCGGCATGGTCAGGGGCGAATCCAGCAGGTTGAAGGCCATCACGCCGGCACCTTCAACGGTGGCCGGAAGGGGCCCCTCAACCCATAGCGAGATGCCGCTGGCCGAGATGTCGATCACGGTGCCTTCAATCTGGATATGCTCACAGAAAAAACGGGCCGGCAGTGTGCCATGCCCCCTGACCCGCACCGCCTCACGCCGGTCAGCCCGCACTTGGGCATAGGCGAAATTGTGCAGAATAGCCACTTTTTTGGTGACGTTGACATAGGCTGCGTAGCAGTGCACTGCAAGGTCCTTGGCAAATGCCTTGCTCTTGATCAGTGTGCTGTTGTTCTGTTTGAGAATCTGGGCCTGGTGCTCATGGACAGACAGTTCGACGCTGTCTTTGTCCACTGCAAGAATAGTAGTGCCGTAGCTGACCGGTATTTCATTGCAGTAGTTGAGCAGCGTCAGGTCGCTTTTGAGGCGCCCGGCATGCATCTCTGCAAACACCTTTATGATGGCGTCAGCGTCCGTCTTGCCATCAGCAACACTTACCAGTTGAAAATGATCTTGAACCATTGATGGACCTTGTTTGTCGTGTGTCTCGCGCTACCTGGCCTAGGCCATTTTGGCCTGTTGTAGCACAGTTTACAAAAAAAGGCTCTGCTTACG
>DIKW01000082.1:14227-16676 GCA_002424705.1 Geobacter sp. UBA5608
GACCCCTGCCGTGTGAAGGCAGTGCTCTCCCGCTGAGCTAAGCGCGCGTGAAGTGGTATATCTAGCAAAGCACTGGTGCATTGTCAAGCCCTACATGATATTGAAGGTGGTGTGGATTGACTTCTGCAGATCCTCGATCTGTAACACGGCCTGCCGAATCCGCTCGCGCTCGTCATGATCCAGCATCAACGGATCAAGATGGTAGGAGTCTTTCTGGATCCCCTTGATGACCTTGATCTGCATCAGTATCCGGTAGCGGGTGAGGATTTCATAGGCATCCAGCAAACCTTGGGCAACGGCTGATGAAAAGCTTCCTTCCTGCTCCAGTAGCTTGATCCGATGGACGGTGCTGGTGGCGGCCAGCCCCTGGCTGATGGCCAGAATCCGGACATTCATCACCAGCGGCGCCCAGGCCAGCAACTTGATATTAAATTCGCCTTTGTGCTCGCCGCTGGGCTCAGTCCAGAGACGGCGCATGAAGCCAAGGGCCAGCTTCATCTCGGTGGCAGCCCGGGCCATGCCCCACAGCACCTGAAAGTGTTCTTTCTCCCTATCCCGCACCAGCTCGATGAACCGCTCCCCCAACGGGTTGTCGCCAGCCACGTAACGAGCATCGGACAGCACGATCAGGTCCATCATATTCTTGGCGAAATCCTCTACCTCGTAACGCACGATGGCAAACAACCGCTTGCGCCACTGGGTAAAAGAGCCGCGCCAGGTGGGGTTGCTGGTCATGATGTCGCCGGTGCAGCGTTTGAAGCCGGCCTGCTCCAGACAATCCACCAGACGGGTGCCAAACTCCTCAAACCAGGCGTCAGCCGCCTCTCCGCCGCCATCACCATACACAATCAGGTAATCCTGGTCGGTGATCAGGGTCTGCTCTTCACGGCCATCGCTGCCCATACTGATCAGGGCATAGGGAACCGGAGCCGCACCTCTACCCTCAGCGGACAGGGCATCGGCCACCAGTTCTACGGCACGCTCGGCCAATAGATCACGGTAATGGGTACAGGAGTGATGAAGATTGGTAACTGAGTTGGCCACCAGAAACCGTTCCAACTCGATCCGGTTCAGTTCATCGTGAATGGCCTGCAGCGAGCAAAGATCGGATGACGCGATCAGTTCACGCTGGAGGTTTGCCTGGGCCTCCCACTGGTTGAAGCGCTGCCGCTCACTGTCCAGCTCGGCCTGCAGACGATCAAGCACCAGCCCGATCTCGGCTGCGGTGCAGACCTTGCTGATCTGTGTCAATGCGGGAAGCGCGTCCAATATGCTGGTGCCGCCCTGGTCAGATCGGTGTGTGTCCACGCAACTCCTCGTAGTCAGCTAAAAAAAGGGGAGGCCAAAAGCCTCCCCCACTATAGCACAGGTCATCGAATTGGAAAGCCTTAGTGATCGATAGCCTTAGCCATGCCCAGGCCGGTGTTCTGGCGGACATAGATCTCGTCCCACATCTCCTCTGCCCTGCGGCAGGGGAAGGCCAGGGTGGCCAGGATGGCGGCGATGAAGCCCAGCGGGATCGAGACGATGCCGGGGTTCTTCAGGTTGAACAGCGGCTTGGACAGGCCCAGCATCGACTTGCCACCGCGGTTCTTGGCCTCTTCAGCCTTTTTGTCTTCAATGGTCTTGAGGGTCTTTTCCATGGCCTCAGGCGCAACCTTGCCGGCGGCAATCTCTGTCTCAAGCTTGGTGTAGGCTGCCTTGGCGTTGTCGGCTACCCGGTCGGGATAGGTCATGTTGGGGGAGACCATCACCAGGCCGATGGAGGCGATGGTGCCCACCACCAGACCGGCAATCACGCCGGCGGTGTTGAATTTCTTCCAGAACAGCGACATGACCACGACCGGCAGGTTGCCGGAGGAGGCAACGGCAAAGGCCAGGGCCACCAGGTGGGCTACGTTTTGCTTCTCGGCGGCGATGCCGATCAGGATGCCAACGGCGCCTACGCAGAAGGAGGTGATCCGGGCTGCAAAGACTTGCTCTTTCTGGTCAGCATGGCCGTCTTTGATGACGTTGACGTAGATGTCGTGGGCGATGGCAGCGGAGGCTGCCAGGACCAGACCGGAGACGACGGCCAGGATGGTGGCAAAGGCGACGGCGCAGAGGAAGGCCAACAGCAGGTCGCCGATGAAGGGTGAGAATTCGGAACCCATGACCTTGGCCAGCATCATGGCAGCCATGTTGCCGCCGGCGTCTACCTGCTTGATGCCTTGCGGGGAGAGGTGGACGGCAGCGCCGAAGCCCAGCAGGGTGGTCAGGATGTAGAAGGAGCCGATGATGAACATGGCGACGATGACGGATTTACGGGCTTCCTGTGCGGTGGGAACGGTGAAGAAACGCATCAGGATGTGCGGCATACCGGCGGTGCCCAGCACCAGGGCCATACCCAGGGAGATCTGGTCAAGCGGGTTGGTCAGGAACAGACCCGGCTCGAGGAAGCGTTGACCGG
>DIKW01000078.1:0-3896 GCA_002424705.1 Geobacter sp. UBA5608
CACCCCGGGAATCGAACGGTGCAGCAGTTGCGCCTGGTCGAACAGCAGGCGGCGCTGGTCGTTGGTCAGGTTGTCGAAACAGCCGGCATACAGCATCAGGCGGGGAGTAGCGATGGCGGCGCGAATAAAGGCGGCCATGCGCCGTTCAAAGACCGACAGGTGCCCCGGCAGCGCCAACAGGTTGCCGCGATACCCAAAGTTGCCCAACAGCGCCAAGGCCTGCTGTTCAGCCTGCTCAGATACGCTGCCNNTGCCGGTAGCAGATCGGCAGGGTGATGTTTTCCCACAGCTTGAGGTTGGCGATCAGCCCCCCGGATATATCGACGATGCCGATCTGCTGGCGCAGCTGCAACAACTGCTGCCGAGAGAGTGTGACGGTGTCGCTGCCCTCCAGCAGTATCTGGCCATTGTCCGGCAGGGTCATGCCGGTGCAGAGCCTGAGCAGCTGAGTAAGCTGCTGGTCATCGGCCATAATGCAACGAACCTGCTGCCCAGCTTCAAGTACAAGGGAGAGGGCAGGTGAGCGATTGTCCAGTATGAGGTCCCGTATGCAGAGCAGCGATGCCATGCCATTGTTCATACCACAAACCGCAGCAGTTCACAAATAGCCAGCAAAGCGGGATTTTGAGGGGGTTGAACAAAAGTAAACGAATTGACAAGCTTCCGTCGGGACGTGTATAAATTACTCCTTTAACACCCAATCACGCAGTCCAAGAAAGAGTGTCTGATGAAAGAGATCCTGTCCGGCAATGAAGCCATTGCCCGCGGTGCCTTTGAGGCTGGTTGCCTGGTGGCCAGCGCCTATCCCGGCACCCCTTCCACCGAGATTCTTGAAAATGTGATCCGCTACCGGGAGATCAACGCCTCCTGGGCCCCCAACGAAAAGGTGGCCCTGGAAGTGGCGATCGGCGCCTGCTTCGGCGGGGCCCGCGCTCTGGCCTGCATGAAGCACGTTGGTGTCAACGTGGCGGCCGATCCGCTGTTTACCGCCTCCTACACCGGCGTCAAGGCCGGTCTGGTGCTGGTGGTGGCCGACGACCCGGAGATGCACTCTTCCCAGGACGAGCAGGACAGCCGCCACTACGCCCGTTTTGCCAAGGTGCCGATGCTGGAGCCTGCCGATTCCCAGGAGTGTAAAGAGTTTACAAAATTGGCCTTTGAGCTGTCGGAGCAGTTCGACACGCCGGTCATGCTGCGCAGCTGTACCCGCATCTCCCACGGCAAGTCGATCGTTGCGCTGGGTGAGCGGGTGAACGATCTGCCGGCCCCCAAGCTGGTCAAAGATGCCGCCAAACTGGTAATGTTGCCCGGCAATGCCCGGGTCAGACACCCGATCGTTGAGGCCCGTACGGTCCAGCTTTCCGGTTACGGCGACACCGCCGCCCTCAACCGGATGGAGCTGCGTTCAGACGAGATCGGTATCATCTGCGCCGGGGTGACCTACCAGTACGTGCGGGAGGCGCTGCCCGAGGCCAGCGTGCTGAAATTAGGTATGGTCTGGCCGCTGCCGCACAACCTGATCCGCGACTTTGCCGCCAAGGTCAAGCAGCTGTTCGTGGTGGAGGAGCTTGATCCGTTTGTTGAGGAGCAGGTCAAGGCGATGGGCATCCCCTGTCGTGGCAAGGATATCATCTCGTTGTGCGGCGAGCTTTCGCCGGGCCGTATCCGTGACGCCTTTGCCGCGGCCGGCCTGATCGCTGCCCCGGTAAAGACGACCGTTGCCCCTGAGGTGCTGCCGCCTCGGCCCCCCAACATGTGCCCCGGCTGCCCGCACCGCGGCCTGTTCTATCAGTTAAACCGCGCCAACGCCTACGTCACCGGCGACATCGGCTGCTACACCCTGGGGTTCATGCCGCCCTTGAACGCCATGGATACCTGCGTCTGCATGGGCGCCTCCATCAGCAACGGCTCCGGTATCGTGCGCTCTCTGCCGCCTGAGGAGCAGCGGCGGGTGGTGGCGGTGATCGGTGATTCCACCTTCCTGCACACCGGGGTTAACAGCCTGATGGAGATGGCCTGGAACAAAGCACCGGCCACCGTCGTGATCCTCGACAACCGGATCACCGCCATGACCGGTCGCCAGGAAAACCCGGCCTCCGGCTTCACCCTGGACGGCGAACCGGCCCCGGAGGTCAATATTCCCGAGCTGTGCCGGGTGCTGGGGATCAAGCATGTACGGGTGGTGGACCCCTACGATCTGGATGCCACCCGGCTGGCCCTGGAGGAGGAGATGAACCGTCCCGAGCCGTCGGTGATCATCACCAACCGGCCCTGCGTTTTGATCAAGGGCGCCGGCCGGTTCGAAAAGGGTGCGGTGCTGGAGGTGGATCAGGGCAAGTGTACCGGCTGCAAGGCCTGTCTGCGGATCGGTTGTCCGGCCATCGAGTGGAAACCGGACCCATCCGGCACCAAGGGCAAGGCCTTTATCGATCCGCAGCTCTGCACCGGCTGCAATGTTTGTCAGCAACTCTGTAAATTCAACGCCATCGGGGGCAAGCAATGAACGACTCCGTAACCAATATCCTCCTGGTGGGGGTGGGCGGGCAGGGCATCCTGCTGGCCTCAGAGATCCTGTCCGAGGCATTCATGCTGGCCGGACATGAGGTAAAGAAGAGCGAGATTCACGGCATGTCCCAGCGGGGCGGCAGCGTGGTCTCCCATGTCCGCTTCGGCAACGAAGTCTTCTCCCCGGTGGTACCGGAAGGGGAGGGGGATATCCTGTTCGGCTTCGAACTGCTGGAGACCTGCCGCGCCCTGCCGCTCTTGCGTCCCGGCGCCAAGGTGGTGGTCAACGACTACCGGATCCTGCCGCCCTCAATCCTGCTGGGCCAGGCCGAATACCCCAAAGGGCTGGCGGAGAAGATCAAGGCCCAGTTTCCGGATTTTCTGCTGGTGGATGGTCAGGGGCTGGCCCTTGCGGCCGGCGATGTGCGTGCCGCCAACACGGTCTTGCTGGGCGCGGTTTCAAAGCGGCTTTCCATTGCCGATGAGGTCTGGCAACAGGCCCTTGAGAAAATGGTGCCCAAGAAGGCGCTGGAGATCAACCTGAAGGCCTTTGCACTGGGCCGGGCATTGTAGGAGGTCGCTTCGATGGCCAACTATTTCAACGAAGAGTTCGAGACCCTGCCCAGGGCCGCCCTGGAGGCGTTGCAGCTCAAGCGTCTGCAGTCGGTGGTGGCGCGGGTCTATGCCAATGTTCCCTTCTATCGCCAGTCATTCGACCAGGCCGGCGTGAAGCCGGAGGATATCACCAGTCTGGACGACCTGCAGCGGCTGCCGTTCACCACCAAGCAGGATATGCGCGACTCCTACCCCTATGGCCTGTTTGCTGCGCCGCTGGAAGAGATCGTCCGGATTCACGCATCGAGCGGCACCACCGGCAAGCCGACCGTGGTGGGCTACACCCAGCAGGATATCAGCACCTGGACCGACCTGATGGCCCGCTCCTTTGTGGCGGCCGGCGCCCATAGGGGTGACATCATCCATAATGCCTACGGCTACGGCCTGTTTACCGGCGGCCTGGGGGCCCATTACGGCGCCGAGAAGCTGGGGGCCTCGGTGATCCCGATCTCCGGCGGCAACACCAAGCGTCAGATCATGATCATGCAGGATTTTGGCTCCACCGTGTTGACCTGCACCCCCTCCTACTCGCTCTACCTGGCCGAGGAGGCCGCTGCCGAGGGGGTGGACATCAAGTCGTCCAAGCTGCGGGTCGGCATCTTCGGGGCCGAGCCCTGGTCCGAGGCGATGCGGGCCGAGATCGAGGCCAACCTGGGGCTGGACGCCATCGATATCTACGGTCTGTCCGAGATCATGGGTCCGGGCGTGGCCATCGAGTGCATCGAGGCCAAGCGGGGACTGCATATCTGGGAGGACCACTTCATTCCGGAGATCAT
>DIKW01000078.1:3986-4362 GCA_002424705.1 Geobacter sp. UBA5608
ACCTGTATTGACCGGACGCCATGCGTCTGCGGACGCACCCATGGCCGGATCGCCCGCTTAAGCGGCCGCTCGGACGACATGCTGATCATCCGTGGCGTCAACGTCTTTCCCTCCCAGATCGAATCAATCCTGGTACGGGTGGAAGGGGTCGAGCCCCATTACCTGCTGATTGTGGACCGCAAGGATAACCTGGACACCCTGGAGGTGCAGGTGGAGGTCAACGAGCAGATGTTCTCCGACGAGATCAAGGTGCTGCAGTTGCTGGGCCGTAGGATCGAGAAGGAGATCAAGGATATGCTGGGGGTCACCTCCACCGTCAAGCTGGTGGAGCCCAAGATGATCCAGCGCAGCGAAGGCAAGGCCAAACGGGTACAGG
>DIKW01000047.1 GCA_002424705.1 Geobacter sp. UBA5608
AGCCAAGGGGGAGTTTGTCTTTTTGACCGGTCCGTCCGGCGCCGGCAAAACCACTCTGTTGCGGCTGATCTATGGCGCCCTTACCCCTACCCGTGGTCAGGTGTTGATCGATGGCCAGAACATCAGCCGTTTCAGTCGTTCGCAGCTGCCGTTTCTGCGGCGTACCATCGGGGTGGTGTTTCAGGATTTCAAGCTGCTGCCCAATCGTACCGTGTTTGAAAACGTGGCCATTACGCTGGAGGTGCTGGGCTGGGACCGCAACGACATCAGCAAGCGGGTGATGCATATCCTGCGGCAGATGGGGATGGAGTCCAAGATCCACCTGACGCCCCAGCGCTTGTCCGGCGGCGAGCAACAACGGGTGGCGCTGGCCCGGGCCCTGGTCAACAGCCCCAAGATACTGCTGGCCGACGAACCCACCGGTAACCTGGATGATGCCAACAAGCAGCAGATCATGAACATCTTCAAGGATGCCAATGTCAAGGGCACCACCGTGGTGGTGGCGACCCACGATCGGCGCCTGATCGAGCAGGCCCATTACCGCACCATTCGGCTGCTGGGTGGCGAACTGGCGCCAGACAAGGAGGTTGGTGATGCGGTCGTCGCGTAATGTCATCAAGCGACCCACCATGTCGCATCAGGGGGCAGGCGGTCGTTTGCGCTACTTCGTTGGTCGGGCCGTCACCAACATCCGTCAGAATCTGTTTGTCAATGCCGTCACCATCGGCACCATCACCGTTGCTCTGTTGATCGTGGCCCTGTTCATGCTGCTGGTGGTTAACCTCGAAAACGCCGCCGAATCCTGGAGTGAGCGGGTGCAGGTGACGGTCTATTTCGACAATGAGCTGACTCCTCAGGAGCAGACCGACCTTGGCAACCGGATTCAGGCTTTGGCCGGTACTTCCAGGGTTAAGTGGGTCGGTCGCGAGGAGGCGCTGCAACGGTTCAAGGGGCGTCTGAGGGGACAGGAGACCCTGCTGGAAGGGGTGCGTCCCGAGATACTGCCGACCTCCTTTGAGATCACGCTCAAGAAGAACAGCCGCAGCAGCGAGGCGGTGGATGCCTATGTCAGCCGTCTGCGCGGTGTGCCCGGTATCGGCGAGATTCAGTACGGCGAAGAGTGGGTGCGGCGTTTTAACACCTTCCTGACCTTCATGCGTCTGGTTGGTGCGCTGGTGGGCGGTTTTCTGCTGGTGGCGGTGATCTTCATCGTCTCCAATACCATCCGTCTGACCGTCTATGCACGGCGGGATGAGCTGGAGGTGATGTCGCTGGTGGGGGCCACCCGGCTGTTCATCAAGATGCCGTTCCTGATTGAGGGCTTATTGCAGGGGCTGGCCGGCGGTCTGCTGTCACTGGGCCTGATTGTGGCGATGTACCAACTGTTTCTGCACAATGCCGGAAACTTTCTGAGTTTCAATCCGGCCACCTCCGGCCTGGCCTTCCTGCCGTTTGAGTTCATGCTGGGCCTGGTGCTGGCCGGGGCTCTGCTGGGATTTATGGGCAGCATTACCTCGCTGCGTCGTTTCATGGCGGACAGTTAGACCCTATGCTGCGTTTTGTCGTCGTCATACTTGCTCTGCTGGCACTGCTGACCGGTGTTGTGCTGGCCAGCTCACCCCATGACGAACTGCGTGGGGTGCGGCGAGAAATCCGTGAAAAACAGACCCTGCTCAAAAAGACCAAAAAGGTTGAGGCAGCCGTATCGCAGGAGTTGCAGGAGATACTGAAAAACCTCGAACGTCAGGAAGCGGAGCTCAAACAGCTTGATCGTGACCTGACATCGGTTGAAGGGGCTATCAGTCGCACCCAGCTCGAGGTTGCGCGGGTCACCGAAGAGGCGCAGCTTAAGCAGCGTCAGATTGAGCGGCGTCTGACTGCGCTCTATAAGGCCGGTGAGCTGGGTGCGGTGCGGATGTTTTTTTCAGCCGAGAGCTTCCCTCAGATGGCGGAAAATATCCGCTACATGCGCTCTGTGCTCGAGCACGACAAGCGGATTTTTGCTGAATACAACCAGAAGCTTGAAGAATTGCGTCAGTTGAAGATCAGGCTTGAAAAGGACGCCTCGCGCAAGGAGCGGCTGAAAGGAACCATCGCCTCCAAGAAGCAAGAGATCGAGCAGGAAAAACAGAAAAAGGCCAGTTTCCTATCCAAGGTACAGGGTGATCGCAAGTCCTATGAGCAGTCGATCAAGGTGCTGCAGGCCAATGCGGCCCGACTGCAGAACATGATGGAACGCCTGGAGGCCGAGAGCCGGCGCCGTGCCTTCCAAAAGCAGGGAACGCCCGGCAGCAGTCGCAAGCTACCCCCCGAACTGCCGCCGGTTCCCGACCGCGGTTTCGCCTCCCAGAAGGGGCGTATGCCGATGCCGGTACGGGGCGAACTAGCTGAAGGCTTTGGCAAACACAAGCACCCTGAGTTTAACTCCTACACCTTTACCAAGGGCATTTTCATTGCGGCTGCTGCCGGTGCCGAGATCAAGGCGATTTATGAGGGAACGGTGATCTTTGCCGACTACTTCAAGGGGTACGGCAATATGGTGATTGTTGACCATGGAGGCGGTTATTTCACCTTGTACGCCCATGCCAGCCGGATTACCCGCAAGGTGGGCAGTGAGGTAAAGCGGGGAGATACCCTGGCCTTGGTGGGGGATGTTGATTCTAGCCGTGGCCCGGTGCTCTACTTTGAGGTTAGGTATCAGGGCAAGCCCGAGGACCCGTTGGGATGGGTCCGATAAGGTAAAAAAAATCGTTTCTTGAGAGTAGTTGTTGTAGTATAGAAAATTAGTATTGTTTCACGATCAAGCGGAGGATGAAACGCCCATGCAGAAGCCCGGCAGAACCAAAAAGGTAGCCCTTGGATTTATGGTGGTGGCGATTGCCCTGATCACCTTTATCGGTATCAGCACCCAACGTCGCTGCAACGCCCAAGGTGGCAACGATTACGAATATATCGGGCTGTTCACCGATGTGATGACTATCGTTAAGAAGAACTACGTGGAAGAGGTCGATTCCAAGAAACTGATTTACGGCGCCATCAACGGCATGCTGGCCGCCCTTGATCCCCATAGTTCGTTTATGACCCCCGATACCTTTAAGGAGATGAAGATCGACACCAAGGGCGCCTTTGGTGGTCTGGGGATCGAGATCAGTATCAAAGATGGTATCTTGACCGTCATCTCACCGATTGAGGACACCCCGGCGCAACGGGCAGGCATCAAGGCCGGTGATCAGATCATCAAGATCGATGACCGTTTTACCAAAGACCTGTCGATCACCGACGCGGTCAAACGGATGCGGGGACCTAAGGGCACCAAGGTGGTGCTGACCATCATGCGGGAAGGTTTTGACCGTCCCAAAGAGTTTCCGCTCATGCGCGATATCATTCAGGTCAAAAGTGTCAAGTCGCGCCTGTTTGATGGCGGGTACGGTTACGTACGGGTTGCCCAGTTCCAGGAGCGGACCGATGAAGACTTTGCCAAGGCCCTGAAGAGTCTGGTTGAGGAAAACAAGGGTAAGCCCTTGGCTGGACTAGTGCTGGATCTGCGTAATGATCCCGGCGGTTTGCTGGACCAGGCGGTAAAAATTTCCGATCACTTCGTGGAGAACGGCAAGCTGATCGTCTACACCGCTGGTCGTGAAAAAGAATCCAAGATGCAGTTTGTTGCCAGCAACCGTAGCAAGGAGCCAGGCTATCCGATTGTGGTACTGATCAACGCCGGCAGCGCCAGCGCCTCCGAGATCGTGGCCGGCGCCCTGCAGGATCATAAGCGCGGCATCGTGATGGGTACCCAGAGCTTCGGTAAAGGCTCGGTACAGACCATCATCCCGCTTTCCGATGATTCCGGTCTGCGCCTGACCACGGCCCGGTACTACACCCCGCTGGGCCGTTCGATTCAGGCCAAGGGAATTACCCCGGATATCGTGGTGGAGCAGGTGGAGCTGCCCAAGGAGCCCACCAAGCGCGAGATGATGTTTGTACGGGAAAAGGACCTGGAAAATCACTTTGAGAGTGACGGCACGACCGATAAACCGGTCGAAAAACCGGCTGATAAACAGGACGATGCCAAAGACAGGAAGCCACTTGATCCCCTCAAGGTTGACTACCAGTTGATGCGGGCCGTGGATCTGCTCAAGAGTTGGGACATCCTCAAGACCTTGGGTTCGGTGCAGAAGTAGATGGCACAGAAGCCGCGCCAGCCTCGTACCAATCGCTATAAACAACAGAACGGCAAGGGCACAACCGCCCTTGCCGTTTTCCTTGTGCTGCTGCTGGCCCTGGTGGTGGGTGGCTACTACTTCTTTGCCTGGCAAGGACAGGAAGAATTGTTCAGGCCGCAGCAGCAGGCGACTCCTGCTGCGCCGGTCGCCAAGCCGCCAGCGGCCTCATCTGTACCGGCTGATGCGCTGCCGAACAAGGAGCCCGGGCCGGACTGGGAACACTACACCGACGATGCGCCGCGGCCTGCTGTAAAGCTGCCACCCGCGCAGCAACCGGTTCCGACAGGCAGGGCCGAGCTGGCCATCATTGTGGATGATATGGGCAGTTCACTGCAGGAGGTACGCAGTCTGACCGACATCGGGGTGCCACTCACCCTGGCGGTGATTCCCGGTCTGCGCCATGATCGTGAGGTGGCAGCCTTGGCCGCCGGGCAGGGGGCTGAGGTGATGCTGCACCTGCCGATGCAGTCCAAGGAGTACCCGCGCCGACGTCTGGAGGCCAATGGCCTGTTGCTGAGTTACGATCAGGCGAAGCTGCAGCAGCTGGTGGAGGGGTATTTCACACAGGTTCCCCAGGCAAAGGGGGCCAACAACCATATGGGCTCGGCCTTCACCGAAGATGAACCGCAGATGCGCGTTGTGCTGTCGTTGCTCAGCCAGCGGGGCCTGTTTTTTGTGGATAGTGTCACCACACCTTTGTCGGTGGGCTCTCGCCTGGCTGCCGAGCTGGGGATGAAGAG
>DIKW01000012.1:0-159 GCA_002424705.1 Geobacter sp. UBA5608
CGATGCCGTGGTCCGGATCACCCACGGCGGGGTCGTAGACATACTGACAGAGCGAGCAGACATACTTTGACATGGCGGTGGTTCCTTTCGTGGGAGATGCTGGCGCTACTGCCAGCTGATGGCCTGAACCGGGCAACCGTCAATGGCGGACTGAATGGC
>DIKW01000012.1:197-3999 GCA_002424705.1 Geobacter sp. UBA5608
AAGACAGCAGGGCAGGAGCTGACGCACAGTCCGCAACTGATGCAGGCGTCCTGGTCAACAACCGGTTGTTTCGTCATGGGTGTCTCCTTACAGGGTGATCATGTGGGCAAACCATACCACCAATCCCCGAGAGGGGCAAGCAGGCTGCCGCAATACGGTCTAAGGAGTTGATATGACTTTCGATGTTGTTGTGGTTGGCCCGTTGGGGGTCAATTGTTTCGTGCTGGGTTGCGAGGCCACCGGCCAAGGGGTGGTGGTGGATCCGGGGGGGGACGTTGAACAGATTCTGACGGCGATCCGGAAACGGGGGCTGTCGGTGGTAAGCATCATCAATACCCACGGTCACTTCGACCATGTGGGGGGCAACCGCCAGCTGAAAGCGGCCACCGCTGCCGAATTGTTGATTCATCCAGCCGATGAGCCGATGTTGACCAGGGTTGCAAGCGTGGCAGGCATGTACGGCCTGCAGGCTGAAAATTCGCCGGCTCCGGATCGACAGCTCGAGGACGGTATGCTGCTTTGCTTTGGCAACCAGCGGTTGCGGGTGATTCACACCCCCGGCCATACGCCGGGTGGCTGCTGCCTGTATCTGGAGTCTGAACAGAAGCTGATCAGCGGTGATACCCTGTTTGCCGACGGCGTCGGCCGTACCGACCTGCCGGGCGGCTCCCACGCTCAACTGGTAGACTCTATCCGCACCCGCCTTTTCACGCTGCCGCCGCAGGTGCAGGTCTGGCCCGGCCATGGACCGGCCACCACCATCGGCCACGAACAGCAGCATAACCCGTATCTGGATTAACGCCTATGAACCTGCAAGGAAAAACCATTGCATTGGGGGTCACCGGCGGGATTGCCGTCTACAAGGCGGTGGAACTGCTGCGTTTGTTGACCAAGGCCGGCGCCACGGTGCACGTGATCATGACCAGGGCCGCCACCGAGTTTGTGACGCCGCTCACCTTCCAGACCCTGTCAGGCAACCCGGTACACACCGAATTGTTCAATCTGATCCAGGAGCAGGAGATCGGTCATATCTCGCTGGCCGACCGGGCCGACGCCCTAGTGATCGCCCCGGCCACTGCCAACTGCATCGGCAAGCTGGCCAATGGCATCGCCGACGACCTGCTGACCACCACCGTCATGGCCACCAAGGCGCCGCTGCTGCTGGCACCGGCCATGAACGTCAATATGTATGATCATCCGGTTTATCAGGAGAATGAGCAGAAGCTGAGACGACTGGGATGCCGGGTGGTCGATCCGGAACCGGGGCTATTGGCCTGCGGCTGGCAGGGCAAAGGGCGGCTGGCCCCACCTGAGCAGATTTTTGCCGAGCTCTGCCGCGTGCTGGCACCCCAGGATCTGGTTGGACAGACGGTTCTGGTGACCGCCGGTCCGACTCGCGAGGAGCTGGACCCGATCCGTTTCATCAGCAACCATTCCTCCGGCCGTATGGGCTATGCCCTGGCGCAGGCTGCGCGCCAGCGTGGCGCGCGGGTGATCCTGGTCAGCGGCCCGGTGGCATTGCCGGCACCGGTTGGCGTCGAGCTGGTAGCGGTGGAGACTGCCTGTCAGATGCGTCAGGCGGTGATGGAGCGGGTCGCTGACAGTACTGTGGTGATCAAGGCCGCTGCTGTGGCCGATTACCGTGCTGTGCTGCGCAACGACCAGAAGATCAAGAAACAGGGAGAGCGGCTGACGATCGAGCTGGAGCGTAACCCGGACATCCTGGCTGAACTGGGCCGGCTGGAGCCGCGTCCGTTGTTGATAGGGTTCGCCGCTGAGACAGCGGAGCTGCAGTCCCACGCCGCCGCCAAGCTGGCCGCCAAGAATCTGGACATGATTGTTGCTAACGATGTGACTCAGGAGGGGGCCGGCTTCAATGTCAGCACTAACGTTTGTCAGTTGTTGTTCCGCGATGGCAGTAATGAGCCGCTGCCGTTGATGGACAAGCAGGAGCTGGCCGACTTGATTCTGGATCGGGTTTTAGACCTGTTGCAGCACAGGGGCTGATTCACCCGGTTGGCATAATAAATGGCGATCTTTGCTCATGGCTGGCGGTGCGTAGTATCTCCAATAGCTCCGGCTGGTGCATGGCCCGCCGCAGGGTTGGCTTGATAAATTCGGCCCGCTCAACCCCTCCCGAACGGGAAATAAGCCCTGATTTATAGAGAAAACGCAGGTGGCGCCGCAGTTCCTGAGCGGCAGTCAGGGCGGTTTCGCCGGTGGGGTCGGTCATCCAGCAGAAACTGTCGTCACCATGCTGCAACAGGTCCATCACGGCATCCATGGTGATGGCCAGGTACTCCTGATAATCTTCCTCACTCAGCAGGTGGTCCGAGCGTTGCGACAGGGTGCGCATCAGGGACTGCCAGCGCTCCAGCCTCGAGAGCAGCAGGATCGAGTTGAATATCCGTTTGCTGTTGCCGAAGGAGAACAGGGTGGGGGCCATCACCCTCCGCAGCAGACTGTCGTCGAGGCTGCGCCCGTTCTGGCAGACTGAGCGCGCCCGCTCCCAGGTGGCCGGTTTTACAAAGGCCTCAAAACGCATCTCCCAGTAAGTATGGCGCAACGCTATGGTGGAGAAGGAACGGATGGTCTTGTAGGGCACGAAATAGTTGTGGGCCACCATGTCAGCGGCCAGGTGGCAGAGGTACCCCCAGGCGCAGGCCCGCTGCGAATCGGTGCTTGCCGCCTGCAACAGCCGACTGCCCACCCGCCAGCGGTGGCAGTTAAGCAGGTAGTGGGTGTATTTTTTACCTACGATGATGTCGGCTGCCATGCAGCCATAGAGGAAATCGTCGCTGGCGCCGGCCAGCAGGGCGGCCAGGTTGGGCGGCAGCTGTGGGAGCCGTTGCAGTACCTCCAGGCCAATGGTCAGGTGGGTGCCGCCGCCCCAGGCCAGGGCCTGATCAGGCAGCAGCAGGCAGCAAAAGAACAGTAGTGCGAGACGAATCATCATGCAGGTAGCTTACTGCGGGTCGTCTGGAAATGCAAATCAGGAGCTAAACCGATGCCACACAGACTGACACCCAACGCCATGTATGCCTCAGTGCACAGCTATCTGCAGGAACTTGAGGAGAGCGGCGTGGAAGGGGTTCCTCTAGATGAGTCTGCTGTCAAAGCGGCAACGGTTATGGTAGGACTCTCCTCCGCGCAGGCCGAGCCGCAAACCCTGGTAGAGGTGCGTCAGCTGTTGGGTGATTGTCAGCGCTGCGATCTGGCTGCCACCCGCACCAAGCTGGTATTCGGGGCCGGTAACGCCCAGGCGCGGATACTGTTTATCGGTGAGGCGCCCGGCGCTGACGAGGACCGGCGTGGTGAGCCGTTCGCTGGGGAGGCCGGAGCTGTCCTGACCCGGATCATCGAGGCTATGGGGCTCAAACGGGAACAGGTCTACATCACCAATCTGCTCAAGTGCCGGCCGCCGTCCAACCGTCACCCGCACAAGGACGAAATTGAACAGTGTGGACCTTTTCTGGCTCAGCAGGTCCGCGTGATCGGCCCTGAGCTGATTGTGGCTCTGGGCACCAGCGCCGCCCAAACCCTGCTGCAGAGCAGAGAGCCGATTTCCCAGCTGCGGGGGCAGTTCCACAGCTATCACGGCATCCCGGTCATGCCGACCTTCCACCCCTCATTCCTGTTGCACCACAAGGACAACAAGCAGCACTATTGGGATGTCTGGAACGACATGGTCCTGGTGCTCGGCCGGCTTGGTCTGCCGGTGCCGGAGAAAAAACGCAAGTGATCTAGGGCAACCAGCGCCTGACCACGAACAGCTGTTGTTTGCCACCCCGCTCCGGCCAGC
>DIKW01000053.1:0-12943 GCA_002424705.1 Geobacter sp. UBA5608
CGCCACCTGGATCGGCCTGACAGCGGGTCTGCTGACCAGCATAGCCAGCGTACCACAAGTGGTCAAAACCTGGCGCAGCCGCCATGCCCGTGATCTCTCAATCTGGCAGCCGCTCTTGCTTTCGGTGGGAGTTGCATTGTGGCTGATCTACGGTATGCTGATTGGCGATATCCCTTTGATATTGGCAAACATTACCCCCTTGTTGTGCAATCTGGCTCTGACCGTCATGAAGATTCGATTTAAGGGCAACGATCCCCCACCAGTCTCAGACTGCGGTCATTGACGGTTGCAATACACTAACGACAAACCCGACAGATAGGGAGGTTCGAACATGCAACGGATACTATTATTAGCCGCATGGCTACTGGTAATGACGGTCACCACTGCAACCGCCAACCCGATCACGGCCACCGGCGAAGGCGACAGCAAGGAACAGGCCCTCTCCGCAGCACTGCGTCGGGCTGTCGAACAAGGGGTCGGTACCCTGGTCAAATCCGAAACCACCGTGGTTGATTCAGCCCTGGTGGATGACAAAATATATTCCCATAGCAAAGGCTACGTAAAAACCTATAAAATTCTCAAAGAACAGAAGACCAGCGAGGGTGTGGCGGTTACCGTTTCCGCCCTGGTCGACACCAGAGTCCTGCAGGAGGATATGGCCGATGTTATGAAAATCCTCCAGGCCAGCACGGTAGTCAACAACCCGCGTATCCTGGTGGCCTTCAGCACAAAATCCAAGGACAAGATATTCAGCGACAAAGAATTCACCGAAGAGATCTATAACGGCATTGTCGAGTCACTCACTGATCAGCAATTCCGCGTGGTGGATAAGGCAGCAGCCGAGCGGTTTGGCACGCAGGTGTCCGACACCCACGCGATCGACGTAGACCTCAACAAGGCGGCAGCCTACGGTCGCAAATACAATGCAGAATACACCCTCTACTACAATGTCAGTGGTGTGGTCCGCGAAGGCGCTGTAGGTAAAAGCGTACTGCTCAACATCAAGACCCAATTGATCGACAACACCCGTGCCCAGGTCATCACCAGCAAGAAGGTCGAGCAGAGCGGCATGGGCCAGACCGTTGACCAGGCGCTGGAAAAGGCCGGCCGTGAAGGGGGCAAGAAGATCGTCACACCGATGATTGACGTGCTGCAGAAGGAATGGATGGACATGCAGCAAAACGGCGCCTTCTACACCATTGTGATCGATGGCCTGGATGATCCGGAACTGATCGCCCAGTTCACCGAGATGTTTGAGAAGTTCCCGCTGGCCAGCCAAGCTCGCGAGGTTGAATCCGGCGGCGGGATCACCACCTTTGAGGCCCGCTACAAGGGCAAACGTGACCGACTGGACCGCGACGTGCTGCGTACCGCCAGGGAGTTGGGCTGGGTTCTCAAAAAAGTCAGAGCCGAAGGCGCACGCAGCACCTGGAAGCGTCTGTAACCGATCGAAAGCGTAACCAAGGAGGTTATAATGAAACGCATACTGCTGGTGCTGCTTGCCATTGGTCTGGTGCTGCTGCCACTGCTGGCAACTGCAGAAGTCCGCACCTACACCGAGATGGTCACCGTCAAGGTGGAGGACGACGAGTACACCGCCCGAAAAAAGGCTGAACAACGGGCCCGCGAGCAGGCTCTCGAACATTACCTGCGGGATATCTATCCCGACCGGGCCGCCACCCTTAACCTGACCGGTGACGAGAAGTACATCCGCGATCTGGAGATACTTGAGAGTAATGTCAGCGGCATGTTCTCCAAGGAACTGAAGGCCAAGATCAAGGTCACCATCAACGAGGAGGCGGTACGGGCTTACCTGAAGCGCCAGGGTGCCGTCACCGGCAAGAATGAAGAACGTCGGATCGTGGTGATGCTGATCCCCGGCAAGATGGATTCCGGCGACGCGCCGTTCGTTTTGGATAATGTGCGGGCCGAGGTGCGCCGCAGCCTGACTGCGGCCGAGTATACGGTAATCGACTCCGACGACGAGGTGGTGCAGCAGGCCCTGTCCGAAGAGGCCGATTACAACAAGATGGTCAAGCATATCAATAGCATCGCCGACAAGCTGGCCGACCGCGGCGAGTGGCTGGTGCTGGGCAAGGTGGATGTGGATGTGAGCCAGGATGGCAGCATGAAGTCCTACCACGCTCTGATGACCGGAAAAACCGTCAGCCTGGCCAGCCGTGACTTGATGTGGGAAGGCAACGTGGACGGACTGGCGCGCGTACGTGCCTCGGAATCACCCAAGGCGGCCCTGCGCCTTGCCGCTGTGAATGGCGGCAAGCTGTTTGCCACGGAAGTGACCGCAGCCCTGAACACCAAGACCCTTACCCAGGAGCGACGCGGAGCGCGGTACGAAGTGGTACTGCCCACTGCCGGCAACTACAAGCTGGAACGAAAACTGATCAAGATGTTTAACGACGAGATCGCTGGGCTTAAGAATGTCAGCCAGAAAGGCCGCGGCAAGGGCGACCTGGTGCTCGACCTGTACTATGTCGGCAAAATCAGCGATCTGGTGGACCTGCTGCTTGACACCTTCGAGAAGGATCAACAGTTGCAACGCTGGAACCCGCAGATTGAAGGCAACAAGGTTACCTTTAAGTAATCATGTCCGTCGCGCCCCGGCTGAATCATCCGGGGCGCGGCAGTTTCTACGACCCGACCTACCGCAGGAACCGTTTGCCATGGCTGTGCACCAGACACCTCACCTGATAAAAACTAGTATGATACTGTGCGGATTGCTGGTGGCGCTCCAGCTGAACGGATGCGCCACAGCCACCTCCGGCCTGGAATGCGGCGTTGAATCACTGAACCCGACGGTTATGGGCGCCGTCGATTCCTTTGAAAGCGCAGCCCTGGCCATCAAGCTCTCCAACCAGGTCCTGCTGGAGATGCCGATCAGCGAACAAGACAGCTGGCCCGACAAGCTCTACGGCGCACCGTCCGGTGGAGATATGTTCAAGATGGGCCTGTCACTGCTGGGGGCCTCGCAGGGGGTGGCTGTTCCGTTCGAGATCGATCCCAAGACAGGTCTGCCCCGTCCTACCAGCGCCCTGTACCTGTTCTTAAAGGAGCGGGAACAGATGTTAGCCAAAGAGGTGAGCCGCGAAGATCTGATCTTTTTCCGTGCCCAGCCGCCACGGGTGATTGCCCGTGAAATTCCGATCCACCGTCGGCAAACCACCGTTTCACTGATTGACGAGCATGTCTACCGTAACCCGTTGATGGCCTTTGGCGTCGTCACCGCCAACCGCGAGGAGATGGTCAGGGTCCAACAGGATCTTGACCTGCTGGCGCAAGGCTTCAAGCAATGCGACGCCTGGGTACACACATCACGTGAAGGCGACATCAAACCAGCCGCCTGCCGCGACCCGGCACTCACCTCAACTGCCCTTGAGGCACGTATCAAAAAGGCCTCCTACTCCCCTGACCAGCCCGATTCAGCTGATGTTCCTGGACAACCAGTTGAGGGGGGCCAGCCAGCAATCAAACCGCCGCGCGGCCTGCGCGATGCACTGAGCGACAACGCCCAGAGCCGCTCAGGGAACAAACGGTCGGCAAGCTCACTCCCGAACAAAAAGGAGACCTCGGCACTGGCCAAGGACAAAGCAGGCAATCGCACAAAACAGGCTTCCGGTGCGGGCAGACGCAACCAGGCACCAACATCCAAAGAGATCAGCCAGGGAGTGATTTACGTCAGCGAGCAGGACCGCCAGATGACAGAAAAAAGTGAAGAACTGGCAACCATGCGACAGAATTACGGCAGACTGGCCGGACGGGTCTACGATGCTGCCGTAGCCGGCGCCGACTTCAGCGTCGCCGCCATCGTCAAGATCGGCTGCGCCATTGTTAACGGCGCCCGTGCCTTGCCCAACATCGAAAATGAGTTCACAGGGGCTCGGGGCGTTTACAACCTGGTGCTGATAACGTCACGGGTCAAGATGATCATCAGCGCCTTTGGCTACTACAAAGACAATCTTGGGCTGCAGTACACCGCCTACACCGCCATGTACCAACAGATCAAGGGCAGCTACCCGGAGCTCAAGGACGAGGACCCCGCCAAGGCTGAAAAGACCGCACGGGCCTTAGAACGCATCCAACGGGCAACGGCTGAGTTGCAGTTCTTGGAACCCAAACTGCAGCTGCTGGCACAAGGTCAACTGGACCAGTTCACCGATGACGATCTGACCCGCCTGCAGCGGCTGGCTGCGCTCTACCCCGATCAGTTGCACCTGCGTGAAGATCTTCTCCTGGCCTGGTCAGGAATGTATGCCGACTAACCGATTTGCAAACACCCGACACTGCCGTAGCCATCACATGTTTGGAGGCTCCCCCATGCATCGCAGCTGTTACCTCAAACTGAGTCTGACCGTACTGTTTGTCGCCGTTATTGCCGGTTGCGCAACAGCCCCTGCCGTAATCTATGTCAAGGAGGCCCAACAGGTCACCACCCAGGCCCTGGAACCGGTCATGCTTGAATCCGCCGAACTGGAAGCAGACCTCAAGCTGCCCAAGTTCAGCGCGTACTTTGCACCGGGCCAGGCTGACGACTTCATACGGGTGATCCAGACCGAAATATCAAACACCAGGCGCTTCAGCAAGGTACTACTTAACGCCTCGGAAGGTGACACGTACATCATCCAGCCCCGCTTGGACCGGATCGACGAACTGGTCACCCCAATCGCTGCCGACCCAACCCGCAACCGCCTGACTGTAAAAGCCCGCACCCGCCTGGACGTGCTGCTAATCAACCAGCGCAACCAGAAGGAGCTGGTCAAATCGTTCTACGACGAACGCCGGATCGAGGAGCGCATCTCCAAAAAGATTCCGATCACCAACGAACTGAAGCAGGACTACGTACTACGTGCGGTCAACATCTCGTTCCGTGCTGCCTCAGACCAACTGGGCAACGCCTTCAACCCCAGCTACGAGATCGGCACCGTCAGCCGGGTCAACGGTCGGATTGCCTATGTCCAGATCAACACCTCCAAGCTGCGCAAGGTACCCAAGAAACAGCAGGCAATCGAGGTGATCGACAACGACAATCAGGTGCTGGCCAGCTTAGGGGAACTGCAGATTGAGGATGGTACCGTATCGGGCAGGTTCTTTGAAAAGGGTGGGGCAGCCATCAGGGAGGGACAGCGGGTCAGGGCCAGGATCAACGCCATGCTGCTTGACCAGTAACCCGCGCACGCAAAGGACAAGCGACAGGGGGAGGCGATCAGCCTCCCCTTTTTATTTCATCAGCACCTTCAGGGCCTGTTTCAGCAAGGCCTCAACCGAACCTCCGGCCGCTGCATCTACCTCCGCCAGTGCCTTTTTAACCTGCGGCTCTTTATAGCCGAGATTAAGCAGCGCCGAGGTCACATCATCCAGCAGGCCCACTGCCGGCAGGGTACGCCCCACCGCCTCAGTCGGGCTGGCGCCGCTATCAAGCTTGCCGACCTTGTCTCGCAGTTCCACCACCAGCCGTTCGGCGGTCTTTTTGCCGATACCGGGAATGGCGGACAACTTGTGCAGATCACCCTGCTGCAGGGCCGCCGACAGGTGTGGTGGCTGGATATTGGAGAGGATATCCCGGGCCAGCTTGGGACCGATACCGGACACCGAGATCAGCAATTGAAAGAAACTCTTTTCTGTGCGGGTACGGAAGCCATACAGCTGGATGGCATCCTCACGCACACTGGTATGGATATGCAGACTGACCGTCCCCTCTTCCGGCAGTTCGTAATAGGTGGAAAAAGGGATCATCACCCGGTAGCCGACGCCGTTGACATCAATAATCAGGTGATCGGGGGATTTGTGGGCGATCTGCCCGGTCAGCAATGCAATCATGGTCGGTAGTTCCTCCAGGAACCAGCCCGGCGCGAGGTTGCCACCGCAGGGCCAGTCTGTTGTCGCAGGCTATGGGAATTGATGTGGCAGACCGCCACGGCCAGGGCGTCGGAGGCATCAGCCTGTGCAATCTCGGGTAGCCCCAGCAGGGCCTTGACCATCTTCTGGACCTGCTCCTTGCTTGCCCTGCCCTGCCCCACCACTGCCTGCTTGACCTGCGAGGCGGTATACTCGGCCACCGGCAGGCCGGCATGCACTGCGGCAGCGATGGCGGCACCCCGCGCCTGGCCGAGCTTCAAGGCTCCACGGACATTCTCCGAAACATAGACATCCTCGATGGCCACCGCATCGGGACGATACTGTGCGAGCAGCCGGCTGAGCCCCTCAAAGATCAGACGCAGGCGATCCGGAAAATCGGCTGCCTTGTCGGTAAAGATGGCCCCGTTGTCCACGTGCAGCAGACGACTTCCCTGCTGCTCAACAAAGCCGTAGCCGGTGATCCGTGAGCCGGGATCAATACCTAAAACCCGCATCCGCCACCATTCTTCAGATGATACTTCTGGTGATACTCCTCTGCTTCCCAAAATGGTGCAGCCGGCAGGATCTCGGTCACCACCGAACGCCGGTAGCGGCCGGAGGCATCCAGAGCGTCCCGCGACTCCTCAGCCAGGCGGCGCTGCTCCTCCGAGTGATAGAAGATGGCCGAGCGATACTGGCTACCGACATCCGGCCCCTGACGATTGAGCTGGGTCGGGTCATGGGCCTGCCAGAAGAACTTCAGCAGCTGTTCGTAGCTGATGGTGTCCGGGTCAAAGGTCACCTCCACCGCCTCCACATGGCCGGTGCTGCCGCTGCAGACCTGCTGATAGGTAGGATGCTCCAGATGGCCGCCGATGTAGCCAACCCTAGCGGCCGTCACACCGGGCAGATCGTAAAACGATTCTTCCACACCCCAGAAACAACCGGCAGCAAAGGTCGCCTTTTCCATAGCGTCGCCTCCAAACAGCACGGGGCCCGAAAGGCCCCGTTTCATCACATCATCTTTTCCATCTCATCCGATGAAATATCGAAGTTAGCGTAGACGTTCTGGACATCGTCGTTGTCCTCCAACTTGTCCATCATCTTGAGCATGCTCTCGGCCTGCTTACCCTCCAAGGGGACCATGGTCTGTGGGATCATGGTGATCTCAGCGTTCTGGCATTTGAAACCTTTGGCCTCCAGAGCTTCCCGCACCTCGATGAAGGAGACAGGGTCAGTGGTCACTTCAAACTGTTCGTCGGCCTCGGCCACATCATCGGCACCGGCCTCAAGGGCCGCTTCAAACAGCTGGTCGAAGTCAACTGAGCGGTCATAGACGATCAGACCCTTCTTATCAAACATCCAGGCAACACAACCGGTCTCGCCCATGTTGCCGTTGGCCTTGGTAAAGATACTGCGCACCTCGGACACGGTGCGGTTGCGGTTGTCGGTCATCACCTCCACCAGCACCGCCACGCCACCGGGACCGTAGCCCTCATAGACGATCTCCTCGTAGGTGACCCCTTCCATGCCGCCAGCTCCCTTTTTGATGGCCCGCTCAATGTTGTCCTTGGGCATGTTCTCGCCCTTGGCCTTGTCAATGGCGGTCCTCAGACGGGGATTGGCTGCCGGGTCACTGCCGCCCAGTTTGGCGGCGATCGAGATCTCCTTGATCAGCTTGGTGAATATCTTGCCACGCTTGGCGTCGGCAGCCCCTTTTTTATGCTTGATGGTACTCCATTTATTATGGCCCGACATCCCCTGCTCCTTGCGATAAAATCTGACTCTGCCCTGCCGGACAGAAGCGTAATTTTTAGCATGCTGCCCAACGGCTGTCCAGAGCTAAAATACGCGGGCAAGACTGGACAGGCGGGCTGCATCCTGCTAATCTTGCGGCATTACGGCATGCACAAGGAACCGATATCATGGTACGTCAGTCAAAGATCTGCCTCCTGCTGCTGGGCATCAGCCTAAACCTGCTGCTGAGCAGCTGTTCGGCAATCCCCATAAGCGCCGAAATCGGCGATCCACCACCGATCCTGTCGCAGGATGAACTGTTACGTCCCTACATCACACTGGGCAGGATCACCATCGTGCGTGAGGTCTATTTTACCGACTACGCCATCGAACCGAACCTGCAACAGTGGGGTATGCAGGCCCTACGGACAGAGGCAGACAAAATGGATGCCGATGCCGTGATCCTGCCGGAGATCACCAGCCGGGCCATCACTATCGTCCTGTTCCCCGCCTTTCCCGCCAGTGAGTACCGTGCCAGCGGCGTGGCCATAAAATTCAAATAGTATTGACAAAACGATCTGAAAAAAAGTATAGAAACAATTCTTCACAACAAACGGCGACGTAGCCAAGTGGTAAGGCAGAGGTCTGCAAAACCTTTATTCAGCGGTTCAAATCCGCTCGTCGCCTCCATAAAATCAAGGGGTTAGCCAAAACGGCCGACCCCTTTTTCTTTTTGTGTTATAACCCGTACACACATAAAGCTCACAGCCTGAGTATGAAGAGGCCCTGCATGCAACTTTCTAAAAAAGAGATCCTCGACCTGGTGGCCCACGAAGAACAGGCGCTGCACTTTGCCAGCCTGCTGCGGGCCTTTGGCGGCCGCCATATCAAGAATGAACTGAAACGCCTGGTGGATGATCTGATCAGCACTGGCGAGCTGGTCCGCCTGCGGGGCAACCGCTACAGCCTGCCGAACGCAGAGGGCAGCGGCAGCGTGCACGGCACCATCTCGGTGCATCGTGACGGGTATGGCTTCGTGACGCCGGAGGGCGGCGGCGATGATGTCTTCGTGCCGGCCAAGGCGGTTGGCGGCTCGCTGCATGGCGACAAGGTCTCGCTACGCACCGAAAAGAGCCGCATGGGGCGCGGCAAACTGGAAGGCCGGGTGGTGGCGGTGCTGGTGCGGGCCAACAGCCGAGTAGTGGGCCGCCTGGAAGAAAGCCGTCGAGGCGCGATACTGGTGCCGGAGGATATCCGCATCGGAACCTTCTTTGCCATCCCTGCCAAGGCAAAAGCAAACGCCGTTGACGGCCAACAGGTGGTGATCGAGGTCACCTCCTGGCCGGTTGGCGGACGCCCACCCGAAGGCAAGGTAATCGAGGTGCTGGGCTGGCCCGACGACCCCCAGGTGGAGGTGCAGACCATCATCCGCCGCTTTGACCTGCCGCACCGCTTCGAACCGGCCACCCTGGCCGAGGCGGAGGCCGTACCGGCACAGGTCGGCAAAGACGACCTGAAGGGCCGGGTGGACCTGCGCAAACTGCCGACGGTGACCATCGACGGCGAGACCGCCAAGGATTTCGATGACGCCATCTCGCTGCGCCCCGAGGGG
Organism: Geobacter sp. UBA5608; assembly: GCA_002424705.1. Taxonomy (GTDB): domain Bacteria; phylum Desulfobacterota; class Desulfuromonadia; order Geobacterales; family Pseudopelobacteraceae; genus Trichlorobacter. The sequence continues at coordinate 9,200 of DIKW01000053.1, forward strand.
GACAATTGGCGGTTATGGGTCTCGATCGCCGATGTGTCACACTATGTCAAGCCTGGTTCACAGCTTGATCAGGAGGCCTACCTGCGCGGCACCTCGGTCTATTTCCCGGACCGCTGCATCCCGATGCTGCCGGAACGGCTCAGTAACGGCATCTGCTCCCTCAACCCCCGGGTCGACCGTCTGACCATGACCGCCGAGATGCTGTTCAACAAGGCCGGACAGATGGTGGAGTCCCGTTGTTACCCCAGTGTGATCAACAGCGACGCCCGCCTGACCTACACCCTGGTCAAGCAGGTGATCGTGGATGGTGACGAAAAGGCACTGGGTGACCAGCGGCCCCTGGCCCCGATGCTGCTACAGATGAAGGAGCTGGCCCTGGTGCTGATGGCGATGCGCCGCACACGGGGCAGCATCGACTTCGACCTGCCGGAGCCGGAAATCATCATCGGCCTGACCGGCCAGACCGAGGCGATCATCAAGAGTGAGCGCAACCTGGCCCACCAGTTGATCGAGGAGTTCATGCTGGCCGCCAACGAAGCGGTGGCCCGCTTGGTCACCGAACAGCAGCTACCGTTCATCTACCGGATTCATGAACAACCGGACCCTGCCAGACTGGCCGACTTCCGCGACTTCATCCTGCCCTTCGGATTCAGCCTGGAGCTGCAAGGGGACAAGGTCGCCCCCAGCGCTCTCCAGCAACTGATCGCCGAGGCCGAGGGCAAACCTGAGGAGCGGATGGTCAACTACGGCCTGTTGCGCTGCATGAAACAGGCCCGCTATGCCGCCATCAACCTCGGGCACTTCGGCTTGGCATCTTCCTGCTACACGCACTTTACCTCACCGATCCGGCGTTACCCAGACCTGATCGTACACCGCCTGCTGCGGCTGGCTCTGGCCCATGCCGAAGGCAACCCGAGCAAACAACAACAACGTGAGCTGGACCGGATCGGTGCCACCCTGACCGAGGCTGCCGAGCATACCAGCAAACGGGAGCGGGTGGCCATGGAGGCCGAGCGGGACATCGTGGAACTAAAAAAACTGCAGTTCATGCAAGGCCGGATCGGCCAGGAATTCGACGGGTTCATCGCCGGCGTGGCCGGTTTCGGCTGCTTTATAGAGCTGACCGAGGTCTTTGTGGAGGGACTGGTGCATGTCTCGACCCTGGCGGACGACCTGTACCGTTTTGAAGAAAAAGATCACGCCCTGGTGGGCCGACGCGGCAAGGTGCTGCGGATCGGAGACCCGGTGCGCGTGCGGGTGGTGGCGGTTAACCCCCAGGCCCGACGGATCGAATTCGTGCTGGTGAGCCACGCGCCGGCCCGCCATGATGCACCCAAACCGCGGCCAACCACCGAAGACTACCCTCGCCTGCCGATCAGAGGCAAACGCCCCAAACTGATCGGGCGCCGTTAGTTGCAGAGCGACGCTGACTGTGGTAGCCTGCGGCTGGCCCAATCTAACCCTGCGGAGTAACCATGTCAGAAGAACCATCCAAGGTCCTGCCGTTTATCGAACACCTAGTTGAACTGCGACGCCGCCTGATCATCATCGTTATTGCGGTCTTTATCGGCATGGGCTTCGCCTGGAACCTGTCGGACGAGATCCTGGTCCACATGGAAAAACCGCTGACCGGCATCACCTACGTCGATGCGGCCAAACAGAAGCTCTACCGCTACCTGCAGACCAACTACCCGGCTATTTACCAGCGGGCAGACCTGGAAAAAGAGCTCAACAAACCCCGCAAACAGCATGCGCTTAACTACACCAAGCCGCTGGAACCGTTCTTCATCCAGTGCAAGATCTCGGTCATCGCCGGTTTTGTGCTGGCGCTGCCGGTGGTGTTCCATCAGATTTGGGCCTTTGTGGCCCCGGGCCTCACCCGCCGCGAACGACGGCTGGTGATACCGTTCATGCTGACCGGCACTATCGCCTTCTGCCTCGGTGCGCTGTTCTTCCTGACCACGATCTGGCCGTTCATCATCAACTTCTCACTGTCCTACGAAACTGAGGGGCTGCGCAGCTGGCTCTCCCTGTCGTCCTATGTCGATTTCTGCCTGCGGCTGATTCTGATGTTCGGCCTGATGGCAGAATTGCCCGTGATAACGCTGCTTCTGGCCCGCTTCGGCCTGGTATCCTACCAGTTTTTGGCCCCCAAACGGAAGTACGCCCTGCTGCTCAGCTCAATTGTAGCGGCCTTCCATTCCGATCTGGTGACCATGTTCGTGATCATGATCCCGATGTACATGATGTACGAGATCAGCGTCTGGGTGGCCCTGATCTTTGGCAAAAAGAGACCGGCTTCTCCACCACCGGAGACGGCAGCCGAACCGGAAATGCCATAAACAAATAACCCCGCCAAACCCGAGGGTCATGCCGGGGCGCTAACCGGACTTGACAGGTCTTTTAAGGACAGGCTATAAAGAGACTATCACAGTCCTTTTAGGAGCCCTCCATGATGGAGCTGACCCGCAAGGGTGATTACGCCATTCGCGGCATTATCTATCTGGCCGGCCAACCGCTGGACAAGATATCGCTGTTGTCCGATATTGCAGCGGCGGTTGATGTGCCCCAAACCTTCCTGGCCAAGATATTCCAGCAGTTCAGCAAATCGGGCATCGTCAGGTCGTACCGTGGCACCGGTGGCGGCTTCATGCTTGCCCGTGCACCAGAACAGATCACCCTGTTGGAGGTAGTGGAGGCGGTGGAAGGACCAATCACCCCCAACCGCTGCGTAGTGGCGCCGGGAGAATGCGATCGGGACGGCTTCTGCACCGTCCACCCGGTATGGGAACAGGTCAAACGACAGATCCGCCAGCTGTTGTCCGGCATAACCCTCAAGGATCTGGCGAACAACGAAAACAACCCCATTTCCGCAACCAGCAAAACAGTTTTTTGAAATGCATATCGGCTTAACAATCTGATTTTATTATCAAAAATAATTTTTTTCTTGACCTCCACGGTCTGATTCTGCTACTTGTGTCACACCTTCCGCAACAAAACGGAAGCAGCCAAAGTCCCGCGCTCGTCACGGGACTTTTGTCGTTTCGGCACCTCAGGTGCCACCATCTTTGTTTATACGAAAGGAGCAACCGCCGGACATCAGCGTACACCTCGTGACACCATCAGTTCAGTCCGGCACCAATCTGTCCAAACCTCCCCACTCTTTCCTATGCTAAAACCAATCATTCGACAAAAAATCAGCTGTGTGGTGGCCGTCATCACACTCTTCTGGCTACCGGTGCTGTTCATGGCCTGTAGCGGCGATAGCGGTTCAACTGCCTCGCATGCCGCTCTGGACAACAACCTCCAGGAGACCTCACTTGAAAAAGAGGTCCGCACCTTGATGGAAAAGGGGATCAGCCTGGAGGAGCGCAAACAGCAGGTGCCGATCATCAAGCAAGCCTTTGCGCGCCTCACCACACCCGAGCGAGCCCGCAACCTGGCTGCACTCTGCTACCTGAAAACCCTCGGAACCCCCTTCAGCCCGCTCGATCTGGCCGAGATAGCCCTGGCTGAAACCGGTGGCCACCGCCTTTCCTCCAAGGCCACCTCTTCAATGGGGGCCATGGGGGTCTGGCAACTGATGCCCCGCGAGGCCCGCAACCACGGCTATTCCCCCTCTGAAATGCGCAATGATGAAAAATGTGCCGAGGCAGCGGTCCGCACCCTGTTGAACAAACTTGCAATGGCCAACGGCGACATGGACAAGGCCAAGAAATTCTACTGTGGCACCGGCCCCCAGGC
>DIKW01000053.1:13158-28749 GCA_002424705.1 Geobacter sp. UBA5608
GCTCAAAAGGCTGCTGAAGCGGCCATTCGGCCCCCCTTTTCACTTGCCCTGCAGGCAAGCGCTCTGCTATAGTTTGTCGGCTTTGAGCACGGATTGCAGCCTTGAAAGGAGAGCAGCGCAGTGCCAGAACCCCACACTGCCACGAAATGTTCCGGTCTGACCCTGCGAACCAGGATGTTTCTGCTTTCGCTGGTCTCCTTTACCGCTATCCTGATTGTCATCATGCTGGGAGTGCTGCTGCTGAATGAGGTTCGGATCAACGGAGGCCCTTACAAGACCATCCGAAACAGTAAAGATGCCCTCGAAAAGATCGCACTGCTCAAATCCGACATCTACCAGCTGCAGGGTGAAGCCCTGGCCTACATGCATGAGCGCGACCAGGCCGCTGCCCAGGCCCTGCTTCAAAAAATCCAGGAACATACCGACGATATCGACTTTAAGTATGATGATGTGCTTGAACTGATCGAATCCGCCCAAAAACGCGAGGCGTTGGTCAAAGCCGAGGCGATCTGGGAGGATTACAAACGAACCCTGCTGGAGGAGATCATCCCCAACGTCCAGCGCGGCCAGCATACCGAGGCCGAAGCGCTGACAGCCGGTGTCCAGGCCCAACGCTTCAGTTCCTTCAGCTCAACCATTGCCACCATGGTGGACACCCTACGCAGGGACGTCTACCAGATTGAAAAAACCATCGCTGAAACAACCCGCAGCAAGATGATGACCACCGCTGCAGTCACCATCGCACTGATCGCACTGATAACCGTGCTGTCGATCGTGATCACCGAGTCGGTCACCCGACCGATCCGGCAATGTGTCGAATTCGCCAAGTCGGTGGCAGCGGGCCGGCTGGCCAGCCGGCTCGAACTGAAGGCCTGCGGCGAGGTGGGCGACCTGGCAAACGCCATGAACGCTATGGCCGAGAACCTGCACAACATCGTTTCCCGCCTGAATGCAGCCACCGATGAGCTCACCGTCATCGACCAGAATATCGAAAAGGCTGCCCGTCAAGTGGTGGGCGCCACCCGTATCCAGGAACAGGCGGTCAACGAAAGCAGCCAGACCGTGATTCAGCTCGATGGTTCGGTGAAGGATATTTCGCAGGGGGTCGACCAACTCTCGGGTTCATCCTCCGAGACGTCATCCTCCATCCTGCAGATGGCTGCCAGCATCGAAGAGGTGGCGGTCAACACCGACAAGCTGGGACAGGCCGTGGATGAGGTCAGCTCCTCGGTGATTGAGATGGCCGCCTCCATCAAGGGGATCGGCGCCAATATCGTCAACCTGCTGGATGCCTCCACCACCACCGCCTCGTCGGTGGCTGAAATGGATGCCACCATCCGTCAGGTTGAGAAAAATGCCATGGAGACCGCCGCCATCTCGGAAACCGTCAAGAGTGACGCCGCCAATGGTCTCAAAACGGTACAGGAGACCATCGCCGGCATGCAGGAGATCCGCCGGGCGGCCCACACCACCGCTGAGGTGGTGGAGCACCTCTCACTGCGGGCCAACGACATCGGCGCGATCCTGTCGGTGATCGACGAGGTGGCTGAACAGACCAATCTGCTGGCCTTGAATGCCGCCATCATTGCGGCCCAGGCCGGTGAACACGGCAAGGGCTTTGCCGTGGTGGCCGACGAGATCAAGGAGCTGGCTGAACGAACCTCTTCCTCCACCCGCGAGATTGCTGCGGTGGTAACCGGCGTGCAGGAAGACACCGGCCGGGCGGTGGCTGCCATCAACCAGGCCGAGCTGGCGATTTCTGCCGGAGAAGAGCTGTCTGAGCGTTCCGGAGCAGCCCTGGAACAGATCGTCCAAGGAGTGCACCAGGCCGGATTGCAGATCAGCGCCATTGCCCGGGCCACGGTTGAACAGGCCAAGGGTAGCCAGAGCATCCGTATTGCCATGGAACAGGTGGAAGAGATGGTGGAACAGATGGCCTCCTCGGCCCGCGAACATGGCAAAGGCAGCGAACTGATCACCACCGCTGTGGAACGGATGCGGGAAATGACCTCTCAGGTTCGCAGCTCCACCCGTGAGCAGAGCAGGGCCAGCGCCCTGATCGCCCGCGCTACTGAGGATGTCAACGTCATGATCGGCCAGATCCGCGAGTCATGCCACTCCCAGACCGACTACAGCCAGGCCATCGACCGGATGGTTGACAACATCCGCCAATCGTCCCAGGCCAGTTCCCAGGCGGCTCGGGTCATGGACAGCGCCGTAGCCGGTCTGTCCCGCCAGATTGATCTGTTGGAAAAGGAGATGTCAGGATTCCAGCTATGACCGACCGGATTCAGCGCCGTTTCAAACAACTGCAGGCCGCTCACACACCTGCCCTGGTGACCTTCATCACGGCCGGCGATCCAGATCTGGCCACCACCGCCCGCCTGCTGCCCCTGTTGGAGCAGGCCGGGAGTGATATCATCGAACTGGGCATCCCTTTTTCCGACCCGATGGCCGACGGCCCCACCATCCAACGCGCCTCTGAGCGCGCCTTGGCCGCCGGCACTACCCTGACCAAAGTCCTGGAGATGGTGCGTCAGGTCAGGTCGCAGCTAAGCGTACCGATCATCCTGATGGGCTACAGTAACCCGATTTACGCCTACGGCTGGCAGCGCTTTGCCACCGACGCGGCTGCAGCCGGCGTGGATGGACTGCTGCTGGTGGACCTGCCGCCGGAAGAGGCCCATGAACTGCTGCCCGCTGCCAAGGCCGCCGGCCTGAAGGTCATCTTTCTGCTGACCCCGACCTCTGATCAGGCTCGCATCAGTCAGGTATCGCGTTTCGGCAGCGGCTTCATCTACTACGTGACCGTTACCGGCGTCACCGGCACACGGGAGGCGGTAGCCAGCTCGCTGGCCGCTGACCTCACGCGGATACGGCAGCAGATCAAGCTACCGGTGGTGGCCGGCTTCGGCATCTCCACACCCCAGCAGGCTGCACAGGTGGCAGGTCTGGCTGACGGCGTGGTGGTGGGCAGCGCCATCGTCAAGCTGTTCGAACAGCACCAAGGTGAACAGTTGGCGGATCAGGTCTGCCAGCTGGTCGGTTCTCTCAAACAAGGCATGACAGCTACTGCACATTAACGAATCAAGTGAGGATTTTCTATGAGCTGGTTTAGACGCGACAAGACAGGTCTTGAAAAGGCCAACACCAAAAACGTCAAGGTGCCGGAAGGACTCTGGACCAAGTGTCAGGGTTGCAGCGAATCGATCCTCACCAAGGAGATCGCCGACAACCAACAGGTCTGCCCCAAGTGCGGCCACCATTACCGCATTGCTCCCCGCAAACGACTGCAACTGTTGTTTGACGGTGGTTCCTGGCAGGAGTTCGATGCCAACATCACCTCGGTGGACTTCCTGCAGTTCAAGGATTCCAAAAGCTACCAGGACCGGATTGACGTTGCCGTGGCCAAAGGCGGCTCCCGTGACGCCGTGATCTGCGTTGAAGGCGCCATCGAAGGGATCGCCACCCAAGTGGCCATCTTCGACTTTTCATTCATGGGCGGCAGTATGGGCAGCGTGGTGGGCGAGAAGATCACCCGCTCCATCGAACGCGGCCTGGAGAAGAAACAGCCGGTGATCGTGATCTCCGCCTCCGGCGGGGCACGGATGCAGGAGTCGATCCTGTCGCTGATGCAGATGGCCAAGACCTCGGCCGCCCTGGCCAAGCTGAAAAAGGCCGGTCTGCCATTTATCTCGATCCTGACCGATCCCACCACCGGCGGCGTGACTGCCAGCTTTGCCATGCTGGGTGACCTGAACATCGCCGAACCCAAAGCTTTGATCGGTTTTGCCGGTCCCCGGGTGATCGAGCAGACCATCCGCCAGAAGCTGCCGGAAGGTTTCCAGCGTTCGGAATACCTGCTGGAACACGGCATGGTGGACATGATCATCCCGCGGCAACAGATGCGCACCACCCTGGGCCAGGTACTGGCCATGCTGACCAACCGGTAGCCGATGGCGGTCTCCACCGCTCTGGCCGAGCTGTTCGGCCGCAGACGCTTTGCGATCCTACCCGGAACAGAGCGGATCCAAGCCCTGCTGGCACGGCTTGGACATCCGGAACGACGCTTTCAGTCGATCCACGTCGTCGGTACCAACGGCAAGGGGTCCAGCGCAAGCTTTCTGGCCTCTATTCTGACGGCAGCAGGTCACCGCAGCGGCCTGTTTACGTCTCCCCACCTGATCAACTATACAGAACGGTTCGCGCTTGACGGCCAGGCAATACCGCAGCAGCGTCTTGATCAGCTCATACCTGACCTGCTGAAGCTGGCTCAGCCTGAGGACACGTTTTTTGAACTGACCACCGCCCTGGCCTGTTGCTGGTTTGCTGAATGCGGTGCCCAACTGGTGGTGTTCGAGGCAGGCATGGGTGGGCAGGCCGACGCAACGGCCGCCATACCCGCCCTGGCAACACTGATCACGCCGATCGCCCTGGACCACCAGCAGTGGCTGGGCACCAACCTGACGGCCATCGCAACCGAAAAAGTCGCCATTGCCGAGGCTGGCAGCCCGATTGTCTGCGCCCCCCAGCAGCCAGATGCGCTGGATGCCGTTGTCCGTCACTGCCGTAGCAACAACACTCGGCTGCTACTGGCTGAACGGGATTTTACGGCCCACTGGGATGCCAATAACTGCCTGAACTACCGTGGCCTGTATTCCAACATCAGCGGCATCACCCCCGGCATCCCCGGCAGATACCAGCTCTGGAACGCTGCCTGCGCCCTGGCCGCTGCCGAACAGCTTGACGCCGCAGGCTGGGCAGTTCCCGCATCAGCCTTGAGCGCCGGTATTGCAGCTGCCCGCTGGCCCGGCAGGATGGAGCGCTTTTCCTTGTCCGGCGATGTAGAACTGCTGCTGGACGGCGCCCACAACCCGGCCGGCGCCACCGCCCTGGCTGAAAGCCTGCAGCTCGAACGGCACGGCCGCAGGATCATCCTGGTGCTGGGGATGATGGCCGACAAGGAATTGACAGGTCTGTTGTCCCCCTTGCTGCCCCTGGCCGACGAGATCATCACCGTAGCGCCGGACCAGGAACGGGCCTTGGGGGCTGACCAGTTGGCTGCACAGTGCGCGCACCATGGGCGCAGGGCACTACCGGCCGGTTCAGTGGAAGCGGGGATTGCCAAGGCGCAGGACTTGGCTCTGCCCAACGACCTGATCGTCGTGGCCGGTTCGCTGTTCACCGTGGGCGAAGCGCGGGCAGCCCTGACCGGTCAGACCTGTAACGCAGTACGAGGTTAACGCCTGTCTACTCCAAGAAACGAGTCGCTATCCAGATGAAACAGATCATGGCCCTGCTACTGATGTTCCTGCTACTGTCACCGGCGGTGCTGTCGGCTGCCGAGATACCCGGCGCCGAAGGCATGGTGATCAAGGCGGACCGGATGGATCACGACACCGCCAGCGACCTGCTGACCGCCACCGGTAAGGTTGAGATGACCTGGCAGGGGCTGACCATGACCGCTGACCAGGCCACCTTTGACCGTCATAACAGGATGCTGGTTGCCACCGGCAATGTCATCATGACCAAGGGCGGTGACACCATGCGGGGCGACCGCCTGATCATGGACACCGAAACCGGACGTTCAGAGATGGAAAACGGTCACATCTTCATGAGCCAGGGCAACTTTCGCGCAGACGGCGCCCAGATCGCCCGGCTGGGTGACGATCAGTACGCTCTGCATCGGGGGGAGTTCACCACCTGCGACGCCGAGGTGCCCAGCTGGAAGTTCGGCGCAACCGACTTCGACGTCACGGTCGAGGAATACGCCACCGGCAGCAACGTGGTCTTCTACGTCAAGAATGTGCCGGTCTTCTACTTCCCCTACCTGATCCTGCCGGTCAAACGAGAGCGCCAGTCCGGCTTCCTGTTTCCCAGTTTTGGCAATTCGACCAAACGGGGCACCTTCATTGACATCCCCTTCTACTGGGCCATCTCTCCTTCACAGGAGGCGACTTTCAACCTTGATCTCCAGACCAAACGGGGGGTTGGCCTAGGCGCCGACTACCGCTACCTGCGTTCCCGTACCAGCACCGGGTCGGCCGGTGGCTACATCATCTACGACACCAACCAGGAAAAGGTCCGGGGGCAACTGGTCCAGTCCCATCGGGAACAGCTGCCGGATAACCTGTCGTTGATCAGCAACATCAACCTGACCAGCGATGAAACCTACCTACGCGACTATTCCAACAAAAGCGGCGACTACAACCGTCAGTACTACGATTCGCGCTTGGTGGCCACCAAGGCCTGGGACCACTGGCTGACTGCCGCCCAGGCGATCTATACCCAGGACTTTACCACCGGCAGCAACGCCGGCACGCTGCAACGGCTGCCGGAGCTGCTGGCCTACGGGGTGCGTCAACCACTGCCCTACCTGCCGCTGCAGCTCGATCTGGACCTGAGAGCCACTCACTACTACCGCGAAAACGGTACGCAGGGCCAGCGCGCCATACTGACGCCCCAACTGGTCGGCAACCAGGCGCTGTTCGGCGGCCGCCTCAACGCACGGCTGAGCGCCGGCGCACAACTGCGGGCCTATAACGTCGAAGATGCTACGCCAACAACGGAAGAACAGGCCCTGGTTGCCGTGCCGGAACTGAACGCCGAACTGGCAAGTTCCTTTAGCCGCACCCTTGACGGAAATCTGTTGGGCTTCAAACTGCTGCGCCACGAACTGACACCGTCCGTGGCCTACCGCTACGTGGTTGATCGCGACCAACAGCAGTATCCGCTGTTCGACCAGAACGACCGTATCCTGCATCAGAACCTGATCTATCTCTCGCTGGCCAGCCACCTGGGCGGCAGGCTGGAGGATGAGAGCGGCGGAGCCCACTACCGCCACCTGCAGACCCTGCGCCTGAAACAAGGTTACAGCTTGAGCGGCGACCGCCCTGATCTCTTGGATCTGGTGCCTGACGACCAACGCCCCTGGAGCAACCTGACCCTGGAGAGTGAGACCTGGCTGCATACCAGGTTCCGCCTGCTGGCCGATGCCGGTTACAACCATTACGACAACCGCTTTACCAGCACCGCCCTGGGCGGAGACTACAACGACGGCCGCGGCAACAGCATCGGCCTCAGCTACCGCTGGGCTGACCAGCAGGTGGAGTACCTGGAAGGGCGCGTCACCACCACCCTGCTGCGGCCGGTCTATCTGAGCTATATCCAGCGCTACTCCTTTGACCGCAAGGATTTTCTGGAGCAGGAACTGGATCTCGAATACCGCCACCAGTGCTGGAGCATCTTTGCCAGCTATCAGGAACGCCTCGGCAACCGTTCCGTTACCGTCAACGTCAACCTGGCCGGCCTGTTCACCAGTAGCGGTTCCCGAACCAGTTCCCTCGGACGTCAGGAGAGCACCCGGTGAGCAGAAGTCAGCCACGATTGGTCTACGCCGATGCCCAGGGTCAGATCTACGATCATCCGTACCTGACCATGGCCGGCATGAGCGGCCCTGAGGCCGTGCTGCCCGAGCCGGTTGAACTGATACCGCTGCCGGAAGGCAGCCGCCTGTTTACCATCCCCGACACCCCGCCCATCGCCTGGGACCAGCGCACCAAGCGCTTCAACACGGTCGACAAGGCCCCCGGTCTGCGCGGCAGCCCCCAGGCGGTGTCGGCCTTCATGGCGCCCGGCTATGCCCGCACCCTGCTACCGGCCTGCGACTACCGCCAGAAGAGTGTCCATCTGCCACTCTGGTCCTACACCGCCGTGGGCTGGGATGAGGAGCGAGACTGCTTCGTGGTGGCCGCCACTCAGGTCGACACCAACCAGAACTGGAACCCCGATAACTACGATGACCGGCTGCTGGACCCACTGGTCCGGCAGCGGCTGGCTGAACTGCCCAACAACCGGCTGTTGGAACAGTTGTCCCGCTGCGCCATCGACTACCACTGCTTTGCCGCAAAAAACCTCTTCTTCCGCCGTTGGGAGGCGCCGTTGCCCACCTCGCCGGTCTGCAACTCGGCCTGCCTGGGCTGCATCTCCCTGCAGGCCTCGGAGTGCTGCCCCTCCAATCACGACCGGATCAACTTCGTGCCCACCCCCGAGGAACTGGTGGAGGTGGCCCTGCCCCACCTGGAGCAGGCACCGGAGCCGATCGTCTCCTTTGGTCAGGGTTGCGAAGGCGACCCGATCCTGCAGGCCCCCACCATCGCCGAGGCCACTCGTCGCCTTAAAAGCGCCACCAGCCGGGGTACGATCAACTTCAACTCCAACGGCTCCCTGCCGGACCGCGTACAGGAGCTGTGCGACGCCGGCATGGACTCCTTCCGTTTTTCACTCAACTCAGTGCTGGAAGAACGTTACAACGCCTACTACCGGCCCAAGGGCTACACCTTCAGCAACGTTGTCCAATCGTTGAAGATTGCCAAACAGGCCGGGCGCTTCACCATGATCAACTACCTGATCTCGCCCGGCGCCAGCGACGCCCCCGACGAGGTCGAGGAGCTGCTGCGCTTTGTGGCCGAGACCGGGGTCGACATGATCCAGCTGCGCAACCTGTCCATCGACCCGGATTACTACAACCGGGCCATCGGCATAACCCAGCGGGGTGTCGGCATCTATCGCCTGCTCCAGCGCCTGAAGCAGGAGTTCCCGCGGCTGCAGTTCGGCTATTACAACCGCACCAAGGAAAACTTCTTCCCCCCCGGGTTTGAATCCGGCTGGCCGATCCGCTAGGCCGTAGCAGCTCTGAAGAGACCGGCGCGAGACAGACGTCGGCCGGGGGGGACCACCCTGACAGCATTTACCCGACTCTACCTGCATATCCCCTGGTGCCTGAGCAAATGCGGCTACTGTGCCTTCTTTTCCGCCCCTGGTACTGCAGCCCAGCGTGACGAAACCGTCCAGTTGCTGCTGCGGGAGATGGAACTGGCAGCCGAACGCTACTCGGGCGGACCGCTGGCCTCGGTCTACCTGGGGGGCGGCACGCCGTCCCTGCTGACGCCGCACCAGGTTCAGCGGTTAGTGGAGCGGTCAGCGCTGCTCTGGGGCCATCAGACGTCCTGTGAGCTGACGCTGGAGGCCAACCCCGGCACCGTCACGCCAGATGCCCTGGCCGGCTTTTACCAGGCCGGCATCAACCGCCTCTCACTGGGCATCCAGAGCCTGGATGACCGCAGCTTACAGCTTTTGGAGCGGCCCCATAGCGCCGCGCAGGCGCGGGCCGCCTACGCCGAGGCGCGGCAGGCCGGCTTTCGCAACATCAGCCTGGACCTGATCTGTGGTCTGCCACACCAGAGCGCCGAAGAGTGGCAACAGCAGCTGCAGCAGGTGATGACACTGTCGCCGGAGCACCTCTCGGTCTACAGCCTGTCCATCGAAGAGGGTACGCCGTTCAGCCGACGCTACGCCGACGACAGCCCGGAGCTGCCCGACGATGACCAGTCCGCCGCCATGCTGGAACAGGCTGATCAGCTGCTGGTAGCCGCCGGCTATGAACATTACGAGATCGCCAACTACGCCCGGCCAGGTCACCGCTCACGCCACAACAGCGGCTACTGGCATCGGGAGGGCTATCTGGGACTGGGGCCTGCGGCCCATTCACTGCTGCTCCAGGGATGGGGGCTGCGCTGCAGCAACCCCAGTGACCATCAGCAATGGGCAGCCCAGATCACAGCCGGCCAGTTGGCGCACCGTGACCTGGAGCAGCTCACCAGACAGCAGGCCTTGGCCGAGCAGCTCTTCCTCGGGCTGCGGATGGCCGACGGCATCTCGCCTGATGAGTGTCGCGAACAGTACGGCGCCGAGGCATGGCAGCGCCATGATCAGACCATCGCCCAACTGCTGCAGCAAGGTCTGCTGCACGAACGCAACGGTCGGGTCGCCTTGACGCAGCGCGGTCTGCTGCTGTCCAACCAGATATTCGTCAGATTTCTCTGATTCAAGCGCACAGGAGCGACCATGGCCAACATCATCCTACTGATCCTCTGCCTGGTGGCAGGCCTGATCCTGCGCTGGACCGGCCGTTTCCCGGATAGTACACCGGCAGCCTTAAACGGCTTCGTGATCCACATCTCACTACCGGCCGCCGCCATCCTGCATATCCACACCCTGCAGCTGGATGCCTCGCTGGTGGTAGCACCGTTGATGGCCTGGCTGCTGTTCGGCGCTGCCTGGCTGTTCTTCCATCTCGTCGGCAAGCTCTTTTCCCTGCCGCAACGCACCATCGGCGCACTGGTGCTGGTGGGTGGCCTGGGCAACACCTCCTTTGTCGGCCTGCCGATGATCGAGGCCTACTACGGTCGTGAATGGTTGGGGGTCGGCATCCTGGCCGACCAGTTGGGCACCTTTATGACCCTGGCCACGCTGGGCATCCTGGCGGCCACCGTCTACTCCGCCGGTAGCGCCTCCCCCCGCCAGATGGCCCAAAAGGTGCTCTTCTTCCCGCCGTTCCAGGCCTTGATCCTGGCCATCATCCTGCGACCGGTCCCCTTTCCGGACTGGACCGTGGCGGTGCTGCGCAAGCTGGCCGACACCATCACCCCGCTGGCCCTGGCCTCAGTCGGCTTCCAGCTGCGCTTCACCAGCCTCACCGGATTACGGACCCGCCTGGCGCTGGGCCTCGGCTACAAGCTGCTGTTGGGGCCGCTTTTGATCGCCGCTATCTATCTGGGTCTGCTTGGGCTGCGCGGCACGGCGATCCAGGTCACCATCTTCGAGGCCGCCATGGCGCCGATGATCACCGCCGGCATCATCGCCATGGACCACGATCTGGACCCACCGCTGGTCACGATGATGCTGGGGATCGGCATCCCGCTCTCCTTTGCCACCCTGCCGTTGTGGGCCACGCTACTGCGCGCCTTCTGACAAGCGGGCATCCGGAGTGACACCACTGCCCGCTCAGGCTGCGCTAAAAACAGTTCAAACCGCGCAGCAGCTGTGCTATACAAATACACTTTGAATGAACCTACAGGCACCAACAGCCTGTCCGGGAGGAACCGTATGCCAACCATCATTGAAGGCAACCTCGACGCAAAAGGCCTCACGTGCGGCATCGTCGTCAGCCGCTTCAACAGCTTCATCTGCGAACGCCTGCTGGAAGGGGCCATCGACGCCCTGGTACGCCACGGCGGAAGTGATGCCGACATCACCGTGGCCCGGGTGCCGGGTGCCTTTGAGATCCCCCTGGCAGCCCAGACCATGGCCGCCACCAAGAAATTCGACGCCGTGATCTGCCTGGGCGCCGTGATCCGCGGCTCCACCCCCCACTTCGACTATGTGGCCTCCGAGGTCTCCAAGGGCGTGGCATCGGTCTCGCTGGAGAGCGGCGTACCGATCGCCTTTGGCGTGCTGACCACCGACACCATCGAGCAAGCCGTGGAACGGGCCGGCACCAAGGCCGGCAACAAGGGCTTCGAGGCTGCCGTCACCGCCATTGAGACCGCCAACCTGCTGAAGGCACTCAAATAATGGGACTACGACGGGAAGGGCGCGAACTGGCCCTGCAGATGCTCTACGCCCAGGACTCCCAAAAAGGGGAGCTGCGCGAGACCCTGCGCGGTTTCCGGGATGGGGTTGAGGCGGTGCAACGGGTGCGAGAATTCGCCGAAGGGCTGGTGCTGGGTGTACAGCAGCACCAGGCCGAGATCGACGAGGCGATCCGGGCCCGCTCCAAGAACTGGTCCCTGTCGCGAATGCCGCGGGTTGACCTGAATATCATGCGGCTGGCCACCTTTGAGCTGCTGTTCCGCAGCGACATCCCCAAGAAGGTCAGCATCAACGAGGCGATCGAGATCGCCAAAAAATTCGGTGACAAGGAGTCGCCCGCCTTTGTGAACGGCATCCTGGACGAGATGGTGCCCTGCGACAAACAAGAAGAGCGGAGCGAGTAACATACGATGAACGAAATCAAGGTAGGTCTGATCGGATTCGGCAACATCGGCGCGGGCGTAGTGCGCCTGCTTACGGACAACGCGGCGGTGATCCGCCAGAAGACCGGCACCGGCATCGTGCTGAAACGGATCGCCGACCTGGATATCACCACGGATCGCGGTGTAACCATTGCGCCAGGCATCCTTACCACCGATGTGAACCAAATCTTCAACGACCCCGAGATCGACATCGTGATCGAGCTGATCGGCGGCTACGAGCCGGCCAAGAGCTTTGTCCTCAAGGCGATCGCAGCCGGCAAGCATGTGGTCACCGCCAACAAGGCGCTACTGGCCCTGCATGGCGCAGAGATCTACGCCGCTGCCGCTGCCAAGGGGGTAGAGGTACAATACGAGGCCGCCGTGGGTGGCGGCATCCCGGTGCTGTCGGCCATCAAGGGCAACCTGGCCGCCAACCGTTTCAACGCCGTGTTCGGCATCATGAACGGCACCTGCAACTACATCCTGACCCGCATGACCCAGGAAGGGGCTGACTTCGGCGACGTGCTGCAGAGCGCCAAGGAGCTGGGCTACGCCGAGCCGGACCCCACCTTCGACATCGAGGGCACCGACACCGCCCACAAGCTGGCAGTGCTGGCCTCGCTCTGCTTCGGCACCCGCATCGACTTCAACGCCATCTACACCGAAGGGATCACCGGCATCTCCGGCATCGACATCCGCTTTGCCGAGCAGTTCGGCTACCGGATCAAGCTGTTGGCCATCGGCAAGCGGACCGATGACGGCCAGCTGGAGGTGCGGGTGCACCCCACCATGATCCCGCTGCACAACCCCTTGGCCGATGTAAACGGCGTCTTCAACGCGATCCGCCTGACCGGCGACTTTGTGGGACCGGTGATGTTTTACGGCCGCGGCGCCGGCCAGAACCCCACCGCCAGCGCCATCGTCGGCGACCTGATCGAGATCTCCCGCAGCATCACGGCCGGCGTCCAGTCCCGCCGGGCCGCGCCGCTCGGTTTTCTGGATGACGCCATCAGCAGCCTGCCGCTCAAACCGATGGACGAGATCGTCACCAGCTTCATGCTCAGGTTCACGGCGCAGGATCAACCGGGCGTACTGGCCGGCATCGCCGGTGTGCTGGGCAAAAACGGCATCAGCATCGAATCGATGGTGCAGACCGCCCGCCACAACGGCGGCCAGGCGGTGCCGATCGTGATCATGACCCACGAGGCCCGCGAAGGCGCCATCCGGGCCGCCCTGGACGAGATCGACCGTTTTGATTTTATCGCCGAGAAGAGCCGGCTGATCCGTATCGAAGATAATCTGGAATAAAAAACAGACCAATTCATTTCTGAAAACGAGGGATTTTTCGTCCTGGGCTTGGCAGGCACGGGATGGCGCGGAGGCGTACACGCCAGTACGCCGCACAAGCCAGACCGATGCGTGACGAGGCCAGGGCGGAAAAGGACCGGTTTCTCCGGAGGCACCGTGCAGACAAAAATTCTATTACCTGAAGATAAAATTCCCAAGCAATGGTACAACATCATCCCCGACCTGCCGGGCCCGCTTGAGCCGGTCATCTCTCCCCGTACCTTCCAGCCGGTGACCCCGGATGAGCTGCTGGCGATCTTCCCCCCCGCCATCTTGGAACAGGAGGTCTCCACCCAGCGCTGGATTGATATCCCTGAGCAGGTACGTGAGATCTACAAAATCTGGAGACCGTCGCCGATGTTCCGCGCCCATCGGCTGGAGCAGGCCTTGGGCACACCGGCCAAGATCTACTACAAGTACGAAGGGGTCTCACCTGCCGGCTCCCACAAACCCAACTCGGCCATTCCCCAGGCCTACTACAACAAGCAGGCCGGTATCCGCCGTCTGGCCACCGAGACCGGCGCCGGTCAGTGGGGCAGTTCCCTGGCCCTGGCCTGCAGCATGTTCGGCCTGGAATGCACCATCTACATGGTCAAGGTCTCCTACTTCCAGAAACCGTACCGCAAATCGATGATGCAGCTGTGGGGCGCCACCGTCCACCCCTCGCCGTCCGACCAGACCGAAGCGGGCCGCGCAGCACTGGCCGCCGACCCCAACTCCAACGGCAGCCTGGGCCTGGCCATCTCCGAGGCGGTGGAGGATGCCGCCACCCATAATGATACCAACTACGCCCTGGGCAGCGTGCTGAACCACGTCTGCATGCACCAGACCGTGATCGGCCTTGAGTCGATCGAACAGTTCAAACTGGTGAACGACTACCCGGACGTGGTGATCGCCTGTTGCGGCGGCGGCTCCAACTTTGCCGGGATGGCCTTCCCGTTCCTGGCGGACAAGGCGGCCGGCAAACAGGTGCGCTGCCTGGCAGTGGAACCGGCCTCCTGTCCCACCCTGACCAAGGGGGTCTACGACTTCGACTACGGCGACACCGCCAAGCTGGGGCCGATCGCCAAGATGTACACCCTGGGACATGACTTCATGCCGCCCGGCATCCATGCCGGCGGCCTGCGCTACCATGGCGAATCACCGCTGGTCTCCCAGCTGTATGCCGCCGGACTGATCGAGGCCCGTTCCCTGATGCAGACCGCCTGCTTCGAAGGGGCGATCATGTTCGCAAAACACGAGGGGATCGTACCGGCCCCGGAATCGTCCCATGCGGTGCGGGCCGCCATCGACGAGGCGCTGCTGGCCAAGGAGGAGGGTAAGGAGCGGACCATCCTGTTTAACCTGTCCGGCCACGGCTTCATGGACATGACCGCCTACGACAACTACCTGTCCGGCAAACTGGATGACTACGAGTACCCATTGGAGATGGTGCAGGAGTCACTCAGACACCTGCCCAAGGTGGAGCTGTAAGGACACCCTCATGACCCGCGTCAAGATCTGCGGCATAACCAGCCTGGAAGATGCCCTGAACGCCATTGAGGCCGGGGCTGACGCCCTGGGGTTCGTCTTCTACACAGAGTCGCCGCGCCACATCTTCCCTGAGCAGGCCGCCCGGATCATCAGCCAGCTGCCCCCCTTTGTGCAGGTGGTGGGACTTTTTGTGAATGAGGAAGCCACCACAGTCAACGACGTGTCCGATCTCTGCCGCTTGGATCTGGTGCAACTGCACGGCGACGAGCCGGCCGACTACTGCCGCCAGATCAGACGGCGGGTGCTGAAGGCCTTCCGCGTCCGTTCCCTGACCTGTCTGGACCCGATCATCGAGTACCCGGTGTCAGGCTACCTACTGGACACCTTCTCCCCCTCCTTCTACGGCGGCACTGGATTAAGCTTCAACTGGGAGATTGCAGCCGAGGCGGTCAAACGCCACCAGCGGATCATCCTGGCCGGGGGACTGACCCCGGACAACGTAGCCGAGGCGATCCGCCAGGTACGCCCCTGGGCGGTGGACGTCTCCAGCGGCGTGGAAACGGCGCCGGGCAAAAAGGATGCGGACAAGGTGCGCCGGTTCATCCGCAATGCAAAGGAAGCCTGACCATGAAACAACCTGATACACGCGGCCACTTCGGGATCTACGGCGGGCGCTACGTGCCCGAGACCCTGATGCCGGCCTTAAACGAGCTGGAAAAGGCCTATGCCCACTATAAACATGACCGTGAGTTCAAGCAGGAGCTGGACTACTACCTGCGCGAGTACGTCGGCCGCCCCTCGCCGCTCTACTTTGCAGAAAAACTAACCCGCCAGTTGGGCGGGGCCAAGATCTACCTGAAACGGGAAGACCTTAACCACACCGGCGCCCACAAGGTCAACAACACCATCGGCCAGG
>DIKW01000053.1:28792-35359 GCA_002424705.1 Geobacter sp. UBA5608
CAGCACGGCGTGGCCACCGCCACCATCGCCGCCCTGTTCGGCATGCAGTGCGAGGTGTTCATGGGCTCCGAGGATATCCGCCGCCAGGCGTTGAATGTCTTTCGGATGAAGCTGTTGGGGGCCACGGTCACGCCGGTCAGCGCCGGCACCGCCACCCTCAAAGACGCCATGAACGAGGCGCTGCGGGATTGGGTCACCAACATCGCCAGCACCTTCTACGTGATCGGCACCGTGGCCGGCCCCCATCCCTATCCGATGATGGTGCGCGACTTCCAGGCCGTGATCGGCCAGGAGGCCAAGCGGCAGCACAAAAAAATTGAAGGTCGGCTGCCGGACGTGCTGGTGGCCTGTGTGGGGGGCGGCAGCAACGCCATGGGGCTGTTCTACCCCTTCCTGAAGGATACCGGCGTGCGGATGATCGGTGTTGAGGCGGCCGGCCACGGCATCGCCAGCGGCGCCCATGCCGCGCCGCTCTGCGCCGGCACACCGGGCATCCTGCATGGTCAGCGCAGCTACCTGCTGCAGGACGCCAACGGCCAGGTGGCCAACGCCCACTCCATCTCGGCCGGCCTGGATTACCCCGGCGTCGGGCCGGAACATGCCTGGCTCAAAGATACCGGCCGGGCCGAGTACGTCTCGGTTACCGACGATGAGGCCCTGGCAGCTTTTCAGCGTCTGACCCGTGAAGAGGGGATCATGCCGGCCCTGGAGTCGTCCCACGCCATCGCCTATACCCTTAAACTGGCCCCCAGCCTGCCCAAGGAGCAGACCATCGTGGTCTGCCTGTCCGGCCGGGGCGACAAGGATATTCACACCGTGGCCAATGCGCTGGGCGTAGAATTTTAATCAGGTTTTACGTCCTGTTAACCCCTACTAAAGCCGCGTTTTACGCGGCTTTTTTTATTGACCGCAACCACATGTTCCAGTATTTATAAAAACTCGTTTTATTTACGAATCTGACAAGCGCAGATTCGCGATGCTAGGCAGGCGGCGAGGAGATTACGACGCAGGCGTATAGGTCACTACGTCGAGGAGTAATCAACGCGGCCAACGAAGCTAGCGCGTGAAGCTGTGCCTGTCCCACCACTATCAGGAGGACGGACTATGCATCTTGTTGATCAGATCAAAGAGAAGGCCAAAAAGAACCTGCAGACGGTGGTACTGCCGGAAAGCTACGACGAGCGGATGCTGTACGCCGCTGAAAAGATCGTTAAGGAAGGGCTGGCCAAGCTGGTGATCCTGGGGGACCCGGCCAAGATCCAGGCCGAGGCCGCAGCCAAAGGGATCAACCTGGCTGGCGTGGAACTACTCAACCCGGCCAGCTCGCCCAAGCTGGAGCAGTACGTGGCCGACTTGGTGGAGCTGCGCAAGTCCAAGGGGATGACCGCTGACGAGGCGCGCAAACTCTTAACCGCCGAGGACAACCTGTACTACGCCGGCATGATGGTCCGTAATGGCGACGCAGGCGGTGAGGTGGCCGGCGCCACCGGCACCACCGGCAACGTGCTCAAGGCCGCCTTCCAGACCGTGGGACCGGCCCCCGGCATCAAGACCGTCTCCTCCTACTTCTTCATGGTCACCAAAAATGAGGCCTTCGGTGAGAACGGCATCATCCTGTTCGCCGACTGCGCCGTCAACCCCAACCCGGATGCCCAGGCCCTGGCCGAGATAGCCGTGGCCACCGCCGGCAACTGCAAGGCCTTCCTCGACGTGGAGGCCCGGGTGGGGATGCTCTCCTTCTCCACCAAAGGCAGCGCCTCCCACGCCGATGTGGACAAGGTCACCAAGGCGGTGGAGATCGCCAAGACCATCAAGCCCGATATCCAGATAGACGGCGAGCTGCAGGCCGATGCGGCCCTGCTGCCCAAGGTGGGCGAGAAGAAGGCCCCCGGCAGCCCGGTGGCCGGCAAGGCCAACGTGCTGATCTTCCCGGACCTGGATGCCGGCAACATCGCCTACAAGCTGGTGGAGCGGGTGGCCGGCGCCGAGGCGGTGGGCCCGATCATCCAGGGCCTGGCCAAGCCGGTCAACGACCTGTCCCGGGGCTGCTCGGTGGATGATATTGTTAATGTGACTGCTATCACGGCGGTACAGGCCGGGGCGTAACTCCCTCATAGTAGCAAAGCCAGAACACAAAGAGCCGACCCGTTAACGGGCCGGCTCTTCTGTTTGCTCTACATCCAATTTCAGATCAAGGATGAAAGCAAGGCGGCAAGGAGGTTGCGACGCAGGCGTATATGGCAATACGTCGAGGAGCAACCGACGCAGCCAACGAAGCGAGCGCCTTGCTATGGAATTGGATTAATACGCCTCTTTGTTCTCCAACAGGTCCTGCTCAGTGACCGGGGCCCTAAAGATCCGGTAGACCCAGATCTTGTAGGCGATCACGATCGGCACAAAGATAAAGGCCACCACGGTCATGATGGTCAGGGTGTACTGACTGGAGGACGAGTTATAAATCGTCAGACTGTAAGCCGGATCCAGGCTGGAGGGGATCAAGTTGGGGAACAGCCCGGTGACGCCGGTGAAGACCACGAACAGGATCGTGACGCAGGAGGCGCTAAAGGCCTTGAGCGGCTTGTTGGCGATCATGTAGGCCTGAACCGCCACCAGAGCCAGCACGGCAATGGCCGGGATCAGGAACAGGTACGGCGCTGCCAGGTAGTTGTCATACAGCTTGGTGCTGTAGGCGGTGGCCCCCAGAAACAGCAGTGCCACCAGCAAGAGCGGTATCCAGAGCATCTTGGCCAGCTCAAAGGCCCGCTTGCTCAGATCGCCAACAGTCTTGAGCGAGGCGTACAGGGCGCCATGCACGGCGAACAGGCAGACGAACAACAGGCCGGTCAGGATGCCGTAGGGGTTTAAGAGTGACAACAGACCGCCGTGGTGGCCGCCGGCATCCATCGGCAGCCCTTTGAAGATGTTGCCGAAGGCTACCCCGAACAGCAGGGCCGGCAGGAAGCTGGAGATCATGATGGCGCGGTCCCAGGCCCCTTTCCACTGCTCCCCTTCAATCTTGCCGCGAAACTCGAAGGCCACCCCGCGCACGATCAGCGAGAACAGCAACAGCAGCAGGGCGGTGTACATGTAGCTGAACATCAGGGCATAGGTGGTGGGGAAGGCGGCAAAGGTGGCGCCACCGGCGGTAATCAGCCAGACCTCGTTACCATCCCATACCGGGCCGACCGAGTTGATCAGGAGCCGTTTTTCGGTATCATTTTTGGCCAGGATGCCGGACAGGAAACCGGTGCCCAACACAAAGCCGTCCAGCATGAAATAGACTGCCCACAACACCGCCCAGAGCACGAACCAGGTAATCTGGAGTTCCATAGCTACGCCACCTCCTTGACCGGGATCATTCCGGTTGTGTCGTTATCAGGCCCTTTTTTGGCATACTTGACCAATAGATAGATGTCGATCGCCCCCAGTAGGCCGTACAGCAGGGTAAAGCCCACCAAGGAGCCGCCCACCTGCAGTAGTGAGACCGATTGGGAGACACCGTCGGCGGTCTTCAGCACGCCGTAGACTACCCAGGGTTGGCGCCCAAGCTCGGCCACTAGCCAGCCCAGCTGCACCGTGATGTAGGGTAGCGGCAAGGCTGCCACCATGATCCACAGGAATAGTTTGAAGTTGAGAAAATGTTTCCAGCGCACGGCGATCACCGCCACCAAGCTGAGCCCGATCATCAGGGTACCCAGGGCAACCATCAAGCGGAAGCTTAAGAACACCGGCAGCACCGGCGGACGCTCTTCTTTGGGAAACTCCTTCAACCCCTTGACCTCGCCGTTGACGTCATGGAAAGCCATAAAACTGAGCATACCCGGTATGGAGGCGGTGGCAACCGCATTGCGCTCGTTGGCCTCGTCCGGCACCAGCAGCAGGTGCATCGGCGCGTTTTTCTGGGTCTCCCAGACCGATTCCATGGCGGCAAACTTGGTGGGTTGCACCTTGGCGATCTCAACCGCGTGGAAATCGCCGGTGGCCCCTACCGCCAGGCCGGACAGCAGGGCGAACATGGCGGCGGTCTTGAAGGAGCGGGTAAAGAAATCAATCTCGTTCTTACGCAGCAGGTGCCAGGCAGCGATGCCCATCACAAAGAAGGCAGCCACCATGTAGCCGGAGGTAACGGTGTGCAGGAACTTGATCCAGCCGTAGGGGTTGGTGATCAGTGCCAGGAAGTCGTTCATCTCGGCCCGGCCGTTACGCAGTACAAAGCCGACCGGCTTCTGCATCCAGCCGTTGGCCAAGAGGATCCAGAGCGCCGACAGGTTGGTGCCGAAGGCCACCAGCCAGATGGTGACGGCGTGGGCCGTCTTGGATATCTTGTCCCAACCGAAGATCCAGACCCCGATAAAGACCGACTCCAGGAAGAAGGCCGCCGTAGCCTCGATGGCCAGCGGCGCGCCGAAGATATCGCCCACGTAGCGGGAATACTCGGCCCAGTTCATGCCGAACTGGAACTCCTGGGTGATGCCGGTGACCACCCCCAGGGCAAAGTTGATCAGGAACAGCTTGCCCCAGAATTTGGTCATCCGCAGGTAGGTGGCGTCGCCGGTGCGGACATACTTGGTCTCGAACCATGCGGTTAACACCGACAGGCCGAGGGTAAGGGGAACGAAGATGAAATGGAACATGGTGGTGACTGCAAACTGCAGCCGGCTGAGGGCGAGGACGTCCATGCAACCTCCCGGAGATGGAAATGGTGCAGTCAGTTGACTGCGCTGGTAACTGTAGCGCAGTTTTACAAAAAAGCAAGAACAAAAAAAGACCAATTTTATCCTGAATGCGAACATCACTATACAATTATCAGCGTTATACCACTATAAATGTAGGTAGTTTGTCTCTGGATCTATTACTGTGAGTTATGCATGATAGCGGAGAGGATCGGCCAGACCAGCCTCTTGAAAGCCTTTCAGCCGCAGCCGACAGGAGTCGCAGCGTCCGCAGGAACGGCCATCCGGGGCAGGATCGTAGCAGGAGTGGGTCAGGCCGTAGTCAACCCCCAGCGCCGTCCCGCGCTGGATGATCTGGGCCTTGGTCAGATCGATCAGCGGCGTATGGATCGTGAAGCGGCCACTACCCTCGACCCCGGCCTTGGTGGCCAGGTTGGCGGTTTGCTGGAACGATTCGATAAAGGCAGGCCGGCAGTCGGGATAGCCGGAGTAATCCAGGGCGTTGACACCGATGAAGAGGTCAAAGGCCCCCAGTACCTCGGCCCAGCCCAGGGCAAAGGAGAGAAAGATCGTGTTGCGGGCCGGCACGTAGGTGACCGGAATCTCATCGCCCACTCCCTGCTTGGGCACCTCCAGATCGGCGGTCAGGGCACTGCCCCCCATCTGGCGCAGATCAAAGGAGACCACCAGGTGTTCCACGGCCCCCAGCCGCTTGGCGTTGGCCTTGGCCAGCTCCAGTTCATACCGGTGCCGCTGGCCGTAATCGAAGCTGATGGCGTAGGGGGTAAACCCTTCAGCCTGGGCAATGGCCAGGCAGGTGGTGGAATCGAGTCCGGCACTGTAGAGAACGACGGCCTTGCGCATGGGGCCCTCCGATCAAGCGTTGATAAGAATGCAGCATAGAACCTGTTGTTCTGCCGGTCAAGGGCCAAGGGTGACAGTGCGGGCTGCTTCATGCTAGAGTGCCGCCATGGATGCCGTTCGCCGACATTATGAAGACCACCCCTACCCGCGCTACCCGCTCGTGGCGTCACTGCGGCGCCAGGATGTCACGCACCTCAAGCTGGACGCTCTCTGGCGGCGCCACAACGGCAGCGAACTGCCGCAGGGATCACGCCGCATCCTGATCGCCGGTTGCGGCAGTTTCGCCCCCTACCCCTTCAGCCTGGCCAACCCCGGTTGCCGCATCACCGCCCTTGATCTCTCAGCAGCCAACATCAAGCGGGCACGGCTGCACTGCGTGCTGCACCTACGCTTCAATCTGAACTTTATCGTCGGCGACCTGCTGGACCCGGCCGTGGCCAGCGGCCCCTTTGGCCTGATTGACGCTTACGGTGTACTGCACCACCTGCCTGATCCCTTGGCCGGACTGCTGGCCTTAAAGCAACGGCTGACAAAAAACGGCCTGCTGCGGATCATGCTCTACAGCCACACTGCCCGCCGGGGGACCGAGGCGGCCCGCCGCGCAGTGCGACGGCTAGGGATTACCGATATCGCCGCCCTGGAGGCGTTGTATGAGCGCCTGCCGCACGGGTCACGACTGGCCCGGCGGCTGGCAGAAACTCCCGAAGGGAACTCCGATCATGGCCTGGCCGACGCCTTTCTGCACCCCCAGGTCACCACCTACCGGGTTGCTGAACTGGCCGAGCTGTTGGCGGCGAGCGGCCTGGAGTTGCTGGCCTTCTGCCACCCGAGCGCCCTGAGCGACCCTACCCAGGAGTGGCAGCGGCTGACAACCCTGGAGGCCAACGGGACCCTGGATGAAAACTACGTGCTGCTGCTGCGCAACAGCGGCAATACCCGGCAAAACCAGCATAAATAAACTGGACTCTACCACCCAGATCAGCTATAAAACAGCGTTAAATTGCATTGGTCCTTTTTAAAGGCTTGATGT
>DIKW01000113.1 GCA_002424705.1 Geobacter sp. UBA5608
AACAGGTTGTCGACGGAGAGTGATTTTTCGATCAGATAGCCGGTCAGAAACTCAAGGGCCGGTTGTTTGCCCATCAAGTAGTAGATGCCGACATTGAAGGCCAGGGCAAGTCCTACCCAGACGATGCTCCAGCTGAGCGCCTCCTTGAACGAAACCTGGTGGCTCTTGCGGTTCATGCCCAGGTCGATGGCCAGCATGATGACCACCAGAATCGCGAAGGCGCTCCAGAGTAGCAATGATGAGGTCATGGGTGTGTAATCCTCTCTGCGTGTAGTTGGCGGTTAGTCAAAATCAAACAGCTCGCTTAAGAGCGATTTCTTTTTCTTGTTGGGATGGCCGTAGCCGGAACCATGGCTGTAGCGCTGGTCCTTGCCGTGGTGCTGCTGGTACGGTTGCTGCGCTGGCTGCTGGTAGGTCATGGTCGGTGGTGCAGCGGCAGGCGTGTTGTTCTGGTCCAGCGAGCGTTCGATGATCTTGTCCAGTTCTCCACGGTCGAGCCAAACGCCGCGGCAACGGGGACAGTAATCGATCTCGATCCCCTGGCGTTCGGTCATCATCAGGCTGGTGTCGCTACAAACGGGGCATTGCATGGTCTGTTCTCCTTCTCCGGCGGGCTGCCGTGGTTGGTATACAAAGCACAAAAAAAAGACCTTTACCCCGGTTGATTGCCTGGATAAAGGTCTTGTTGACAGTATGCACTGTCCCGTTTCCGGGCTTTTCAGCCGTAGTGACGAAAACGGGTCGGCCTTGTGTGTGGCCGATAACTACTCCCCTTTAGGAGTCTTAGTTATAAGGAAATAGGTCATCGCTTGTCAACAGGTATCGTGCACAGCAGTGCAGGAAAGGACGGCAAACGGCTCCGTCAGGTTACTTGCTACGCTGCAGGGCTGCGATCCGCTCTTCCAGCGGTGGGTGGGTCATGAACAGCTTTTTCAGCCCGCCGCCGGTGATGCCTGAGATGCCGAAGGCGGCCATCTGATCCGGTAGGTGGGGCTGGGCAGTGCTCATGCGCAGTTTCTGCAGGGCCGCGATCATCTTCTCGCGGCCGGAGATGGCTGCGGCGCCGGCATCGGCCCGGAACTCCCGCTGACGGCTGAACCAGCAGACGATGATGCTGGCCAGGATGCCGAACACCAGCTGGGCGATCATGGAGGTGATAAAGAAGCCCGGTCCGTGGCCCCGTTCGGTCTTGAAGATCACCCGGTCCACCAGATAGCCGGCCAGCCGCGAGGCCACGATCACGAAGGTGTTGACCACCCCCTGGACCAGGGCCAGGGTGATCATGTCACCGTTGGCCACATGGCTGATCTCATGGGCCAGCACCGCCTCGGCCTCGTTTCTGTCCATCGCCCGCAACAGCCCGGTGCTGACCGCCACCAGGGCGTTGTTGCGGTTCATGCCGGTGGCAAAGGCGTTGACATCCGGGGCGTCGTAGATCGCCACCTCGGGCATGCCGATGTTGGCCTTGAGGGCCTGCCGTCGCACCACCTCAACCAGCCAGTGTTCAAGCTCGCTTGTGGGCTGGCTGATCACCTGGGCGCCGGTCAGCCGTTTGGCGGTCCATTTGGAGATCACCAGCGAGATCAGCGAACCGCCGAAGCCGAACACTGCGGCAAAGACGATCAGGCTGCCCATATTGAGGCCGTGCTGGTCGAGCATCGGCCCGACCCCCAGCAGATTCAGCACGATGCTGAGGACGAAGATGATCGCCAGGTTGGTGACCATAAACAGGATGATTCGTTTGAACATTGGTTCCTCCTGATAGACGACGTAATAAACAGTGTCGGTCAGCTGAAAAATGGTGACATTGAGTGGCAGTGTAGCAAAAAATAGCCGGCCGGCAAAGTCTTGCTGTCGGTTGCCGGCTTAGACAGCCTCTTCCTGACGTTTTTCCGATTCAATCGCCTCAGCCAGGGCCGGGCTGCGCAACAGTCGGTCGGCCTTGACCAACTGCTCAACCATGCGCCGGGTGCCGCTCAGCTCACCCAGCAGCTGGTTGACCGCCGTTATGGTCTGGCGCCGTGAGACCGCAGCATCCAGCAGTTCGGCCTTGGCCTGCTGGTACTGCTGCTCAAAGCGTTCCAGGGCCGCCAGCCGTTCCTGGTCAGTGTGATCTTCGGCGGGTTCTTCCTGCTGGGCCAGGTGGCAGCAGTGTTCAATCAGGTCGAACAGGTGCTGTAGTACCGCAACGGTTTCTGCGTCGCTGCTGCCTCGCAGTTTCTGGTGCAGGGCCAGTGCCGTGCCTGCAAGGCGTGCCGCTTCGTCGAGGTAACGGGCGGTGCGCAACGCCCGTGCAAGCTGTTCCCCCTCATCCCGTGACATGGTGGCGGTGCGTACCGTGCCGACAAACTCGGCCACCGCCACCACCAGGGTATGAATGGCAGCCGACTGCTGCTCAAAGGCCTTGACGGCCACCGGGGAGGGTGCCATGGCTGCACGTACCAGCCGGTTGGTCATTTCCCGCAGCCGGAGCAGCTCGGCCCGCAGGCCGGCCACCGCCAGGCTGGGGGTAGTGGCCAGGCTGGCATCCAGATGATGCGGCCGCCCGGCCTCTTCCTCGAGACTGCGGAAGCGTTTCTCCAGCAGACGGGTCAGACGTGTGGTCAGCGGCAGCATGATCACCACTCCCAACAGGTTGAAAACGGAGTGGAACAGCGCCAACACGGCTGCCGGGCTGCCTTCCAGATCGAGGCCATCCGCCAGCTGTGCCACCAGCCAGAGCATGCCCGGCAACAGTGACAGCGCCACCACACCGGTGATCAGGTTGAACAGGATATGCCCCAGGGCCAGCCGTTTGGCATTGGGGGTGGCGCGCAGTACGGCTACGGCCGCCGTGGTGGTGGTGCCGAGGTTGGCGCCGATCACAGCTGCTGCTGCTGGTTGGATACCGATCACGCCCCCCGTGGCGGCGGTCAGAATGATGGCGATGGCGGCGCTGGAGGACTGGGTCAAGATGGTGATCACAAAACCGACCAAAAGAAAGGTGACCACACCTCCGTTGGCCGTGTAGCTCGGTCCCCCGTTGCCATACAGCTGTGCCAGGCTGCCAAAGGAGTCTTTCAGGATCGACAGGCCAAGAAAGAACAGCCCAAAACCGGCCAACGCCTCGCCCAGCCCCTGATTGCGGCGGCCATCACAGCCCAGGCGGATGACAACACCCAGGGCCAGGATCGGCAGGGCAAAACTCTCGATCTTGAAACCGAACCCCACCAGGCTGACCAGCCAGCCGGTGACGGTGGTGCCGACGTTGGTGCCGAATATTACCCCCAGCCCCTGCCGTAGTCCCAGCAGGCCGACGTTGACAAAGCCGATTACCGCCACGGTGACCGCCGTGGATGACTGTACCAGGCCGGTCACCAGCACACCTGCCAGCACTCCCCGAAACGGGGTGGAGGTGAAGCGGCCCAGCAGCTGCTTCAAACCATCACCGGCAAAGACCTTCAGGCCCTCGGTCATCATCAGCATCGCAAGCAGGAATAGGGCCAGCCCGCCGATCACATTTACTGCCGTACTCAGTATCATCAGGTCACCATGGACTGTTCTGTTGTGCGTATCTTCAGGCTAAAACGGCCAGAAACGTGGAATGAAAATGGTTGCCAGTACCCAGAACAGGACGTTGAGCGGCGTACCCACCTTGAGGAAATCGGCGTAACGGAACTGTCCCGGCCCGTAGATCAGGGTGTTGGTCTGGTAGCCCACCGGGGTCATGAAGCTGGCCGAAGCGGCGAAGGTGATCGCCATCAACAGGGGCCGCGCATCAATCCCCAGGGATTCGGCAGCGGCGATGGCGATCGGCGCCAGAAGCGCTGCGGTGGCGTTGTTGGACATCAGCTCGGTTAAGAGCGAGGTGACCAGATAGAGGCCGGAGACCAGCGCCACCGGTCCCAGGCTGCCCAGGTTGTCCACCAGCAGACCGCCGATCAGACGGGCGGCGCCGGTGGTTTCCAGGGCGGTGCCCAGGGTCAGCACCCCGGCCAAAAGGAAGATCACCTGCCAGTTGATGGAGCCGTAAGCCTCTTCCAGGGTCAGGCAGCGGGTCAGCACCATCAGGATGCAACCCACGATGGCGCCGGCCACGATCGGTACTGCGCCGCTGGCGGCGGCCACCACCACCCCCGCCACGATGGCGATGGCGGTCAGCATCCGGCTTTTTCTGAAGGTCGGCAATTCCACTTGGGAGACCAGCACAAAGGTCCGGTCGTCGCGCAGCAGCTGCAGCTGTTTATGAGCCACCTCGAACAGCAGCACGTCGCCGGCCTTGAGCTGCATCTCTTCCAGGTCTTCACGCATCACCCGGCCCCGGTGACGCACGGCCAAGGCGGTCAGGCCGTAGCGTGAGCGAAAACGGACCTGTTTCAGGCTGCGCCCATCCAGGCTGGAGCCCGACGCCACCACCGCTTCTATCAGCAGCGCCTCTTCGTCGGCCGGTTCACCCCGTTCCTGCCGCAGGGCGATCCCCTGCCGTTCCTTCAGTTTGCGAAAGTTCTCCAGATCGCAGCGCACTTTGAGCTGGTCCCCGGCCTGCA
>DIKW01000057.1:0-2222 GCA_002424705.1 Geobacter sp. UBA5608
GCAACTTCTGTTGCAGTGCCATTCTCCTGCTCCTTGCATTCCGCTTTAGATCGATACCTTGTGTTGTAACTATAGAACCGGTCTACCGACATGCAAGTAAACCGGCGCGAAAATATTGTTTCAAACAGACAAACAACACTCATTGAGCCGGTTTCTGACAGCTTTGTCAGAAACCGGTCAGTTGTATCTCACGGCATTGCCTGTTAGAGTTAAACAGCAAGGAGTGTTTTATGAAAATCCTGGTGGTTGAGGATGAACATAAGATTGCCGAGGCCCTCAAACGGGGCCTGGAGGCCGAGGGCTACCAAGTGGTCACGGCCGGCACCGGCGAAGAAGGCTTCTTCTGCCTGCACAGTGAGCCATTCAATCTGCTGCTGCTGGATCTGATGCTACCCGGCCGGGACGGCTTGGAAATTCTTACCACCCTGCGGGCCAAGGGGTTTACCCTGCCGGTGCTGGTGCTGACCGGCCGTGACACGGTGGCGGACCGTGTGCTGGGCCTGGACAGCGGCGCCGACGACTATCTGGTCAAGCCGTTCGCCTTCCCCGAACTGCTGGCCCGGGTTCGACTGCTGCTGCGCCGCGGGCGTCAGGAGACTGAACGACCATTCACGTTGGCAGACCTTGAGCTGAACCTGGCATCCCATCAGGCCCTGCGGGATGGCAATCCACTGGAGCTCACCAGCCGCGAGTTCGAACTGCTGGAATACCTGCTGAAACACCAGGGCCGGGTGGTCTCCCGCGAGATGCTGGCCCATGATGTCTGGAAGGTGCGTGAGCGCTCAACCCCGCTGGATAATGTAATCGATGTCAACATTGCCCGTCTGCGACGCAAGGTGGACGGCCCCTACCCCCTCAAACTGATCCGCACCATCCGTGGTGTGGGTTTCATGGCCACCGCAAAAGACGACCATGCAACGGCTCAGTAACGTCAGACTACGCTTCACCTTGCTCTACGGCATCGCCTTGGTGGCCACCGTGGTGTTATTTTCGGCCGGCGTCTACTTCTTCGTGCAGTCGATGCTGATCAGCCAGATCAACAACCATCTGCGTAAAGACCTGGCCACGGTTATCAACTATCTACAGCGAGACCCGGCCGGTCTACAACAACTGGCAGAGTTTGGCTCGGTGCATCACTTCCGGGTGCGTGACGGCAACCGCCCCCTGATCACCTCTCTGGAGTGGCAACAGTCCGGCCTCGAGCCCTTGCTGGGAGCAGGCAACCCGTACCCCGCCCCTCACTCGGTCCGCGTTGACGGCAAACGCGTCTATCGGGTCCAAAGCCAGCTGCTGCCGCTGGACGAACACCTGTACCAGATCGTAGTGGCCCACGAAGAGAGTAATTACCGCCGCACCCTCAACACCCTGGCCCTGATCATCCTGCTGATCATGCCGGTCTCGGTGGTGCTGTCGCTGGTGGTGGGCTACCTGATCGCCGGACGGGTGCTGGCGCCGATCACCGCCATTACCGCCAAGGCCCGCGAGATTGGTGCCGAAAACCTCGCGGCCCGACTGCCGGTCAGCGAGAATTCCAACGAGTTCAGTAATCTGGCCACAGTCTTTAACCAGACCTTCGCACGGCTCGAAGACTCCTTTGAACGGTTGCGCCGCTTTACCAGCGACGCCTCCCACGAACTGCGCACCCCCCTGACCGCCATCCGCAGCATCGGTGAGATAGCCCTGCAGCAGCAGACTGTCAGTCCTGAATGCCGCGAGACCATCGGCAGCATGCTGGAGGAGACCGACCGGCTGGTGCAGACCGTGGAATCGCTGCTGCTGCTGAGCCGCGCCGACAGCAGCGCGATCCAGAAGGAACCGGTCGAACTGGGTGATCTGCTGACTGATGTGGTTGAGTTTTTGTCGGTGCTGGCTGAAGAAAAACAGCAGCAGATCGTCTATGAACGGGACACCAGCCTGATCATTCCAGCCGATGCCTGTATGCTGCGGCGGGCCTTTCTGAACCTGGTGGACAACGCCATCAAATATGCACCGGAACAGACCACCATCAGCATCAGACTTATTCGTGACGCCGACGGGGCCATCGTCGTTGAGGTGGAGGACCAGGGCTCAGGCATCCCGGATGAAGACAAGACGCGGGTCTTTGACCGCTTCTACCGGCTTGATAACGGCCGCGCGCGGAAAATGGGCGGCACCGGCCTGGGGCTCTCAATCACCAAGGCAGCCCTGGAGGTACACGGTGGCAGCATAACACTCCTCGACGC
>DIKW01000057.1:2409-3803 GCA_002424705.1 Geobacter sp. UBA5608
GTGCAGCCGGCCATCGCCATGACCGCCGTCGTACACCTCCTCAACAACCTCTTTAAGCTTGTGCTGGTGGGAAAAGCGGCCGATCGCCGCACCGTGTTGCAGTTCGGTATCCCGGCCATCGCCGCCGCCTTTGCCGGCGCCTGGCTGCTGCAGCACCTGGGCAACCTTGAGGATCTGGCCCGCTACACCCTGTTTGGCCGTCAGTATGCCCTGACCGCAACCAAACTGCTGATCGCCCTGCTGATGATCGGCTTCGCCCTGTTTGAGGCCAGAAACCGCTCAGACTCACTTGTTGTCAAAGACCGGCGTTTCCTGGCTGCCGGCGGTCTGCTGAGCGGCTTTTTTGGCGGCCTGTCAGGCCATCAGGGGGCCTTCCGCAGCGCCTTTCTGGTTGCCAGCGGACTGTCCAAGGAGGCATTTATCGCCACCGGCGTCGTGATCGCCTGCCTGGTGGACCTTTCGCGACTCTCGCTCTATGCAACGACGCTCCAGCACCTGGACAGCTCTCTCTGGCCACTGCTGCTGACCGCCACCATAGCCGCTTTTTTGGGGGCCTTGATCGGCAACCGCCTGGTCAGTAAGGTCACCATCAGCTGGCTGAAGCGCCTGGTTACGGTCATGCTTTGTCTGACCGCCCTGCTGCTGGGAAGCGGCCTGATATAAGCAATTTTTCCTGACAGATTTGTCAGAAAAGCGTCAGTTGTCCTTTCAGATACACCTTGGTACAACAAAACAAACGATTATTCATTTCTGTACCTGACCAGACCGAACCAGCAGACCCAAGGAGGAACTATGTACCAGATCGTATTGGCTAGTGTTGTAACCGTGATGTTAGCGGCTCTGCCTGCCCTGGCGGCGGAGTACCCGGACAAAAAACAGGCCGAGATCGCCAAGACCGGCGCCTACGTGGGCGGCGACAGCTGCAAGGCCTGCCATGCCGACACCCACGACACCTGGAAGCAGACCCGCCACACCATGAAGGCCCGCAAAGGTCCGGCCATGGGCAAGGAGTTTTACAGTAACGTCTACTCCTGGGTGCAGCGGGATTGGGACAAGCTGGACAGCCACATGATCCTGGACAACAAAGACAAGACCACCAACTACGTCACGGTCCGCAAGTACAAGCTGGACGAGGTGGGTTACGTGGTTGGCCAGGTCCGTAAGCAACGCTACACGGTCTACTATGACGGCGCCCCCACCGAGGCCTACCTGCAGACCACCAAGGACGGCGGCATCTCCTGGACCATCGACAAGACCCAGGTGGTGCAGTTCCCCGGCAACAAGGAGCGGGCCGGCTGGAAGTTCCTGACCCTGGAGATGAAACCGAAGGACGGCGAGATCAACAAGAACAGCTACGGTGAGTTCTACTCCTGGCAGGAGCGCTGCATCGGCTG
>DIKW01000073.1:0-621 GCA_002424705.1 Geobacter sp. UBA5608
ACGCCCGGGCTGGTCGGGAAGGAGCGTATGCTGTCACGAAGATCCATGGAGCGTATTGTAGCCCGTCACCTGCAAAAATGAAAGCCGGGCAGTTGCTTAAGAGAGCGGCAGCAGTGCCTTGAAAACAGGCAGCAATTGCTGCTGCGTAAACCGGCAGGATCGCGCACGTGCGCCTAGTTACAACTGTTTGGATTGTTGGCCGTTTTCTTGCTTATGGGAACGTGCTGCTGCCGATTATGGCAGGCACGCACACTTTTTACCCATGGAGGCGACCACAATGGAGTCGTTAGCCCCCCTTACCCAGATGAAGCAGAGTGGTGATGTGTTGTTCTTGATGCTGGGCGCCGTGATGGTGTTTGCCATGCATGCCGGTTTTGCCTTTTTGGAGGTGGGCACGGTTCGCAAGAAGAGCCAGGTCAACGCCTTCGTGAAGATCTTGGCCGACTGGTCGGTCTCAACGGTGGCCTATTTTCTGATCGGCTTCCCGCTGGCTTACGGCATCTCGTTTCTGCAGCCGGCCGACCAGCTGCTGCAGGCGGCGCAGGGCTACAACCTGGTCAAATATTTCTTCATGCTCTGCTTTGCCGCCTGTATCCCGGCCATCATCTCGGGCGGGATTGC
>DIKW01000073.1:735-15988 GCA_002424705.1 Geobacter sp. UBA5608
CCGAGTTTCACGACTACGCCGGCTCGGTGGTGGTGCATTCCATCGGCGGCTGGATCGCCCTGCCGGCGGTGTTGCTGCTGGGTGCCCGCAAAGGGCGCTATAGCCACGGGCGTTCTACCCCGTTGCCGATCAGCAATATCCCCTTTTTGGCGCTTGGCTCGTGGATTCTGGCCGTGGGCTGGTTTGGCTTTAATGTGATGAGCGCCGGCAACCTGGAAAAGATTTCCGGTCTGGTGGCGGTCAACTCGTTGATGGCCATGGTGGGTGGGGTGCTGGCGGCACTGGTGGCCGGAAAAAACGACCCCGGTTTCGTGCATAACGGTGCCCTGGCCGGGCTGATCGCCGTCTGCGCCGGTAGCGACCTGATGCATCCGCTGGGGGCGTTGGCCACCGGCGCGATTGCCGCCGTGATCTTTGTCTATGGCTTTCAGTTCGAGCAGGAGCGTCTAAAGATCGATGACGTGCTGGGAGTCTGGCCGTTGCATGGCGTGATCGGCACCTGGGGCGGCATCGCTGCCGGTATCTTCGGCCAGACGTGGCTGGGCGGCATCGGTAGTGTCAGTTTTGTTTCGCAGCTGGCCGGTTCCCTGCTGGCGGTGTTGTTCGCCGTTGCCAGCGGTTTCCTGGTCTATGGTGTCCTGGCCAAGACAGTCGGTATCCGGCTGCACGAAGAGGATGAGTTCAGCGGACCTGACCTGGCCATCCACAAGATTGGCGCTTATCCGGAGGATCATATCCGCTGAGACGCCGTTTAAACACGCTTTCCGCGGTTGACAAGGGGTTGCGAAAGGTGCTATGGAATACGCATTTTATGTGAGTGTTTCTTGGCAGTTATCAACGTTACCCCATCAATTGGGGAAAGGGTGCTCCCGTGAAGATGCCTAAGACCCGTCGCCGCTTGGCGACAATCGTCGCTGGACTGGCCTGTGTCGTCCTGTTTGCCGCACCGCTGGTGGTTGCCCAGGAGGGTGGAGATTCCCAGACCTTCCTGGCCGGTTTCAATGCGTACCAGCAGAAGGACTACCCAACGGCCGTCAAACGTCTCAGCGAGGTATTGCAGAAGCATCCCGAGACGCCGTTACGGGACATGACCCTGTTTTGGTTGGCCCGAGCCCACTACAAGGCCGGCAACAACCAGGATGCGGCCCGCTACATGGCGCAATTCACCCGCGAGTACCCGGATAACCCCCTTAAAAATACCGTTGAAGACGAGTTGCTGACCCTGGCCAGCCAGTTCGAAGCCAGCGGTCAGGCGGCAGCCATTGCCAAGGCCGAAGCTGCGGCTCTCCAGCAGGCAGAGGCCCAACGTCTGGCACAGGAACAGGCTGCCCGCGAGGCTGCCGACAGGGCCGAAAAGGCGCGCATCCTCAAGGCCAGGGCAGAGGAAGAACGGCTGGCCCGCGAGAAGGCCGAGGCTGAGCGTGTTGCCCAGCTGAAGCTGGAGGAGGAGCGCAAGGCCAAGCAGTCGGCCGAACAACAGCGTCTGGCAGCCGCCAAGGCAGAGGCGGAGCGGCTGGCCCGTGAAAAGGCCGAGGCTGAGCGTGTTGCCCAGCTGAAGCTTGAAGAAGAGCGCAAGGCCACCGAGGCTGCTGAACAGCAACGTCTGGCCGCAGTCAGGGCTGAAGAAGAGCGCAAGGCTAAAGAGGCCGTCGAACAACAGCGCCTGGCAGCAGCCAGGGCAGCAGAGGAGCGTGTAGCACGCGAGAAAGCAGCCCAGGCCAAGCAGTTGGCGGCCCAGAAGGCCCTGGAGGAACAGAAGGCAGCTGCTGCGGCTGCAGAGCAGCGTGCCCTGCGCGAGAAGGCGATCAGCGAATACCAGCGTATCCTGGTCCAGTTTCCCGGTACGCCGGCTGCCAAGACTGCCGCTGCGCGCCTGAACCAGCTTGGCGTCACGGTGTCTGCCCCTGCCGTTGCCAAGGCCGATCTGAAGGCCCCGACCGACACTGCCCAGGTGCTGTCGCTGGAGGTGGCCCAGTATGCTGCTTTTGAGTTCGGGGTGCAGTCGCAGCGTCAACCGGCGGAGGTGTCCCGCACGGTTGCCATCCCCCTTGAGGTACTCAACCGTGGCAATGGCAGCGACAGCTTCTATCTGGCCTCCGGTTTCCCGGCTGAGTTCGGCGCCCGTTTTAGCGCCGCTGCCACCCCTGACCAGGCCATCAACCAGACGCCGGTGCTGGCGCCGGGTGAGCGGTTTAACGGTCTGTTGCAGCTTACCGTTCCAGCCGACACTATCGACGGCCTGCGGATCACCTATCCGGTCAAGGCAGCGTCGCGTTTCAATGCTGAAACATCGCAAAGCCGTGAGCTTTCGCTGGTCGCCTCAGCGCCGCTCCTGCGTGCCATGGTCAAGCCAGAAAAGCTGCAGGCCGCTCCCGGTGAGCGGGTGCAGTATCGGATAACGGTCTTGAACGTCGGTTCCATGGCGGCCCGGGAGGTCAGCCTGCGGCTGAACTTCCCAACCCAGTACGAGCCGGCAGAATTCGCCGGTTTCCGTCAGGAGATGCAGGCGGTGCTGGTGCAGGACGGTCTGGTGCTGAAGTCCGGCGAGAGCCGTGACTTTGTGGCCAGCTTCAAGCTGCGCGACGAGGCCCTGGCCCGTGAAGAGCTGGTAGTGCGGGCTGATCTGGTGAATACGTCCGTAAAGGCAGTCAGCACCTTCCACGCCGCTGCTGTCTATGTGCAGCCGGTCAGCGCCGTTGCAGTGCGGATGGCCAGCAACCGGGTGGTGGTGATCCCCGGTCAGACCATCACCCTGCCGGCCACGGTGGTCAACAACGGCAATCAGCGCGAGCGCTTCAGTCTGGTGGCCAGTGTGCCGCCTTCCCAAAAGGTGACCGTGTACCATGACCAGAACCGTGACGGTCTGCGGCAGCCGAACGAGCCGGAAGTGGACGCCATTGGCCCCCTGGGGCCCAAGGAAGAGGCTGCCCTGGTGCTGGAGGTCCTCACCGACCGTGCAGCTCAGGATAGCACGGAATCAGGCGTTACATTGAGCGTTGCAGCCGAATCGGGCCAGGGCAAGATGGTGGTTGCCGATACCCGCCTCGGTTTCTCCCGGCCGGTGGTGCAACTGGCCCTTAAGGGTCGTGGTGGTCAGCTGGTGCCGGGTGAGCTTTTAACCGTGGATCTGCTGGTGCATAACCAGGGCTCGAACCTGGCCAAGGGCGTTGTGCTGCAGGCTGTCTGGCCTGATCAGCTGGAGCTGGTGGCAGCTGAACCGGCAGCCGAGGTCAAGGCCGCCAGCCAGGGCCGTGCGTGGCAGTTGCATGAGCTGGGCGCCGGAGAGAAGCGGGTTGTCAAGGCCTCCTTCCGGGTCAAGGCCGGCACCGGCGTCGGCACCGGCATTCAGATCAAGAGTGAACTCTCCTACTACGACCAACTGGGGAACAGGTACTGATATGCGTTTTCTGATTGGCGCCCTGGCGCCGCTATCGATGCTGCTGACAACCCCGGTCTGGGGCCAGGACTATCTCTATCAACCCCGCCCGCTGGCGCAGGATGAGCGGCCTGTCGCTGATGACGGACTGCTGGTACGGGAGGTGCAGGTCAAAAAAGGCGATACCCTCTCCCACATCTCCAAGCGCTTTTCCGGTCGGGGGGCCTATTACCCCCAGATCCTGCTGTTCAACCGGATCAAGAACCCGCATCTGATCTATCCTGGTGACCTGTTGCGGGTGCCGGTCACCGCTCAGCGTGCGGCTCAGCCAACGGCTGTGGTACCGCATAGCTCTGCAGCGTCCGCCAAACCGGTTGCGTCTGCAGCAAAGGCGAAGCGTCCGGCTCCTGTCGAAACAGCGCAGGAACCCCGCGAGCAGGCTGAATACAATCGAGCCTTGACGGCATTCAAACGTGGTGACTGCGCCGAGGCCGTGACACGCTTTGACCGTTTCATCGCCGATTTCCCTCAGTCGCCGTTGCTGCCTGAGGCCTCGCTCAATCGTGCCGAATGCTACCTCAAACAGTCAGCCAACTAACCGGCGTAGCGTACAGCATATGCAAAAGGGCGTCCCGCATTGGGCCGCCCTTTTTTTGTGCTTGATTTGGTCAACTGCTCAGGGCCAGGTGATCACAATTCCCCGCAGGCGGCCACCTTTGGCGTCACGATACTGGACCAGCTCGAGGCCGGCCACTGCGCCGCGACGAATCTCGTAGCCCTCCTTGATCTCCGATGAGCTGGGGCGCATGGCGGCTACCCCGGCCAGCTCCTTGAGGATGCTGCGGTAAAAGGCATCCTGCATGCCGGCTCCGCTCCGGTCAATCACCTGAAGCGCCTTGATGGCGCCGCCCTGTTCGCGGAAAACGCGAAATTCGGTGGCCTGACCGTGGTAGCTCTCCCAGCCTGGGTTGTCTTTGCCGTAGGCGGGATCAATGCTGTCGGCAGGGATGAAAGAAGGCAGCGCGTTAGGGCGCCCCAGGCCGTGTGACGACAACTGTCTCTGTTCGCCTGCAGCGGGCGGCGCAGGCAGGGCGGCTGAACTGAGTGAAGCCTGGGGCAGGCTGATCTGCTGGGGTGGACGCGGTCGCTGCTGAACCAGGGTGATGATCACCACCAGCACCACGGTGCCGGCCACCAGCCAAAAGCCGGTGCGCTGCAGGAGCGAGGGGGCGGGGGGACGGTCGTCGTCGGTCAGGATAAAAGGCTCTGGGGGCAGCTGAGGGGCGGGAGCCGTGCCTTCCAGTTCGGCAAGCGTCGCTGAACGTGGCTGTACCTCTTCGGTTGTGCTGTCCAGGTGTTGGCTGAAGGCCGAGATGATGGACAGGTTTGGCCGCCGCGGCCGGTCGTACGTCGTCAACTCCGCCTCCGGCGTTGCCGTAAGCTGGGCAGGTTGCTCTGTCGGCGTTGCCGGTGTCGGACTGAGCTGCACGGTGTCAGTTGTCGATTCTGGCGCTGCTTCATGGTAGTGCCTGGGGGGCAGCTCAAGAATCGAGCTGACCGGAGAGGTTGCGGGAGCTGTCGCTGGGGTCGGCTGGTTGAGCAACTGCTCAATGGTAGTTTCAAGCTGTTCGTCGCTCAGGGCCGGATCGAGGATTGCCTCGAAGCGGGCGGACAGTTCACCGTCAAGGCTCTCGGAGGGCGAGATCAGCGCAAAGCGCACCTTGCGTCGACTCAGCCGTGATTTCAGGTGCTTGTAAAGAATGTCGGCCGACAGGCCGGACAGGTGGTTCTGGATGATGATCAGGTCTGGTTCGTGCTGCTCCAGGGTCTCGATACCACGATGGATCTCGCTCACCACCAGCAGGTCGTCCCGCTCGACGGCGAACCGCTCAAACAGTGCGCTGATGCGTGGTATGTCGGTGATTACCAGCGTGGCCATGCAGACTCCCGATGAAATATTGAAATATTGTACGGTAAGGGCGGTGTTCAGGCAACAGGGAATATCCGGCTGTTTCCCTTGCGTTTGCGGCGTCGAATCGGGTAATCTCAGCAACACTTACGGAACGAGGTGCAGTGTATATGGTGTCACCCGCGATCATCGAACAGTTACGGGCCATTGTGGGCCCTGAAAATGTCGCCACCGAACGGCAGGACCTGATCTGCTACGGCTACGATGCCACCCAGATGGAGTTTCTACCCTCGGCAGTCGTCCATCCAGCCAATCCGGAAGAGGTGGCGGCGGTACTCAAGCTGGCCAACCGGGAACGGTTTCCGGTCTTTCCGCGGGGAGCCGGCAGCGGCTTCACCGGCGGGGCACTGCCCAAGGCCGGCGGCGTGGTGCTGGTTACCACCCGTATGAACCGTATCTTAAGGATCGACACCGAGAATCTGATCGCCGAGGTGGAGCCGGGGGTGGTGACCGAGACCTTCCAGCTGGCCGTCGAGAAACTGGGCCTGTTCTACCCGCCCGACCCGGCCTCGCTCAAGTTTTCAACCCTGGGGGGCAATGTGGCCGAGAACGCCGGCGGTCCGCGCTGCGTCAAGTACGGTGTCACCCGCGACTTTGTGATGGGGCTGGAGCTGGTGCTGCCGACCGGAGAGATCATCCGTACCGGCACCGAGACCTACAAGGCGGTGGTGGGCTACGACCTGACCAAGCTGTTGTGTGGCAGCGAAGGGACCCTGGGGGTGATCACCAAGATCATCTTCAAGCTGCTGCCGTTGCCTGAGGCCAAGAAGACCATGCTGACCATCTTTGATTCCATCGATGGCGCAGCCAAGGCGGTCTCCACCATCATCGGCGCCAAGATCATCCCCACCACCCTCGAGTTTATGGACTACGCCACCCTGCAGTGCGTCGAGCGCCGCTTCAACCTGGGCATTCCGGCCGAAGGGCGGGCCGTGCTGCTGATCGAGGTGGACGGCGACCGGGATCTGATCGAGAAGCAGGCCGCCCGTATCCAGGACCTGATCGCGCCGCTGGGACTGGTGCAGTGCAAGGTGGCCAAGGACGATGCCGAATCCGAGGCGTTGTGGAAGGTGCGGCGGCTGGTGTCGCCGTCGTTGCGCGACGTCAACCCCAACAAGTTTAACGAGGATATCGTGGTGCCCAGGAGCAAGGTGCCGGAGGTAATCCGCCGCATCGAGCAGATTCAGCAGAAGTATGACATTCCGATCGTTAATTTCGGCCATGCCGGCGACGGCAATATCCACGTCAACGTAATGATCGACAAGGAGATCCCCGGCCAGGAGGAGAAGGCCCACCAGGCGATCAAGGAAGTTTTTCAGGCAGCCCTTGATCTGAACGGCACCATGTCCGGCGAGCATGGCGTGGGGCTGGCCAAACAGCCCTACATCGAGCTGGAGCTGTCACCGGCGCAGATCGCCACCATGCAGGCCATCAAGCTGGCGCTGGATCCCAACAATATCCTTAACCCCGGCAAGATTTTCCCCTGGAAGGAGCTCTCAGATGCAGCATGATGACCAGAAAGAGCTGCAAGAAGCCTCCCTGCTGGGACGGCTGCTCTCGCTGGAAGCGGTGCTGATGCTGATGGGCGTGGCATCGCTGGCCTACGGGTTGATAAACGGTGAGCATATCAACACCTTCTTCGGTCTGGTGATCATTCCGGGCGTTTTTGTGCTGCACAGGGTAAAGCGAAAAGACTGGAAGGCCCACTGGGCGCAACTGGAAGCACGGCAGCGCCACGAGCAGGAGCGCAAGAATGGTGGCAGCTGATGACGTGATCGTATTGGCCTCGGCCTCGCCCCGCCGGGCGGAACTGCTGGAACTGGCCGGTATTCCGTTCCGGGTGGCACCGGCCGATATTCCGGAGGAGCCGCTGCCGGGTGAAGAGGCTATCCCCCACGCGCTGCGGCTGGCGGAAGGCAAGGCCCGTGCATCGGCAGGCCGTGAACAGCGTGGCCGGTTCTTCATCGGCGCCGACACGATCGTGGTGCTGGACGGGCGGATCATGGGTAAGCCCCGGGACAACGCCGACGCGCTGCGGATGCTGAATGCCCTCTCCGGCCGCAGCCACGAGGTGATAACCGCCTACTGCGTGCTGGATCGCGTGAGCGGACAAAGCCTCTGCGAGGCGGTGCGGACCACCGTTCAGTTCAAGCAACTGGCGGCGGCCGAGATAGAGCGCTATGTTGCCAGCGGCTGTCCGCTGGACAAGGCCGGCGCCTACGCCATCCAAGGCGGCGCGGCCCATATGGTGCGCGAGATTCGTGGTTCCTATACCAACGTGGTTGGGCTGCCCACCTGCGAGCTGTATGAAACCTTGCACCGCCTGGGAGCACTGTGAACATGCCAACCATCGCCGACCATCTGGCCGCTGTTCACGAGCGGATCCGGCAGGCAGCAGAACGGGCCGGTCGCGATCCCGCTGCGGTGCGGCTGGTGGCGGTATCCAAGACCAGGCCGGCGGCGGATGTCGAGGCGGCGGCCCAGGCCGGCCAACGCCTGTTCGGCGAAAACTACGTCCAGGAGCTGGTTGCCAAGGCAACGGCGGTCACCCAGCCGGTGGAGTGGCACTATATCGGCCACCTGCAGTCCAACAAGGTCCGTCAGCTGGCCGGTATCGTCACCATGATCCATTCCGTGGACCGGCTGTCGCTGGCCGAGGAGATCAGCCGTCAGTGGGGCCGCCTGGGTAGTTGTTGTGACGTGCTGGTGCAGGTTAATGTCGCCCAGGAGGCCAGCAAGTCGGGCACCAGTACTGATGAGGCACTGTCGTTGGTACAACAGGTGGCGACGCTGCCGCACCTGCGGGTGCGAGGCCTGATGACCATGCCGCCATTCTTTGACGATCCCCAGGCGGCGCGTCCTTACTTCAGGCAGCTGCGGCTGTTGTCAGAACAGATCAGGGCGGCGGAGCTCCCTGGTGCTGAACTGGACGAGCTGTCGATGGGCATGTCGGGGGATTTCGAGGTGGCCATTGAAGAGGGGGCAACCCTGGTGCGGGTCGGCACCGCGATCTTTGGCGAGCGCTGACAAGTAACGGGGCCAGATGGCCCCGTTCTGGTGTTTGGTTGGTTTGTTCCGTTGTTTCAGTAATAAAAAATCACAGCACGTGGTTGGTGGATTATAGGTGTTGACATCATAAAGCCACGCATCTATTTTCTACTTATTTTTGTGCGGAAATAAGGGTGACCTGAAAGTACAAATACATATCGTTAGGGGTGACAGCATGCTTCAATTCCGCCACAAGCGTCTTTTGCTGCTGGAAGCCATTATTTTGTCCGTGCTTTTTTTGGTTTCCCCTCCTTCCCTGCACGCCTCCCCCCCCACAGAACTGCTGTCGTTCCAAGAAGGCTCACAAGTCACCCTTACATGGAAAGCACCTGCTGATATTCAGGTCATCGGCTACACCATTTATCGCGGGAGCGCCCTAAACGCACTTACCCAAATAGCTCGCGTTGGTGCAACTACGCCGAATGAGGTAACCAGCAGCTCTCCGCCTACCACCCTCTATACCGATGGCAGTGTTACACCTAGTAGCAGTTATTATTACATGGTCAAGGCCATTGACTCGCTTGGATATGAAAGTGCAGCTTCCGGGGCAACTGCAACCACAGTATACCAACTGAGCAGCGTCAAACATTCGGATGGCGCCGCAAGCGTCGCCGTCACCGGTGACTTTAATGGTGATGGCAGAACTGACATTGCACTTGGGTACCCCTATGCACAGTACAAGGGGAAAGGTCGAGGCAAGGTCAGCATCTTTTTTGGCACTACGGGAACCAAGCCGGTTCTTACTGAGATTTATGGTGAATTTGAAGGGGGCAATTTCGGGAAAAGTCTTGTTGCGGCTGATCTCAACAAAGATGGGTATGTCGACTTGGTCGTCGGCGCTCCTCAATACACTGATCCTCTGGACACAGGACTTTGGGATGAGGGGAAAGTGTATATCTATGCTGGTGGAGCAGTCTTTAACAAGACCCCCGCCAAAACGATTGTAGGTGGAGAAGTCCGCTCACCGAGTGGGGTGTACTATGTTGGCGAAGGCATGGGAGAACAGCTTAGTGCGGTTGGTGATATAAACCGAGACGGATACCCGGATGTCGCGATCGGCACACCAATGGGCGGATATGACCGCAGTGGTGCTGTTTATATCCTGTATGGCGCCAACCCTCTCGGTACATACGCAGCCAAGATTTACGGTCTCGTACATGATGATGCCTTTGGTAGCACCATAGCGCCGGCTGGCGACATTACCGGAGATGGCTTTAATGACATCTGGTCATCCTATGCCACCGGATATTTTTCTCCCCTGGACAGGAAAGACAAGCCTAGCATTTATCTGATTAAAGGAGGCGACTTCTCGGAACCAGATATAACAAGAGTCATTCCCGGTGGGCCTGCATTCACAGCAACTGATTTTAATGGTGACGGGTACACCGACGTTGCAGCATACGCAAGCAATGCTGGAAACATAGTGGTCTATAGTGGACGTCCCGCAGATGGTATCATGCAGATCACAACGACTCCGATTGGATTTGCAAACCTATTTCCAGCCAACGATATTAACGGCGATGGAAAAAATGAGATCGTCACGAACGGTGCGCTCATTTTCTTTGGGCACAACGGGTTGCCGCGTACTCCTTATATGAGTACGGGTATCTACAACCCAATTGTCGGGGTGGTTGATCTGAACGGTGACGGTATTCAGGAGGCAATGCTTGCTGATACTGCAGCAAATACAACAAATACAGTAGCCCTTAATCCCTTTCAAGGACTACCAAAGG
This sequence comes from Geobacter sp. UBA5608, assembly GCA_002424705.1. GTDB lineage: Bacteria > Desulfobacterota > Desulfuromonadia > Geobacterales > Pseudopelobacteraceae > Trichlorobacter. The sequence continues at coordinate 10,862 of DIKW01000073.1, forward strand.
TTGGGATCGCGTCTGATATTGATAACAGTAGTGTTACTGCATCCAGCATACATATAACCGGTATTGTCAGCGGATTAACCAACTTGCTATTGGTTGGTGGCACCGAGACTCCGGTTGCTGCTGACGGCAGTTTCAGTGCTGTTGTACCGCTGAAGGATGGCAAAAATTACGTTGAAGTGATCGCCCGCGCAACGGATGGACGTATCACGAAGCGTTACCTGATTGTGAAGGCTATTACTACCCCCCTCACTGTTACTGTCACCTCACCTGCCAGCGGATCAACCCTGACTACAAATCCTGTAACGGTACAGGGAACGGTCAGTGAACAAAATGCGCAGGTCACCGTTAATGGTGTTGCCGCAACGGTCGCCGGCACCAGCTGGACCGCAACGCTTTCCCTTGCCAGTGGACAGCAGATTATTAGTGTACAGGCGACTGACAGCTTTCAACGAACTGCAACCACCTCCGTTGTCATTACCTTTAGTGCCGAAATACCGACCGGAACCATAGTAGGTACCGTAGCAGACGCTAATGGCACGCCGCTTTCCGTTGCTACGATTAAGGTGACAGATGCCTCAAACATCAGCTATTCTACCGCTAGTGATATCCAAGGCCGCTATAGCCTGCTGAAGGTGCCTGCCGGTACCTATTACGCCCAGTTCAGTAAGATCGGTTTCATCGAAGAAACCATAGCCGGATCGTTAGCTGCCAATCAAACTCTTGATCTGTCAGTACAACTCCTGCCAGCTCCCGCACTTCAGGTCGCCATCAATACCCCGTTAGCAGGCACCGTATTTCATACAGCCCAGGCTGTCGTGAGCGGAACGGTTACTAACAACGCAACGGTTACCGTCAATGGCACACCTGCCGAGGTCGTCGCAGGTAGTTTTTCTGCCGCAACAACACTGACGCAGGGTACCAGCCAGATAACGGCGACAGCACACGACACCTATGGCCAAAACGCTACCGTTTCAGTGCCGGTCACTTACCTGCCGGGCCCATTGCTTATGGATATGGCCGCAGTTCCGCTAACAACCAACGCTGTAAAAATTACCTGGCGCACCGATCAGCCGGCAACCGGCACGGTCGATTACGGCGCCACCACGGACTATGGTTTTCAGGCGATCCAGCCGGTGAGCGGATATGACCATGCGGTAACGCTTAACGGATTGATCCCCGGCAGTACCTATCACCTGAAGATCAGCGCCACCAATAACAGTGGATTTACCACCACCGGCACCGATGTTACCGTCACCCTTCCGGCGTTCTCTGTCAGCTTTATTGCAGACCAGGGCAATGTGGGAGTCTATGCGATAGAGGGGAATTTCGACGCACAATCGACGGATGGCAGCATTAACACTGCAGCACGTCAAGCTGTTGCCAAGGAATATTTCAAGACCCACCCCGATACAGACTTTCTGGTATTCTTCAGCACCTTTGATTATGCAATGCCAGGCCCTACCGCCAAAGGCTTTTACCTTGAGGTTAAAAACGACACCCAAGGCATCAACCGCGCCATCCTAGACACCAGCGCACAGTACGGCAGCCCCGGCATGCTGCAGGGTACCATCGATATGGGCAATACAAGTCCGCTTGCTGCTGATCTTACAGGTCCCAAACGGGATGAAACCGTTTTGACCTTGATTCACGAACTGGGACACCGCTGGCTGGCTGCCGTCCGTTTCAAACAGGCAGACGGCAGCCTGAGCAACGACCTGATCGGCAAGGACAACAGCCACTGGAGCTACCTGCTGGACAGCAAAGGGTCGTTGATGTACGGCAACGGCTGGCGTGATAACGCTAACGGCACCTTCACCGCCGTATCCCCCCAAAGCGGCTTCAGTCCGCTCGACCTCTACCTGATGGGTATGCTTCCCAAAGAACAGGTGCCAGCGATGCTGTTGATCGACAACTCGGCCATCGACAAGACCAAGCTGCCCGAGCTGGGGGTCACCATCACCGGCACCGCTAAAACCGTTACCATTGCCGACATCATCGCTGCCGAGGGAGCGCGGGTACCCAATGCAGCAACCTCGCAGAAACGATTCAACATCGGCTTTGTGCTGCTTACCCGAACCGGCGACGACACCATTGCTGCCGTACAAACGGTGGAAACCGTGCGTAACGCCTTTGCCGGAAAATTTGCTGAACTCACACAAGGCATCGGCGGTATTGAAGGGGTGGCCCCCAGTTTGACCGTCACCATCGACACCCCGGCAAGCGGCGCAACCATCACCGGCCCCTACACCACCGTCAGCGGCAGCTTTATCAACACCAGCGGGGCCGAGACCGGGGTTACCGTCAACGGCATCCCGGCCACCGTCAGCGCTAACCGCTTTATCGCCAACAACATCCCGCTGCAATTGGGTGACAACACACTTACCATTATTGCCACCGACGCCAATGGCCTCACAACAACCACCACCAGAACAGTAACCGCTCAGGCAGGCAACTATATCCAGATAACCAGCAACATCGAGTCCGGCGTTGGGCCGCTAGATGTGTCGTTGTGGTTGAATGGCAGTTTTACAATCATCAATCCAGCAATAAGTGCGACAGGGCCGGTGACTCCGCAAATTGCCGCTGGCAGCACAGCAGGTGAATACACGGCTAAATTCTTAGTTGAAGGTACTTATACAATTGCTGCAAGTGCTGTTGGCCCAGATGGGCTGACCTATACGGATACGGTCACCATCATAGTTCAAAATCAGGAAAAAATTGACAACTTGCTCAGAACCAAATGGAACAGCGTCAACACCTATTTATCAAGCGGGAACATAACAAAGGCTTTGAGCTTCTTTACCGCATCATCAAAGGAGAGATACAGCGCCATATTCAATCAGCTTGCTTCAATTATGCCGAATATTCTGACAACATTTACCGAATTCAAGACAATTGAAATCGGAGACGGAATTGCCCGCTACAAGCTGATAGTCAATGAGGACGGCAAGCTGTATGCCTACGATATCGAATTCCTGAGAGACGAAAACAACGGCCTTTGGTTGCTGAATAGCTATTGATAGAAAGGTAACTGACATGAAACGTATATTTACAATTCTTCTGTCGATGCTTTTGTTGAGCGCAGCTACTTGCGAGGCATCTTGGCTGATCTTTCACAAACCCGAATTCAGGGGAAAGATTGTCGATATTGAGACGCTTGAACCTATTGAAGGCGCGGTTGTTGTCGCTATTTACCGAAAAGAGGAAATGGCGATTGCCGATTCTGTCGATATCGACATAGATGCCCGCGAAGCGTTGACCGACAGGAATGGCGAGTTCATTATTCCATCCTACACTACGTTCATAAACCCGTTTTCCTGGAGCATACCGGTTCAATTTATTATCTTCAAGCCAGGGTATTACTGCACCGGCCCAATTGGACTTGAAAATGAGTTTGCAGGTACGAAAGAATACAAGATTGATATTGCTGCAGATTCAAACAAGGGGCTTAAATACCGCGTCTTAAAAACAGGCGTTCTAATGCTGGCAAAGGTAGAAGGGAAAGACCGAATAGATAGTTTTGATAATGCTGGTAAAATTTGGTTATTACAGGAGAAGTTCAAGTCAGTTACAAAATCAATTGAGGTATTTAAAAAAGAAAATAGCATTATTATAAATATTGAGCGTCAATGGAGAAACAAATAATGAAGCGATATATATTGCTGTATATTTGCTTGTTAATATCGGTAAGTTTACTTGGTAGCTTGGAAAGTCATGCTTATCGCGAAAGAGCCCATAGGGCCATAAACAGTACTGTTGTAAATCAAAAAATAGCTTCAGCTTCAGGTTCTCTTAAAGGATATTTCACCGTTCAATTGGGGTATTCAAGTGTACGCTCCGAAGTTAATAACAAGCCTATTGACAAATGGTTTGAAGATGCCGGTGCCCAGGAAGATGAGCCCGGCCCGCGCACGAAAAACCATTTTCTCGATCCTATCTCAAACAGCGGCTTCAGCGGGTTATTCTTTGGTGTAGTAGGAACCGGCGACCCCACCGCAGTATGGGCTCAAAAAGCGGCAGGGCAGCAGTCTCCCGGCGGTTCATATAGCTGGCAGGACGCGCGGGAATACTTCTTTACTGCCCTGACCTCTACTACCGGCAGTCTCAGAGAGGAAAACCTGGGGCAATCTTTCCGGGCGTTGGGACAGGTCATGCACCTGGTTGCCGACATGAGCGTGCCGGAACACACCAGAGACAACAGCCATATAACGATCTACACCATTGAAAAGTGGGCTGAAGAGGCGTTTAATACAAATACAGAAACACAAAAGCCATTTTTTAAAAATTACTCATCCAGACTAACTCATGCTCTGAACAACCCGGTCCCACCCGAACCATCGCTTTTGAAACAGGTCGGCAAATTTGTGTCGTCTAACAACGTATCGGCCCAGATTCCCATCGCAAATCTTTATGACTTTGAACTATACGCTGGTTTGAATCCAAGCATTACCACTACCGGGCCAATAGGCCTGGCGGAATATACCAACGCAAACTTTTTCAGCCGTAACACCATCTTCAAGGATTACAACTATCCAGCCGAATCAAGTGTTGAGCTTTATGAAGAAACAGATGAAGAAAGCGGAAAGGCGATGAAATTCATCCGCAAAATCAAGGATGGCGAACTGGTCGAACATCTTGCGCAACCCAATGTTTTTCATAAATATTTGCCGATTGCTACAAATGCCTATACCATTGTGAATGACAAAATATATGCAGACTACCTTGAAAAGCTGATTCCGCACGCAGTAGGCTATGCTGGAGCATTGGTAGATTATTTTTACCGGGGCAAACTGCAAGTAGACCTGCAACCGGGCGACTTGACATTCGGTTCGGTCAAGCTGAACATTACCAGCGACACCCCCGGCGAGGTGCTGGGTACCGGCGATCTGGCTGTTGTCTTCCGCTACAAGGCCATGCCCAAAACCGATATGGGGGGCAACGTATATCTGGTGGGAAACCCGGCAGAAACCTACAGCTATAAAACGGCAACCATTGCCGAAACAGACCTGACAACTGATCCGCTACGGACCTTTGACTTCTCCGGCAGCCCTTTACCCCTTAATTTTTCCGAGATGTCCATGCAGGTGGTCTACAAAGGCAAGCTGGGTAACGAGCCAGATGCGGTGG
>DIKW01000060.1:0-239 GCA_002424705.1 Geobacter sp. UBA5608
GAATAGTCCCAGCTGTGCATCTGGCGGAACGGGATGCCCATCTTCTGGAAGACGTACTTTTCCTTGATGCCTGAGCCGATCAGATCCGGCTTCAAGGCATGGGCAAACTTCTCGAACTCGTACTCGGACGGATCGTCATAGACCACGGTGGCATTCGGCATCTCCGGGGCGGTGCGGTCATAGTCATCGGTGTGGGCAAACTCGTAGCCCGAGCCGACGCACTCCATCCCCAGATCTTC
>DIKW01000060.1:416-955 GCA_002424705.1 Geobacter sp. UBA5608
GTGGGGCCGAAGAAGTTGAACTCCAGCCAGGGGATGCCGTACTTCTCTTCCATCACCTTGCACATGTAGTTCATGGAGCGGTAACAGTGGATCAGGTTCAGCTTGACCTGATGGGTGGCTGCGATCTTCTCCAGCTCGCCGTCACCGGTCCAGGTGGCCTTGACGTTCAGGCCGATCTCTTCAAGTAGTGACTTGGCTGCCCAGACATCGCCGCCGATGTTGTAATCGCCGATCAGGGCGATATCGTAGGGGCTGGAGGGCTCGGCAAATTCACGGGTCTCGATGATGTAGTCACGAATCGTATCGTTACTGATATGGTGACCCAGCGACTGGGACACGCCACGAAACCCTTCGCAGTTACAGGGGATGATCGGCAGGCCCAGCTCTTTGGCCGACTGCTTGGCCACCGAGTTGATGTCGTCACCGATCAGACCAACCGGACATTCGGAGAGCACCGAGATCCCCTTGGCCAGCGGGAACAGCCCCTTGGCCTCCTCCAGCAGGGTCTTCAGCTTCTTGTCGCCGCCGTAGACGATATC
>DIKW01000060.1:1014-3105 GCA_002424705.1 Geobacter sp. UBA5608
CCCCAGGAGTACCAGCCGCAGCCCACCGGGCCGTGGGAGACGTGGACCATGTCGCCGATCGGACCCCAGACCACCCCTTTGGCGCCGGCATAGGCGCAGCCCCGGGCCGACATCACCCCCGGCACGGTCTTCTTGTTGGACTTGACGCAGGCGCTGCCTGACGCCTGGTCGTTGGGGGCCAGGTGGGGAGCCCGTTTCTTCCTGCCCTTCTCCGGGTAGGCCGCCAGGGCGTCATCGATCATCGCCTGGGTCGATTCTTTGGTGATGCCGTCGATGTTTTTTATCTTGTCTGACATAGGTATTCTCCTTGAAATGTTCAGAGGAACGAGGATTTTTTCGCAAGGTCAAGGCGGGCGAGGATTCGGGCGGAGGCGTACCAAGAAGTACGCCGCACAACCGAATCTGAAGCCCAACGCCGAGATTGCGAAAAAAGACCGTTTACTAAGCAGCGCCTTCAGCCTTGCCAACGATGGTCTCATCCTCAACTTCCATGATGCCGAACTCCATCAACAGCTCCTCCAGCTCCTCCATCTCCAGCGGGGTGGGAACCACCAGCATCTTGTTGTCGGCAATCTTCTGTGCAAGGGTACGGTATTCCTGGGCCTGCTTATGTTCCGGCGAGTACTCGATCACCGTCATCCTGCGCAGCTCTGCCCGCTGTACCTGATTATCGCGGGGGACAAAGTGGATCATCTGGGTGCCGAGCCGTTTGGCCAGGGCCTCGATCAGATCAGCCTCGCGGTCCGTGTTACGGGAGTTACAGATCAGGCCGGCCAGGCGAACTTTGCCCGACGAGGCGTATTTAAGAATACCCTTGGCGATATTGTTGGCAGCGTACATGGCCATCATCTCACCGGAGCAGACAATGTAGATCTCTTCGGCCTTGCCTTCACGGATCGGCATGGCAAAGCCGCCACAGACCACGTCGCCCAGCACGTCATAGAAGACAAAGTCAAGATCGGGTGTGTAGGCGCCGTTCTCTTCCAGAAAGTTGATGGCGGTGATCACACCGCGGCCGGCACAGCCGACACCCGGCTCGGGTCCGCCGGACTCTACGCATTTGACATCGCCGTAACCAACCTTCAGGATGTCGTCCAGCTCAAGGTCTTCAACCGTCCCCAGCTCGCGGACCATGTCCATCACCGTGGCCTGAGCCTTGGCATGCAGGATCAGACGGGTGGAGTCCGCCTTGGGGTCACAGCCGACAATCAGAACCTTCTTGCCGAGTGAGGCCAGTCCGGCCACCGTGTTTTGGGTTGTGGTTGACTTGCCGATGCCGCCTTTGCCGTAAATAGCGATCTGTCTCATGGGGTGTTACTCCTTTCTGGGCGGTTTGGGCTTCGCGGTGTCTCGCACGTCAGGCTTGTCGGTCACATCCTCGACGTACTACGGTGTACGTCTCCGGTGCTCCCTCCTCGCTGCCGCACGATCCATCCACGAATCACAAACCTTGTTTATCGGTATGCGTGAACGAAAAACGGCGCCCCGATCCCTGGGGATCGAAAGGCGCCGTTGCCTTGCTACGTGTGTGGTGCGTCGGTTGTCAAAAGAGCGATTGTCCTCTCCTAAGCACAGGGTGTGCCAAGAGGTTAAATAATTTTATTGTTGTTTGATATCAGCTGGTTACTTTTAGCCTTGGGTATGCTGTATACAATTTAAGGCGCTGCTGCTGCGCGGAGGTCAGGCGGAGCTGGTCAAAATTGGGGCACGTAGATTCGTCCGCCGCTGGCAGTATGCATTCCTATGACAGTGCGCATTTGGTATTGCTGCGATCATCTGGTTCATGGTACCCCAAGGTACTCGCCCAGGCGCTACAAACTTGATACAGAGGAAACCTGCCATGCATGCCTTGCCTAGCTGCCCAACCTGCAGTTCTAGCTACACCTACGAAGATGGCGACCATTTCGTCTGCCCGGAATGCGCCCACGAATGGCCGATCGCAGCCGCAGCAGAACTGGTTGTTGCGCGTGTGGTGCGCGATGCCTTCGGCACGGAGTTGAAGGATGGTGATAGTGTCACGGTGATCAAGGACCTGAAGGTCAAGGGGGCCTCAGCCCCGGTCAAGGTGGGCACCAAGGTCAAAAATATCCG
>DIKW01000060.1:3150-5607 GCA_002424705.1 Geobacter sp. UBA5608
ATGGGGCTGAAATCGGAGTTTGTCAAAAAGGCCTGAGGCAGCTTTTGAACTGCCATCTCGCACGTCAGCAGGTAAACTCCCGCAGTCTCTCCCGCAGTGCGGCAACGGCCTCGTCCGAAGGCACACGGTTGGCCATCCCTTTCAGCCAGAAACGGTCAAAAATCCGTTTGTGCCTGGTTTCCGCCAGCAGCTCACTGGGGAAGAGCGAAAAGAGACTGAAGGTGTTGAGTACCGACGACAAGACACCCAACCGGTCGGGCCCGCTGACTTCAACATACAGGCTGCCTGCAGCTCTGGTTGAACGCTCAAGCTGATAGTCATCCAACACAACCGGTTCAGCTAAGGCTTGGACAGTGGCAGGCAAACGGCAGAGAGCCGCATAGTCTACGTCAGCCGCCGCCGTTGCCGTGGCGCTAAAATCCAGATCCAGCCTGGCGTGCCACATCCTGCCGCTACCCCGGGCGGCCTCAACCCGCGTGATGCTGATCTGGCGCTCTGCCAGCCCGTGACTAAGGCCACAGATCCAGCCCGGATCGAAACGCAACTCCATACTCAGTCGATACTGCTGCGCCCCCAGATAGGTGAGCGATGGTCCTGCTGGCGGATGTGGCATGGGTGCCTCATTTGTATGCATGGTGTGTACCTGCTTTCGTGATTTTGCCGCCTGCTGATCCTCTGCAGACCGTTGTATTCATCAGGCATGCCAAACCATGCCAGGAAAACGGCAATAAAGTTGCAGAGTGATAAGACAGGGAGGTAGCAGCATGAAACGCGCAGCATACGGCGATACCGTCACCATCAGCTATATCGGCACCCTGGATACCGGCCGGATCTTCGACAGCACCGATGAAAGCGGTCCCTTACGTATAACCATCGGCAATGATCAGGTCTTTGCAGCGCTGGAGGTTGCGATCATCGGTATGGTGGCGGGCGAGGTCAAGAATATCGTCATACCGGCTGCCGAGGCCTATGGACCACGTCGGGATGAAAATATTCTCAAAGCAAAGCGAGACCTGTTTCCGGTCGAGCGGCAACTGCGGGTCGGTGAGAAGCTGCAGCTGCAGTTTAAGGGCGGGGTTGAACGGATCATGGTGATTCTGCAGGCCGATGACCAGGAGGTGACCCTGGACGGCAATCACCCCCTGGCCGGCTGTGACCTGACCTTTGCGCTGCGCTTGGATCGGATTGACTAGAGGCGGGGATCAACCAGCCTCAGCAGATTCCTCAGCAACCGTTGCGAGTGTTGCCGATAGGCGGTCTGTTGTTTGCCAAAGGCCGCCACCAGAGCCACCGTTTGCTGTGCGGTGACCGGGTCCCAGGCTGCCCAGCTGCGGATGATCGCCTCGGTCACCTCGGGGTGGAACTGCAGCCCCCAGGCATGCTCCCCCACCCGAAAGGCTTGATGGGGGCAGGCCGGGGATGAGGCCAGCAGCGTGGCGCCGTCCGGTAGATCGAAGCTGTCATGGTGCCACTGGAAGGTGCTGAAGTGCTGCGGCAGGCCGGCAAACAACGGGTCGTGCTGGCCGACTTCTGTCAACTGCACCTCCAGTGTACCCAGTTCCTCCCAACGATTGGAGACTACCTGTGCGCCCAGCGCGGCAGCCAGTAGTTGTCCTCCCAGGCAGATCCCCAGGTAGGGGACACTTGTCGTAACCACCTCGCGGATTAGCCGTTTCAGCTCGGTCAGAAAGGGGTGGTGTGCGTCGTCATTGGCCCCCATTGATCCACCAAGCACGATCAGCGCGGTCATCTCGCCAAGATCAGGCAGACGGCCATCCCTGTACGGGTGATGCAGGCGATACGGAACCGTCAGATGCTCGGTCAGGTTACCGGGCGGCACCTCGGGGTCGTTTTGAATGATATGCAGCATGCTCAGTCCTTGGCGTACAGTGCTGACGTTTCCCCCGCAGAACGTTTACGGCCGCAGACACTCCCGGGCAGAACCGACCAGGTAGTCGAATACCTCAGCCCGGGTGGCAACAAAGCGGGGCATCTCGTTCAGGATATCCTCCAGCAGGTGTAACAGCTCGCCATCGCAGGAACCGAGCTCATCCATGACTGCCGACAGCATCGGCAGAACCTCGTACTGATCATCACGGTTGAACGGCGCCGGGTCGGGCAAACCGCAGAACTTGGGTTCATCACGGGTTTCGGTATATTTACGATATTTGAACTTCAGATCAAATGCCTTGACGATCAGCATGGTGTGCCTCCTGCTAGTGTCCGCCGCATCCGCTGCCACACCCGCCGCCACAGCCATTTTTGACGATATCCGCTGGCCTGGGCTTGCCACACAGCTGCAGCGAGGCCTTGTCAATCTGCCAGCTGCCGCTCTCATCCTGACGACCTATCAGTTCCTGCTTTTTCAGCATCATCAGGATCCTGGTTTCAGTGGTTTCCAGATACCCGGCCGCTTCCGCAATGGTGATAAAATTTGTACCTGCTGTACACATGGTT
>DIKW01000049.1 GCA_002424705.1 Geobacter sp. UBA5608
CTCGGCATCCTTGATTTTGAACGGGCCGCCAAGATCACCGGCGCCCGCTTTGCCCTCACCAAAGGGGCCGGCGCCCGCCTTGAGCGCGCCCTGATCAGCTTCATGCTGGACCTGCACACCACCGAGCATGGTTACACCGAGGTGCTGCCGCCCTTCATGGTCAACCGGGCCAGCATGACCGCCACCGGGCAGCTGCCGAAGTTTGAGGAAGACCTGTTCAAGCTGGTTGACCCCGACTTTCTGCTGATCCCCACCGCTGAGGTGCCGGTCACCAACATCCACCGTGACGAGATCTTGAAGCGGTCAGAGCTGCCGATCAGCTACACGGCCTACACCCCCTGCTTCCGTCGTGAGGCCGGCTCCCACGGCAAGGACACCCGCGGCCTGATCCGCCAGCATCAGTTCAATAAGGTGGAACTGGTCAAATTCGTCCACCCGGCCGAGGCCGAGGCCGAACTGGAAAAACTGACCAGCCACGCCGAACGGGTACTGCAGCTCTTGGAGCTGCCCTACCGGGTGGTGGCTCTGTGCAGTGGCGACATCGGCTTTTCAGCCTGCAAGACCTACGATCTGGAGGTTTGGCTGCCAGGTCCGCACACCTACCGGGAGATATCATCCTGTAGCAGCTTCGGCGACTTCCAGGCCCGGCGCGGCGGCATCCGTTTCAGAGAGGACGACAAGAGCAAGCCGGAGTTCGTACACACCCTGAACGGCTCTGGCCTGGCCGTAGGACGCACCCTGGTGGCAATCCTGGAGAACTATCAGCAGGCTGACGGTTCGGTGGTTGTCCCAAAGGCCCTGCGCCCGTATATGGGTGGGCTTGAGACAATAGTCGCCTAAACTATTTGTGGAGAGATGGCCGAGCGGTTTAAGGCACCGGTCTTGAAAACCGGCGAGGTGCAAGCCTCCGTGAGTTCGAATCTCACTCTCTCCGCCATTACCAAGACTGCGGCGGGCACTGCCCGCCGTTTTCAATCACACCGAGGTGCCACCATGAACACCCGCTTTCTCGATGCCTGTTGGGGAAAACCTGTCGACCGCACACCGGTCTGGCTGATGCGCCAGGCTGGCCGTTACCTGCCCGAGTACATGGCAGTCCGCTCCAAGTGCACCTTTCTGGAGCTGTGCAAGACGCCGGAACTGGCGGCTGAGGTCACCATTCAGCCGGTGGATATTCTCGGAGTTGACGCCGCCATCCTGTTTTCCGACATCCTGACTCCGGTGGAGCCGATGGGGCTCAAGCTGGACTTCGTGCCTGGGCCGGTCTTCGAAAACCCGGTACGGACCATGGCCGACGTCGAAAAGTTGCGGATTCCCGATCCCGAGACTGATGTGCCCTACGTGCTGGAGGCGATCCGCATCCTGCGCCGCGAACTGGCCAACAAGGTGCCGCTGATCGGCTTTGGCGGCGCTCCCTTTACTCTGGCCTGCTACATGGTAGAGGGCAAGGGTTCCAAGGACTGGGCCACCATCAAGCGGATGATGTACGCCGCGCCCGAGGTGTTTGCCGCCCTGATGGAAAAGGTGACCATGATGGACATGGAGTACCTGAACGCCCAGATCAAGGCCGGCGCCCAGGCAATCCAGATCTTCGATACCTGGGGCGGGGTGCTGTCCCCCACTGATTATCAGCAGTATGTGCTGCCCTACACCACCAAACTGATCAACGGCCTTAACCGCCAGAATGTGCCGGTGATCCACTTTGTCAAAGGGTCCGGCACCATGCTGCCGATCGTGCAGCAGGCCGGCGGCGACGTGATGGGGCTGGACTGGCACATCAACCTGGGTACTGCCCGCGACCAGCTGGGTCCGCAGATGGCGGTACAGGGCAACCTGGATCCGACAGTGCTGTATGCACCCAAGGCCATAATCGAGCAGGAGGTCAAGCGAGTGCTGGACGAGAACGCTGGCCGTCCCGGTCACATCTTCAACCTGGGCCACGGCATCCTGCCGACGGTGCCGCCCGAGAATGCGATCCATATGGTGGAGTGCGTCCACCGACTTTCCCAGAGGTAAGCACCTATGTCGGTAACCATGAAAAACGTCGTGGTCTTTGTGACCGACCTGGCCAGGGCCAAGACCTTCTATGTCGATCAACTGGGGCTGCCGCTGGCCGGCGAGACCCAGATGCTGATGGAGTTTTTCCCTGCGGCCAAAGGCACCACCCTCGGCATCGCCCTGGCCCTGCAGGACGCCGCCAAGGCGCTGGTGGGACGCCACACCGGCGTCACCCTGCAGGTCACCGGCATCGACGCCCTTTGCCAGCGGTTGAGCGATGGCGGGGTCACCTTCATCGAGCCGCTGGAGGCCTCCCCCTGGGGCAAGATGGCCGTTGTAGCCGACCCTGACGGCAACCAATACGCCCTGGTCGAGATGCCGCAATGACCAGCTGCACCGCCTGCATCCAGTCCTAAGCACCCATGGTGCGCCTTGCCTCGCTACTCATCTGTCTGACCATACTGCTGGCACTGGTCACCCCCGCTTGTTCAGCGGCCCTGCCGATGCGCCCCTACAGCGGCATCGGGGTGTTGCAGATCACCGGCGACAGTTTCGGTGATGGTCTACAGCTCTACGAAGAGCCGGGATTGGTGCGCTGTGGCACCCTTACTGCAGCCGCTGCACACCAGCTGACCGCCTGGCTGTTTGGTCCGGGAGACGAGGTGCACCTGCTGGTCACGGCCCGCAAGGGCGAATGGCTGCGCATCGAACGTGACGATGCCGGTCGCCAGGCCTGGCTCTACGGCCTGCGCCGTTGGAACTACGCCACCTGGGAGCAGTTTCTGAAGGGCAAGCAGATCAGTTTTCTGCGCAACGCCCCCCGACAGCAGCTGCAGGTCTATCCGTACCCCGAGGCAGCCAACGGGCCCCCGCTGCTCTCCTACGAGCCGCTGAAGGTGATCATGGTGCAGGGTGACTGGTCCTATGTCCTGTTCGATCGATTCAACGCCGGCTGGATCAGGTGGCGCGATCACGACGGCCGCCTGCTGGTCGGCCTGGCCCCAAACCCCACCTCAGAAAGCCGTTGACGCCCATACGGCGGTATGCTACCAATGTCACCCATGTATCTGACGATCATCGCCACCACAGCAGCACGAGCTACCACCGCCGCGGCGCGTAACGCCGCGGACCTTGCTGCTGCCTGCTGATCGTCGTCCGTGTACTGAAGACCGAACAGCCGTGGGCATGCAGCCCGCGGCTGTTTTTTGTTTTAGGCATCTACCATCTCTTGAGAGGAATCTGAAACCATGCGCGTCAATCTGGTACAACCGGGCAGCGGTGAGCTGACCTACGAGATCCGCAACATCGTCAATGTGGCTGAAAAACTGCAAAAATGCGGTGTGACCATCAATTGGGAGAACATCGGCGACCCGATCGTCAAGGGTGAACAGATCCCGAGCTGGATGAAGGAGATCGTTGCCGCAGCGGTGCACGACAACGACAGCTGGGGCTACTGCCACACCCGCGGCGTCCTGAAGACCCGCGAGTTCATCTGCCAGACCACCAACCAGCGGGGCGGCGCCCAGATAACTCCCGATGATATCATCTTCTTCAACGGCCTGGGTGATGCCATTGCCAAGATCTACGGCTGCCTGCAGCCAGAGGCACGGGTGCTGATGCCGTCCCCTTCCTACACCACCCACACCCTGGGAGAGGTGGGACATGCCCAGGCGCCCTCGCTGCACTTCAAGCTTGATCCAGCCAACGGCTGGCAGCCTGACCTGGCCGAGATGCGCAGCCAGATCCAGAATAACCCCGGCATCTGTGCTATCATGATCATCAACCCGGACAACCCCACCGGCATGGTCTACAGCAAAGAGCTGCTGCAACAGATCGTGGCCCTGGCCAAGGAGTTCGGCCTGTTCATCATCTCGGACGAGGTCTATAACAACATCGTCTACAACGGCGAGACCACCGTACCGATCAGCGATGTTATCGGTGACGTGCCCGCCATCTCGTTGAAAGGCATCTCCAAGGAGTTCCCCTGGCCCGGCTCCCGTTGCGGCTGGATCGAGGTCTACAACG
>DIKW01000097.1:0-3952 GCA_002424705.1 Geobacter sp. UBA5608
CGGCCAGTGCCTGACCACGTCGCTGGCTGCGCAGCTGGGTATAACGCCGCACCACTGAACCGGACAACTCCTTGACGATCTGCTCACGGTTGGCAACCGCCGCATCGATGACCGCCTGTAGACCACTTATGGCCGCCAGCCGCTCCTGACAGCCACTGGCGGCAGTCTCTTCGAGGCTGGCCAGTTCCGCGCTGTGTGCGTCAATTGTCGCCTGCAGCTCTTCCTGTTGCCCGGTCTTCTGCAGGATCTGCTCCTCCAGCTCGGCAACCTGCTTGCGGGCGGCAGCAATCTCACGACCAACGGCCTGGAACTCCTTGTTGGTACGGATTTCCTTCATGTTGGTCTCAGAGCGTTTGATATTGTCCTGTTCAGCCTGCAGGGCAACCTCGAGTTCTTCTTTTGCACGCTGGATATCGGCCAGACTGGCCTGCTCCACGGCCAAAGCAGACCGCGCCACAGTCAGGCGCTGTTCCAGATCGACAATGTCGGCCTGATGGACAGCCTGTTCTGCCTGTTTGTCGTCAATGGCACAGTCGATGACCTGCAACTCTTCCAGCAACAGCAGCTTTTTCTTCAAAACCGTCTCCTCCCGGGAGGTCGAAAGCCCCCCTGTCTGCTCACACCTCTATTAGCACCTGACTTGAAAAGGATCGCGCTCCCCTTCCGCTGCCAGCACGTCACAAACGTAACCGGCAGCAGTCAGCGTTGTCTGCAAAAACTGCTGTACCGCCGCAACCATCAGTTGTTCTGAGGCAAAGTGTCCAACATCAAGCAGGGCGATGCCACTCTCTTCGGCCTCACGGGCCTCGTGATATTTTAGATCGCCGGTCACCAGCAGATCGGCGCCGGCCCGCACTGCATCCTTCAGCAACGACGCACCGCTGCCACTGCAGAGCGCCACACTGCGTACCAAGCGGGTCGGGTCCCCCACCAGCCGCACGGGACCGGACTGCAACCGTTGGCGAACCTGATCGCTGTAGGCGGCCAGGCTGCAAGGCGTTTCCACAACACCGATCCGGCCGAGCCCTTGTGAATGTCCCTGGTTCAGTAACGGATAGCAGTCAAAAGCAGGCTCTTCATAAGGGTGGGCCTTCAGCAGCGCCTGAATAGCCTTCGCTAACCGGTCGCGCTGCACCAGCAGCTCCAGACGGCGTTCTGCAACCCGCTCCAAACGCCCTACTGCGCCAATGGTCGGCTCGGCACCCGGCTGAGGGGTAAAGGTTCCTTCACCGGCCGCGGCAAAGGAACAGTCGCGGTAGTTGCCGACTGAGCTGGCCTCTGCAAACATCGCCTGCCGGACGGTTTCCAGATCGTTTTCAGGTACAAACACCACCAGCTTGACCAGCTGTTCCTGGTCAGTGATCTTGAGCGGCCGCAGCTGCCGCAGCCCCAGCCGCTCAGCCAGCAGATCGTTTAACCCGCCATCGGCAATGTCGTAATTGGTGTGCATCGCCAACAGCGCCAATCCACCGCGAGCAGCCCGCAACAGCAGGCGTCCTACGGATGTCGCGCTGGTTATCTGGCGCACTGGCGTGAAGATAAGCGGGTGATGGGTAATCAGCAGTTGACAGTTGCGGCTTAAGGCTTGGTCCAGTACGTCGGGCAAGGGATCCAGGGCCACCATGATCCGTTCCACCGCTTCAGCCGGATCGCCTAGCTGTAAACCAACCGCGTCCCACTCTTCAGCCAACCCAAAGGGGAATTTTTTATTAATAATTCCAACTATGTCAGAGACTTTTGCCGTTTTCATCGACAAGAAACAAAAAGAGTGCAGCCTTGCGGCGTGCACTCTGGTGAACCTGTGGTCACGGCTGGTAGTTGTCGATGTGACCGCATCCGGTCTGATCCCCTGACGTTGGTAAAATGTGGTGGGCCCACCAGGACTCGAACCTGGGACCAACCGGTTATGAGCCGGTGGCTCTAGCCAACTGAGCTATAGGCCCGCGTAGGAAAGCACGACACTACAGGAACTTACGCAACACTGTCAAGAAGATTAGCCCCCAGAAGGTCTTAGGCGCGACTGATGAAGCGGGCCTCACGGGTATCCACCTTGACCTTGACGCCGCTTTCCAGATAGGACGGCACCTTGATCTTGAGGCCGGTCTCCAGCACAGCATCCTTGGTCTCGGCCGTGGCGGTGGCATTTTTGATGACCGGCGCCGTTTCGGTCACGATCAGTTCTACGGTCAAGGGCAGCTCCACCGCCACCATCCGGCCCTCGAACAGGCCCAGGGTCAGCTCGGTGCCGTCAAGCAGATAGGGGGCCAGGGCAGCAAAGCCATCCTCACCCATCTCAAACTGTTCATAGGTCTCCAGGTCCATAAAGACCCCGCCATTGCCGTCGGCATACAGAAACTGCCCTTTGTGCCGTTCGTAGTCGGCCTCGTCCACCTTGTCGCCAGAACGGAAGGTGCGGTCCAGCACCTGATTGGTCAACAGGTTGCGATAGCGGGTCTTGACCATGGTGTTGGCGCCACGCGCCGAAGGCGACTGAAAGGTGACCTCCAAGAGCAGACATGGGGCGCCATCGAGCTGGATCACCAGCCCGCGCTTGAAATCCGAGGTGGTCAGCATGCTACAGACTCCTTGCAGTGAAGATGCAGACTGCAACGAGCTGCAGTCCTGACATGAAACAATGCCACTCCGCCGGGCAGCAGCCCGGCGGAGTGGTTAGGGAATCAGGCGTTGCCGTGTTTGACCCGCTCGGCCTTCTTGAGCAGGGTGGTGGCAACAGGGTGGCTGTTATTTTCAGCGTACAGAGCGGCGGTGTTGCCGGTCTTGGTCTTGGCCCGTGGATCAGCCCCGGACTCCAGCAACACCTGCACCGTCTTGTTGCAACCGTAGATGGCGGCCAGCATCAACGGGGTGTGGCCTTCGCGGTCGCGGGCATCAACCTCGGCCCCTTTTTCGATCAGCATCTTGACAATTTCAGTCTGGCCATTGGCCGACGCGTAGTGCAAAGCGGTCTTACCTTTGTCACTGGAGGCGGTAATGTCGGCGCCCCGACGAAGCAGGTCCTGTACCGATTCAACCAGGCCCTCCTTGGATGCGTTGATCAGCTGGGTGTGGCCATTACGGTCCTTGGCGTTAACATTCTCCATAGCTGCCTCCTCCTTACGCGTGATGGAATGGGTAGAGCTCCGCAGAGCCGAGCGACACAGATCTGACTGCACTTGAAAACAAGGGGGACACTGACTGGGGAGATGCGTCATGCGCACTGCCGCCGCAGAGGCGGGGAGCCTCTACGACTACCAACGATATGCTGTCAACCGCCTGATCCGCCATACGTCCCTGCCGGCTCCTGGAGTATCCTGCATGGATCAATATGTACCACAAAAAGCTGGGCGTTGCTATGGAAAGCTGACAGGCGCCGTTTCATTCTTGCAACGGGGCCTGGCCACGCCTATAATGCCACAACCATGCGGATAAAGAGCACAACCTTCATCAAAAGCGCCGTCAAGCCGGCCGATTACCCCCCTCCCGGTCTGCCGGAGATCGCCTTTGCCGGTCGTTCCAATGTGGGAAAATCCTCGTTGATCAACGTGCTGGTGGAACGCAAAGGCCTGGTCAGGACCAGCTCCACACCGGGCCGAACCCAGCTGATCAACTTTTTCGACGTCAACGGCTGCCTGACCCTGGTGGACCTGCCGGGCTACGGCTACGCCAAGGTGCCGCTGGAGGTAAAACGCCAGTGGGGCCCGATGATGGAGCGCTACCTGGCCGGACGGGAGACCCTGCAGGGGGTGGTGCTGATCCTCGACATCCGCAGGGTGCCCGCTGATGGCGACCTGCAGATGCTTTCCTGGCTGCGCTCCTACGGACGCAGGCCGATCATCGTGCTTACCAAGACCGATAAGTTGACCAAGAACGAACGGGCCAAGCAGGTCGCCCTGATCGCCAAGACCCTTGAGATGCCGCGCGATCAACTGCTGCTGTTTTCAGCGCTGAACCG
>DIKW01000097.1:4026-4154 GCA_002424705.1 Geobacter sp. UBA5608
CCTGATGCGGCAGCCATGCCGGACATGCAGCAGACCCGTGATCATCGCAAGATTCCGATCCAGAAGGTAGGCGTCAAGGACATCTCCTACCCGATCGTGGTCCAGGACAAACATCACAACCTGCAGCA
>DIKW01000097.1:4268-4823 GCA_002424705.1 Geobacter sp. UBA5608
GAGATGCAGCACAAGCTGGGAGCCAACACCGCCCATCTGCGGGTGGAATTCCCCTACTTCATCGACAAGGCCGCACCGGTCTCCGGCGCCCGCTCACTGATGGAGTACACCTGCGACTTCGACGCCTGCCTGGAGGGTGACCAGCTGGATTTCGTGCTGGGGGTCAAGGTGCCGGTCACCTCGCTCTGCCCCTGCAGTAAAGAGTTGTCCCGCTTTGGCGCCCACAACCAGCGCAGCATCATGACCGTACGCTTACGCTACCGCGACTTTATCTGGATCGAAGACCTGGTTGAATTGATCGAGCAGTGCGGCAGCAGCCCGGTGTATGCGCTGCTGAAGCGGGCTGACGAGAAGCATGTCACCGAGCAGGCCTTCGAGCAGCCCCGCTTTGTGGAGGATATGGTGCGGGAGGCTTACCTGCGGCTGTCGGCGTTGGAACAGGTAACCTGGTTCACGGTGGAAGCGGAAAACTTCGAGTCGATTCACAACCATTCGGCCTATGCGGCGGTAGAGCTGGACCGGCGGGACGACCAGCAGCAGCCCGACGGTATCCGG
>DIKW01000097.1:4887-6534 GCA_002424705.1 Geobacter sp. UBA5608
CGCGGCCTCTACCCGGCCACCGAGGGTTTCCTGGGCGATGCCAGCCTGGTCTGTTGTGCCGGCGGGGTGGGCAAGGCCAATGCGGCTGCCTCAGCAACCTACCTGCTTGAGCAGTATCGGCCAAGCCTGATGATCATCACCGGTTGTGGCGGGGCATATCCCGGCAGCGGACTGGCAGTGGGCGATCTGGCCGTGGCCAGTGACGAGCTGTTTGCCGACGAAGGGACCGAAACCCTGGGTGGTTGGTTGGACCTGCAGGCAATGCAGCTACCGCTCTACACCCAGCAAAACCGGCAGTACTACAACACAATCCCTCTGTCGCGCCACGCGGCCGAAAAGGCGATGCAACTGGCCGACACCCACGGCGTCCGCCTGACACGGGGACGCTTCCTGACCGTTTCCGCCTGCAGCGGCACCCGGGCCCGGGGTTTGGAACTGCGGCGCCGCCACCAGGCGATCTGCGAAAATATGGAAGGCGCTTCCTGTGCGCTGGTTGCGCTACGCTACGGCGTTCCCTGCCTCGAGATCCGCGGCATCAGCAATCTGGTGGAGGATCGTGACCTGTCACGCTGGGACCTGCTGCTGGCCATGGAGGCGGCCCAGCGTTTTGTGATCAAGGTGGTCGAAGACCTGCAGCGCTCGTCCCTTTCCGGAGAACCGATCATCCTGACTGAAACCGAGGAGACTATCCGCGATGACTCTGCTTGACGAGATTCTGACCCACAACAAACAGTTCACCCACCCAGGCGCCTTTCCGCCACTCTCAAAATCACCGCGTCGCCAACTGGCCATCTTCACCTGCATGGACACCCGTCTGGTTGATTTTCTGGAGCCGGCCATGGGTCTGCAGCGCGGTGACGCCAAGATCATCAAGAACGCCGGCAACACCATCATCGACCCCCATCAAGGAGGCGTGATCCGCAGTCTGGTGGTGGCGATCTATGAGCTGGGGGTGGAGGAGATCATCGTGATCGGTCACGAAGATTGCGGCATGGCCAGCGTGGATGGCGATGGTCTGCGGGCCAAGATGCTGTCGCGGGGCGTCACTGCCGAGGAGATTGACCAACGGATACCGGATATGACCTACTGGGTTGGCGCCTTCTCCCACCCCCGGGAAAATGTGGAGCGGGTGGTCCAGGTGTTGCGAGAAAATCCGCTGCTACCCAACGATGTGCCGATACATGGGCTGCTGTTCTGCCCCAACGACGGCCATCTGGAACTGGTCGCCAGCGGGTATGGCCGCTAGCCGACCAGTTCCGGCAACGGTTTACTGGGAAAATTCCGGCGGCAGTCCGGCCTGGTTGGCCTGCTCAACCAGCTGGTTGAAGCGGAGCCGGGTGGCTTCAAACTCGTCATGGAGCTGTTTGCTACGCAGGTTGAGATCTGCGATCTGCTGACTACTCAAGGCCTTTGTTCCGTCGCCCCCCTCTTTTTGCAGCTGCTCCTGCTGCTGCTGAATCTGGGTCAGTTTTTGGCGCAGAGCCCTGAACTCGGTCTGCCACTCAGCGGCGCTGCGGCTACCGTAGCGGGTGGCGGGGGTGACGCCTGGAGCGGGTGCTGCAGCGCCGTGCGTCACTTCTGGCTGCGTACGTTCGGCTGCCGGGACACCCTCCGGCAAGCTGGCCACCGGCGCGGCGGCCGGTGCGG
>DIKW01000052.1:0-1352 GCA_002424705.1 Geobacter sp. UBA5608
TGGAGGTGCTGATCTCGCCTCGTTCGTTCCTGCAGGTCAACAATGAGGCTGCCGCGCTGCTCTATCATGCGGTGCTTGAGCGGGCCGGTCTGACCGGGAAGCAGACCGTGCTGGACCTGTACTGCGGCATCGGCGGTATCGCCCTGACCCTGGCCCCTCACGCAAAACGTGTGCTGGGAATTGAGATGAACACCGAGGCGGTGGCCGATGCCCGGCGCAATGCCCGCCTGAATCAGCGGCGCAACTGCCGTTTTGAGGCTGGTGATGTGCGGGAGCTGCTGGCTGACAGCCTTGAAGATGAGCAACGTTTTGAGCTGGTGGTGCTGAATCCGCCCCGCAAAGGGTGTGACCGGGCGGTGCTGCAGCAGGTGGCAGAGCTCGCGCCGCAGCGGATCATCTACGTCTCCTGTTCGCCTCAGACCCTGGCCCGTGATCTTGATATCCTGAACGGGCTGGGTTATGCCTGTCGCGAGCTGCAGCCGGTGGACATGTTTCCCCAGACCCCCCACGTGGAAAATGTGGCGCTGCTGGAGCGAATCCCTGTAAAAACAACTTGACAGGATCTTGCACTACCTGTTATCAAGACAATTCCTTGCTGGAGGCGCGTAGCTCAGGGGGAGAGCGCTACCCTGACACGGTAGAGGTCGGCGGTTCGAAACCGCCCGCGCCTACCATTTGACTTGTGAATGGCATCGGCGTACCGATGCCATTTCTGTTTGGAGAAAACGGACCATGTCCTTGATTAACGTACAGTTGCCTGACGGCTCGAAGCGTGAACTGCCCAGTGGTGCCTCCGTGGCCGACTTGGCCGCCTCGATTGGAGCCGGTCTGGCAAAGGCCGCCCTGGCTGGGCAGGTGAACGGCGATCTGGTGGATCTGTCGGCACCCCTGGCCGATGGCGCCACGGTTGCTATCATCACCGAGAAGAGCCCCGAGGCCCTTGATATCATCCGCCACTCCACCTCGCACCTGATGGCTCAGGCGGTAAAGGAACTGTTCCCCCAGGCCAAAGTGACCATCGGTCCGGCGGTTGAAAACGGCTTTTACTACGACTTCGATGTGGATACGCCCTTTACTCCGGAAGACCTGGAGAAGATTGAAAAACGGATGGCTGAGCTGGCAGCTGCCGGCCAAGCGGTCCAGCGTTCAGTCATGTCTGCTGCAGAAGCGATCGCCTTCTTTGAAGAGATGGGCGAGCCGTATAAGAAAGAGCTGATTCAGGATATCGGCGCCGAACAGGTCTCGATCTACAGTCAGGGCGGTTTCGCCGACCTGTGCCGTGGTCCCCACGTACCGAATACCAACAAGCTGAAGGCCTTCAAGCTGCTCTCCATAGCCGGCGCCTACTGGCG
>DIKW01000052.1:1477-2685 GCA_002424705.1 Geobacter sp. UBA5608
AAGCGCGGCTACGATATCGTGGTGGGTCCCCAGATCCTCAAGACCGAGCTCTGGCAACGGTCGGGCCATTACGACAACTATCGCGAGAACATGTACTTCACCGAGGTGGACGAGCAGAGCTTCGGCGTCAAGCCGATGAACTGCCTGGCCCACATGATGATCTACAAGTCGCAGCTGCGCAGCTACCGTGACCTGCCGCAACGTTACTTCGAGCTGGGCACGGTGCACCGCCACGAGCGGGCCGGTGTGCTGCATGGCCTGTTGCGGGTGCGCTGCTTCACCCAGGATGATGCCCATATCCTCTGCACGCCCGAGCAATTGGACGGCGAGATCAAAGGGGTGCTGAAGTTCGTCTCCGATGTGATGGCCATCTTCGGCTTCGACTACGAGATGGAGCTCTCCACCCGCCCCGAGAAGTCCATCGGCAGCGATGAAGACTGGGAACGGGCCACCGCAGCCCTGTTGGGCGCCCTGAAGGATACCGGCCGGCCCTTTGAGATCAACGAGGGGGATGGTGCCTTCTACGGCCCAAAGATCGATATCAAACTGCGCGATTGTCTTGACAGACGGTGGCAGTGTGCTACTATCCAGTGCGATTTTACCCTGCCTGAACGGTTTGATCTGACCTATGTGGCCAGTGACGGCGAGCGTAAACGGCCGGTCATGGTGCATCGGGTTATCCTCGGTTCCATTGAGCGTTTTATCGGCGTGCTGATCGAACACTTTGCCGGCAATTTCCCGTTGTGGCTGGCTCCGGTGCAGGCGGTCGTGCTGACGGTGACCGACAACCAGATCCCCTATGCGCAGGAAGTGTTCAAACAACTGCGTGCAGCCGGCATCCGGGTGCAGGAAGACCTGCGCAACGAAAAACTGAATTTCAAGATCCGTGAGGCCCAGCTGCAGAAGATTCCCTACATGCTGGTGATCGGGGATAAGGAAGTGGAGCAGGGCACGGTGACGCCGCGCTACCGTGACGGCAAGAACCTGCATGCCATGCAGCCTGAAGAATTTATTTCGTTTGTAGAATCAGAAGTAAAAGCACACAAGTAATCTGCTGTTATCCTGCGAGGAGGTGTCGCCATAGCCGCCCCTAAAACTGCAACAACCAACATCAACCATGCCATTCGCGCCCAAGAAGTACGCGTGGTTGCCGATGATGGCGAACAATTGGGGATTCTGACCCTTCGGGAGGCCCTGGAGGCCGCCGA
>DIKW01000116.1:0-594 GCA_002424705.1 Geobacter sp. UBA5608
TTGATGGCCGACAACCATCACGGCATGGCCCGCTCCCTGGATGAATTTCTTGCCATCTGCAGCGCGTTCACGCCCCGCCTGGTGCGGCCCAACGACCGGGTCTCGCTGCACCTGAATGCACAACTTACCGGCTGCGGACACACGGATCAAGCGGAGCAGACCGTTACCCTCAATGTCTCTTCGCAGGGCTGCTTCCTGTTCAGCACACACCCCGGTCATCAGCCTGGCCAGCAGGTGCAGGTCCGCTTTGTGGGTCTGGAGGACCAGACACCGATCAGCTGCACCATCCGTTGGGTACGTCCCTGGGGGGCATGCCACCAGATGCCGGGCATCGGCGTCACCTTCGAGCAGATCAATCAATCTCAGCAAACCCAACTGAACGAACTGATGGCTTCGTTCAAGCCCTACTAGGCATCAGGCCTTGGCGTAGACAGCCAGCGCAGCCAGCAGTTGATGCATCTGGTGCAGCCCGGCCTGTGGCGGCAGCAGCTGATCACCCAGGCGAAGTCCCACCGGCCGCTCGGGGGCCCAGTGGTGGACCAACCAGGCAGCACAGCAGATCCGCTCTTCAAGCCGACCCGGCAAGAGATCGAG
>DIKW01000116.1:692-1280 GCA_002424705.1 Geobacter sp. UBA5608
ACAATCCGATCTACCTCGCCACTACTGCTTCGCTCGTCATATCGTCCGCTGACGGCGTGGGTACCGCTGCGGCCGCCGCCCTGATCCAGGCAAGGCATCAGACGGGGATAGACCAGCAGTTCACGACCAATCGGCAAACGCCAGGAACGGATGAAAAAACCGACCGGAAAGGGCGAGCTGAGCTGTAGCGATGCCACGTTTGTCCAGCCCCGGTCAGGCAAGGTCAGCTCAAGCGGCAGATCGACCGTTGCGGCAGCCGGCAGGTGAGCCAGCATCGCAACACCGCCCTGACAAGTGAACGACAGCAGGAATGAAGGAACGTATCGCTTGCGGTTGGTAATCCGCAGGGTAATCGATGCCGGCTGACCAGCGTACAGTTCAGGGGGTGGCAGCAATTCAACCGCCAACCGCTGCAGGTTCACCATCCCCACATACCCGGTAACCGACATGAAGGCCAACAGACCGGAGACCACCAGAAACAGGAGGTTGTTGCCGGTGTTGACCGCAGCGAACCCCAGCAGGATGGTGATCAGGATATACAGCCCACCTGCCAGCGTCAGCTTCAGGCCAAAGGCAGCGCTATCTCGG
>DIKW01000116.1:1389-2924 GCA_002424705.1 Geobacter sp. UBA5608
TCCAGATAGGCCGCCGCCCTGGCAGCCTGAGCCAGACCGATGCCGGCACGGGTCGAAAGACCGGTCAGCACGGCCGGGTGGTTGCGGGTCGCCATGATGAAGCGGTGAAGATAGTCAAGCACCTTGTCGGCCAGACAGACCTGGCTCACCTCATGACGGGCCGTCAGCAGCGCCTGGCTGTCCAGTAGTCGCGGCAGCCCTTCCAGACGTTCACGGATGCCGCCGCCGGCAATGATCTCCTTTTCAAGCGCCGCCGGTGGGTAGCCGATGCCGGTGCAGAGCAGGAAGCGATCCAGCTGGGATTCAGGCAGGGGGTAGGTGCCGGTCTGTTCGGACGGATTCTGGGTTGCGATCACCAGGAACGGTTCCGGCAAGGGGTGGGTAGTGCCTTCCACCGTCACCCGGCGTTCCTCCATCGCCTCCAAAAGGGCACTCTGGGTGCGGGGCATGGCACGATTGATCTCGTCCACCAGCACGATATGGTTGAAGATCGGTCCCGGCAGAAAGACGAACTGCCCCTCTTCACGCCGGAAGACCGACAGACCGGTGATGTCCGACGGCAGCAGGTCGCTGGTGCACTGCACCCGCCCCAGGGTCAGGCCGGTGCTGCCGGCCAGGGCCAGGGCCAGGGTGGTCTTGCCCAGGCCGGGCAGATCTTCAATCAGCAGATGCCCGCCACTGAGCAGCGCCACCATGGCCAGCCGCAAGGCATCCTGCTTGCCCTGCAACACGTTGCTGTTCAGGTGCTGCAGGGTCTGATGTATTCTGGTTCCTGATTCGCGTTTCATAGGTTGGCAGTATATACCAAAAAAACGGCCCGGCGCAGCAGAAACTGGTAGCGCCCTTGATTCCGGGGCGGATTCAGGCTATATCTGAGCTGCCATGTCCAGCCCTTTTTTCGACCGTTTAAAGCTGCGTAGCAAGCTGCTGCTGCTGGTACTGCCACTGGTGATCATCCCGATCATCGTGGTGGCGCTGGTAACCGGCTTCATCGCCAATCAGAAGGCCTACCTGGGCATCACCCAGACCAGCAAGGACGACCTGCAGCATATGGCCGAGTTCACCATCGACCTGCTGCGCTCCTACGACAAGCAGTTCCAGGACTACCGTTTCGATATCAGCGGCAACCTGGAAACCGAACTGGCCTCCGCCTCATTTGCCGACCTGAAGCAAAAGATCAAAAGCAAGCGAGTCGGCAAGACCGGCTACATCTACTGCATGGACCGCAAGGGCACCCTGACCATCCACCGGGAATCGGAAGGCAAAAACATCATCGACGCCAAAGATTCCAACGGCCGCCCCTTTATCCGCGAGATGATCGAGCACAAAAGCGGCTGGATCAGGTACCCCTGGCAAAATGAGGGGGATGCAAAACCCCGCATGAAGATCGTGCGCTATGAGTATTTTCCGGTCTGGGACTGGATCGTGGCCGTTGGCTCCTACGAAGATGAGTTCTATAAAGAGGCCAACACCATCAAGAGCCGCATCTTCTGGAGCACCATCATCCTGATCGTCATCGTCGGCTGCTTTGCCAC
>DIKW01000116.1:2965-4322 GCA_002424705.1 Geobacter sp. UBA5608
CGCAAGGTGCGTAAAGGGGACATGAAGGCCCGCATGACAGCGACCGGCAGCGATGAGCTGTCTGAGATGGCAACCGCCTTTAACCGGATGACCGACATCATTCAGCGCAACCAGGAGATGGAGGCATCCCTGGCGCAGCAGGGCAAGATGGCCTCGCTGGGGGTACTCTCTTCCGGGGTGGCCCATGAGATCAACAACCCGCTGGGGGTGATCCTGGGCTATGCCGGCTACCTGGAAGGCAAGCTCAGTGAAGATGACCCCAACTACAAATACATCCATGAGATCAAGCGCGAGAGCAAGCGCTGCAAGAAGATCGTGCAAGATCTGTTGTCCTACGCCCGTACCCCCCGGCCGACGCTGGTCATGACCAACCTGAACGACCTCTTGACCGAGATCGTCGAGTTCTCGGCCAACCATACCGATATGCGCGGGGTCACCATCCGCACCAGCTTTGATCGCAACCTGCCCCAAATATTGCTTGATGGGGACCAGCTACGCCAGGTGGCCATCAACCTGATCCTGAACGCCGGCGGCGCCATGCCGGATGGCGGCGAACTGCTGGTTGCCACCACGCCGGGGCCAGACAACACCGTGCGGGTCATCTTCAGCGACACCGGCTCCGGCATCCCCCAGGAAAGCCTGGAGAAAATCTTCGAGCCGTTCTACACCACCAAGGCCCGCGGCACCGGCCTGGGCCTGGCCATCACCCGCCAGATCATCGAGATGCACCACGGCACCATCACCATCGAGAGCGAACCGGGCCACGGTACCACGGTCACCGTTACCCTGCCGCTTGATCATGAGGACCTGGCATGACCGACAAGCAACGTATACTGCTGATTGATAACGAAGAGGGCCTGTGCCGCATGATGGAACAGGTGCTGCTGGATAACGGCTACCTGGTGCGGACCTACACCAACCCGGTCAAAGCGGTGGAGGAGTTCAGTCCCGCAGCCTGGGACTTAGTGATCACCGACATCAAGATGCCCGGCATGACCGGCCTGGAAGTCCTGCAGCGGGTCAAGGAACAGTCCAAGGATCTGCCGGTGATCATCATCACCGCCTACGCAACGGTGGAGATGTCAATTCAGGCCCTGCGGCGCGGGGCCTACGACATGCTGACCAAGCCGTTCGAGCCTCAGGAGCTGGTCTACCGCGTCAAGAACGCCCTGCAACAGGCCCTGCTGCAGGAGGAAAACCGGGAACTGCGGCGGGAGATCGAGGAAAAGCTCCAGTTCGACAACATCATCGGCGCCTCGGGCGCCCTGCGGACCGTGCTGGACAAGGTGGGCAAGGTGGCCGGCCGCGACACCTCGGTGTTGATCACGGGAGAATCGGGAACCGGCAAGGAATTGAT
>DIKW01000015.1:0-12512 GCA_002424705.1 Geobacter sp. UBA5608
ATCAGTGCCGCCGGCACCCCCAACAACGCCAGCGGGAAGAACATATCCTTGACCGTCAAACCACCTACCGCGTGATAATTATTAAAAAAACGGGCAAAGGTCAGGATGATGCCGATCTTCATCAACTCAGAGGGTTGGATGGTGAACAGCCCCAGATCAAGCCAGCGCGTTGCTCCTAAGCTCTTCTTGCCCACCAGCAAGACCGCCAGTAACAGCACCACCACACCGCCATAGAGCCAATAGGCGAAATCCTCCAAGATGTGGTAGTCAACACTGCAGACCAAAAGCGAAATGATCAGGCCAAAGAACATCCAGTTCAGCTGTTTGAGATAATAGGGCGCCCCCACCAGCTTGTAGGGGGCTGACGCGCTGTAAATATTCAGAACACCCAGCAAGGAGATCGTCATCACAATCCCCAGCAGAGTCCAATCAAAATTGGTAACCAGGCGACGGTCAATCATCGGCTTTATTCCTCATCTGCATGCTGCGCTCGCGGTTCAGGCGTCAGCACCGCAGCGGCAGGCTGTACCTCTGTCCGCGTATCTTCGGCTGGCGCCTGACGTGGTGTCGCCGGTTTCTTCAGGTCGAACCAGACCCGCAAAATCTGGCCGGCGATCGGAGCTGCCACTGCGCCGCCGCCGCCACCATGTTCCACCACCACCGCCACCGCAATTTCGGGCTTGTCATAGGGGGCAAAGGCGGTAAACAGGGCGTGGTCCTGGTACTCATACGCCAACCGACGCTTACGATCTTCGCCCAGCTTAACCACCTGCGAGGTACCGGTCTTGCCAGCCACCCGCACATCTCCCAGCTGCGCTGCTGCACCGGTACCGCCCGCATCGTTGACCACCGCATACAATCCCTGCTTGACCTTTTTGAAGTTGGCCGAGCTGGCAGCGACGTGAGCCAGGACTTCGGGCGAAAGCTCCTTGAGCACCTTGCCATCGGCATCCACCACCTGTTTCACCAGATGTGGCCTGAACACCGTCCCCTCGTTAGCTACGGTCGCCATCATGGAAACCATCTGAATCGGTGTCATCAGCACGTAGCCCTGGCCAATGGCGGCCGGGGGTGTATCTCCGGGAACCCACCGCTTGCCAAAGCGTTTCAACTTCCATTCGGTTGTCGGAATCAAGCCTTTTTTCTCACCAGCCAGACCGATCCCCATGGCGTCACCCAGCTTGAATCGACGACACATCTCGGCTAAGCGGTCGATACCAAGCCGTTCGCCCAGCTGGTAATAGTACACATCACACGATTCCTTGAGCGAACGACGCAGGTTGACCGAGCCGTGACCGCTACGGCTCCAGCAACGGAATTTACCACTGCCCAGTTTGTAGGTGCCATCGCAATACACGCTACTCGACTCGTTCACCAGACCGGCCTCCAGGCCGGCCAGGGCGGTAATCATCTTGAAGGTTGAACCGGGCGGATACTGTCCGGACAAGGCCTTGTTCTGCAGCGGATGACGCTTATCCTTCAGATAGGACTCCCAGACATCGGTTGGTATCTTGCCTGCAAACAGGGCCGGATCAAAGGTTGGATTGCTGACAAAGGCCAGCACTTCACCATTGGTGACATTCATCACCACTGCGGCGCCGGCCTGGTTGCCGAAGGCCCGTTCAGCTGCCTGCTGCAAATTTTGATCAATGGTCAGCACCAGACTGTTGCCGACGGTCGGTTGGCTTTCGTGCAGTACCCGCAGGACGCGACCACGGGAGTCCACCTCCAGCTGCCGGCCGCCATCCTCGCCGTGCAACTCCTGCTCCCACGCTTTTTCAATGCCGTTCTTACCGACATAGTCCCCAGGATTGTAGTCCTGGTACGCCGCGTCATCCAGCTCCTTTTCTGATATCTCGGCGATATACCCCAACAAATGGGCAGCCGACTGTTTATAATGGTATTCGCGCACCGGCTTCATGGTGACTTCGACGCCAGCCAGGCGCAGCCTGTTTTCCTCAACAATCTCAACCTGTTCTCTGGAAATATTGGCTGCCACCACCACCGGGTAGTAGCGGGCGCGGCCCTTGGCCTTCTGCCAGCGCTCCCCCAACTCAACACGATCAAGCCCCAGCAGTGCAGACAAACGGTCCAGCATCGCTTCAACATCAGTGATTTCTTGCGGTATCAGGGCCAGGCTGAAAGAAGGCCGATTACTGACCAGCACGGTCCCGTTACGGTCCATCAAGGCCCCGCGCGAGGCCGGCACGGGCAGAAACCGTAGCCGGTTATTTTCGGAAAGCGCCCAATAATCTTCAGCATACAGAATCTGCAGATACCAAAGCCGCAGGATCAGCAGACAAAAGACCAGCACCACCCCAAAGGCCAGCGGAACGATCCGTCGCTTGGGTTGCGCCATCTCTCGGACATACCGCTGCTGTTTGATCATGGAGAAGTCGTCCGGGGAGAACCGCAGTCGGGCACCACTGACACCAACGAGGCCACAAAGGCGTTCACCAGCAGGTGCGGCAACAGCAGATTGAACAGAGAGGCAAGCAGGGTGGGGGCCTGGGAGAACACCAGCAGCAAGAGTACGTTGATCACAAGCGAGGCGGCAGTTGCCACGGAAACTGTCAGCACAAACAACAGACAACTCTGTACATACAGACGTTCTGACACCGACTTGAGCACCAGATACACCACCAGAAACGAAAAGGCGTTGAGCCCGAAATAGATACCGCTCAGACAATCCTTGAGCAGACCAAGACCATAGGCTGCCGGCAGACTGACGCTGGTATCTGCGCGCAGTGTCAAGAACACCATTAACACCAGCAGTAGATCAGGGTTAAAGGCCGGTTCAAGATAATGAGGCAAAATGGCCGACTGGACAAGCGCCAGCGATACCAGTACTAAAACTGCTTTCAGGAGTGCACGCATCGTGTTTCAGCCTATTCCCGGGGGGCTCGCAGCACCACCAGCACCTCTTCCAGGTGTGCCGTCGATACTGCCGGTTTGATGGTAACCGACTGAAAAATGCCGTACTGCCCCTTTTTCACCATGGTGACAGTACCGATCGGCAGCCCCTTGGCGAAGACCCCGCCCACGCCGGAGGTCACCACCAGATCACCAACCGTGACATCCTCTTCACGCATGGTGAATTCCAGGGAGCAGACCGCTTCGCCTTTGCCCTTCACCACGCCACGGGCCCGTGAACGCTGGATAATACCTGCGATGCCACTGGCGTGATCGGTGAGTAACAGCACCCGGCTGCTGTTGGGTGTAACCTTGATGGTTTGGCCCACCACGCCGCCGGCGGCCAGCACCGGCATCCCGTCGATGATACCGCTGGAAGAGCCCTGATCTATGGTCAGAGTACGAAACCAGGGAGCCACATCTTCCCCGATCACCGCTGCCGCCACCGTCGGCTCATGAACGGTTTTACGCATCTCCAGCAACCGCTTCAAACGCTCATGTTCCTGCAGCTGTTCTCCGGCTGCGGCCAGGGACTGGTTGAGGGTTTTAATATCCTCACGTAGTTTGATGTTTTCGCGACGCACCTGCACCAGATTAAGGTAATCATGCCAGATACGATCAGGCAGCGACCCCAGCCATTTTGCCGGCCCCAAAACCGGTTGCAGGACACTGCCGACTGCCCGCTCCACCCAATTCGCCTCTCTGGCCTCAGGCAAATTAAGCGAATAGATGATCAGGGCCACCAGCAGCCCGATGATGATCAGCAGTGACACCAGATATTTTCTCAGCAAATCAAACATAGAAATCTCAGATCAGGATCGTGTACCCGGCATACCACAACGGGCTTCATGCATCACCCGTTGCAGGTACTCCCGGTACGAAGAGGCCGGTGTTGCGGCGATAACCGCTTCCATGGCGGCGCAATCGATGAACCCGCGATGCAGGGCAATCTCCTCCAGACAGGCGATCTTAAGTCCCTGACGCGCCTCCAGGGTTTCAATGAAATTACTGGCTTCAAGCAGCGATTTGTGGGTGCCGGTGTCGAGCCAGGCGATACCCCGCCCCAGACGCTCCACCATCAACTCACCCCGCTCCAGATAGGCTAGGTTCACATCGGTGATCTCTAGCTCACCACGGACAGACGGCCTGAGACCGCGGGTTATGTCAACCACCGTGCCATCATACAGGTACAGGCCCGGCACCGCATAGCTGGACTTGGGGACCATAGGTTTCTCTTCGATTGAAAGCACCCGTCCGGCAGGGTCGAACTCCACCACACCGTACCGTTCCGGATCATGCACGTAGTAACCGAACACCCGTGCGCCCCCTTTGAACTCCTCCACCATCCGATCCAGGTGCATCTTGCCATAAAAGATGTTGTCACCAAGGATCAGGCAGACCGGCTCACGATTGATGAACTGCTCGCCAATCAAAAATGCCTGGGCAATCCCTTTCGGCTCAGGCTGGACCGCATAGCTGAGATTAATCCCCCAGCGAGACCCATCACCCAGCAAGGCCTGGAAACGGGGGATGTCGTGGGGCGTAGAGATCAGCAAAATATCCCGAATGCCGGCCGCCATCAGGGTGGCCAAGGGATAATAGATCATCGGCTTATCATAGACCGGCTGCAACTGCTTGCTGGCAACCAATGTCAACGGATACAACCGACTGCCGGCGCCTCCGGCCAGCACGATCCCTTTGCGTATTGGCGACATGTCGTGCTTCCCTTCTTGACGGGGAGGATTAAAGCTTACGTGCAGTAACACAACCTGCCAAGTAGTGTCAAACCGCCAGAATCAGATCCACCGCTGCAGCCAGATCGTCACAAAGCGACACATCGGCAGACAACCCGGCCGATTCCCGTTGGCCATAGCCGGTACGCACCAGCACTGTTCGACACCCGGCCGCCTGTCCGGCCTGGACATCAACCAGCTTGTCACCCACCATCCATGATCGGGACAGATCGATCTCCAGTTCGCGGGCAGCCTGCAGCAGCATGCCGGGCAAGGGCTTGCGACAATCGCACTGCCGGTTGTACGGCTCCTGACCTGCCGGATGATGGGGACAGTAGTACCAGCCGGCCACCTGAGCGCCACCACGAGCCAGCTCCTCAGCCATATGCCGGTGCAGTACCGTCACCTCCTGCTCGCCGTAGTAACCGCGGGCCACACCGGACTGATTGGTCACCACCACCACCAGCCAACCGGCCTCATTCAAACGTCGGACAGCATCAACAGCACCGGGGATCAGCACGCACTCCTCTGATCGATACAGATAGTCTTTTTCAACGTTCAGTGTGCCATCGCGATCAATGAAGACAGCACGTTTGGTCCCACGAAACCCGTTTGAATTTGACAATGCCCGCCCCCATCCAGTACAACTGCTCAATCAAGCTCAACCTTTGCCTGCGAGGCTACCTCCATGATCAAGACCAACAACCTGAAAGTCACCAGCATTACCCCAATTATCGCACCGGCCGATCTGCGACAGGTCTTTCCGATGTCGGACAGTTCGCGCGAGTTCGTCTCCCGCAGCCGCGAACGGATCAAGGAGATCATTCAACGCAGCGATCGCCGACTGATGGTGGTGGTGGGCCCCTGCTCGATCCATGATCCTGCCATGGCCCTTGAGTACGCGCAACGGCTGAGCGCCCTCTCCCGCCGGGTTGACGACCAGCTACTGCTGGTGATGCGGGTCTATTTTGAAAAGCCCCGCACCACGGTCGGCTGGAAAGGCCTGATCAATGATCCGGACATGGACGGCAGCCATCTGATCTCAAAAGGGCTGGGTATCGCCCGCAACCTGCTCTGCCAGATCACGGCCCTCAACATCCCGGTAGCCAACGAGATGCTGGACCCGATCACCCCGGAATATGTGGCCGACCTGATATCGTGGGGAGCAATTGGCGCCCGAACCACCGAATCGCAGACCCACCGGGAACTGGCCAGCGGCCTTTCCTTCCCGATCGGTTTCAAAAATGGCACCGACGGCAACCTGCAGATCGCCATCGACGCCATGATTGCCGCCCGGGCATCCCACAGCTTCCTGGGCATCAACCGCGAAGGCAGGACATCCATCATCCAGACCGCAGGCAACCCGGATGTGCATATCGTGCTGCGCGGCGGTTCACGCAAGCCAAACTATCACCCGGAGGATATCCTCCACACTGAAGAGATCCTCGCCAAAAACGGCCTTCCGGCCACCGTTATGGTGGATTGCAGCCATGGCAACTCCAACAAGGACTACCGACGTCAGCCCGAGGTGCTGGAGGCGGTCATCTCACAGGTGGTGGCCGGCAACCGGTCCATCTCCGGCCTGATGATTGAGAGCTGTCTGGAGGAAGGCAACCAGAAGATCTGCGCCGATCAGAACAAGCTGAAATACGGGGTGTCGATCACCGATGCCTGCATCAACTGGGAAACCACCGAAAAGATCCTGCTGGATGCCCATCAGCGGCTACAAAAGCGCACATAAACTCGAGAGGGTGTGTCTTATTCGTAGGTTACCTGCAGGCCGCGCCCCAGCGTCTTGTTCAACACACCGTTGAATCGCTCTTCGGCCCCACCTACCAGTAAGTCAAGGTAATTGACCTTTTTCTTCGGTGGCAGGATCAGTTCGGGTTCACCACTGATGCCGGCCAGTCGCCCGGCTTCATCAACGGCATCTTGCAGGTTCCCCAGCTTGTCCACCAGCTTGACCGCCTTGGCCTGCTCGCCGGAGAGAATCCGGCCATCGGCAAGCTGACGCACCACCTCGACCGGCAGCTTGCGGCCCTCGGCCACGGCACGTACAAACTGTTCATGGGTGCTGTCGATCACCGCCTGGAACATGGCACGGTCTTCAGCGGACAACGGCCGGTCCGGAGAGCCGGCATCCTTGAAGGTGCCAGTCTTGATGGTAGCTGACTTGATGCCGATCTTTCCCAGCAGCCCTTCAATGTTTGAAAATTTGATCAGCACCCCGATGCTGGCGGTGATGGTGCCGGGGTTAGCGTAGATCACCGTGGCCGGTGCAGCCACATAGTAACCGCCGGAGGCAGCCAGGCTACCCATGGAAACCACCACCTTCTTTTTGGCAGCCAGCCGTTTGACTTCCTGATAGATTTCCTGCGATGGGCCAACAACGCCACCCGGTGAATCCACCCGCAGCACCACCGCCTTGACGTTGTCCTTTTTCAGGAAGTAGCGCAACTGGCGCACCGGCTCACCGGAATCGACAATCATCCCCTTGATCTCCACCAGACCAATCCCTTGGGAAAGGGGGAAGTTGGGATCATCACTCTTGAGCAGCAGACGGCCCAGCAGCACCGCACCGACCAGCATCACCAGCAGCCCGGCGAACAGACCGGCAATGATCAGCAGTATTTTTTTGGCGGACATTGTATTCTGCCTCCGGATGGAACCATCACCACGAAAGGAAAGGGAATGCGTATTCTGGTTGTATCAGACAGCCACGGTAATGACAGCATGCTGTTCAGGGCCCATCAGCAGGCAGGCCCCGTCGATGCCGTCATCCATACCGGCGATGGAGAGCAGGACGCTCAACTGCTGGAGGAAACCCTCGGTGAAACCGTGCTGCGGGTGGCCGGCAACTGCGACCATGGTTCCAGCGCGCCGCGCGAGCTACAGATCACCCTGGCCGGCCGTCGGATCCTGATCACCCACGGTGACCGCTATCTGGTCAAGAGCGGGTTGGAACGCCTGCTCAGTCACGGCAAACAGCTTGGCGCCGAAGTGATCCTGTTCGGCCATACTCATCTGGCCCTGACAGAGCAACGAGACGACATACTACTCTTAAATCCGGGCACCTTGTGGGGTCGCGCCCCTTTCCTCTCCTACGGCATCCTCGAGCTCAGCCCCCACCAGATCAGCGCGACCATTCATCAACTGGAATGAGTCTGCTCCTCATGTCCTTTGTGCATCGCCTTTTCAAGCCGCATACGCCGCGGTAGCCCAACCAGGAAGCCGATCGGCCCTGACAGCACATAACAGAGCATGATCACGAACACCATCACCGCCGGTTCGGCAGCCACAATGATCAGCAGCACCACCGCCAACACCAGGAAACCAAACGGCTGTCGCTTGATCAGCTCAGGGTCTTTAAAGGAGTAATACTTGACACTGGAGACCATCAGGAAGGCCAGCAGGTAGATCAGGGCCAGGATGGCCAACCGCTTGTAGGAACTGGGCCAGCCAAAATGGTTAAACAACAGCACGGTGGAGGCAACCATGCTGGCTGCAGCCGGGATCGGCAACCCCACAAAACGCTTGCTTTCAACCGTCTCAACCTGAACATTGAAACGGGCCAGCCGCAGAGCCCCACAGACCACAAACAGGAATGCCGCCAGCCAACCAAGGCGACCGAATGGCTTCAGGGCCCAGGCGTACATCATCAGGCCCGGCGTCACGCCAAAGGCCACCAGGTCGGCCAGTGAATCGAACTCAACCCCAAACTGGCTGGTGGTGCCGGTCAGACGGGCCACCTTGCCATCCAGACCGTCACAGATGGCCGAGATAAATATCCAGACCGCAGCGGAACCATAATTACCGCTTAAGGTCTCAATCATGCTGTAGAACCCTGCGAACAGGCTGCCGGCCGTGATCAGGTTGGGCAGGATATAGATGCCACGCCTGATATTTTCCTGCCGTTTGGTGACAGTCACTACCGTTTTTCCAGCTGGTTCCATAGGCCCTTGCTCCTTGTCACGGTTCACAACAACGTCGTCAGCGGGGTCACGCCGGCTGTGGTGGTCTGCCCCACCGCCACCATCGGCTCACAAGCGGTCGGCAGATAGACATCCACCCGGGAACCGAAACGGATCATGCCGTAACGCTCACCACGCTCCAGACGATCCCCTGCGTCGACATAACACAGAATACGCCGTGCGATCAGGCCGGCGATCTGCACAAAGGCCACCTTCGCCCCGCTTGCAGTCTCCATCACCAGTCCGCACTGTTCGTTTTCAGATGATGCCTTAGCGTGGCGGGCATCGTAAAACCTACCCGGTTTGTAAAAGTGTTCCACCACGGTGCCGGTCACCGGCGCGCGATTGACATGCACATTAAAGACCGACATGAAGATGCTGATCTTGAGACACTCGCCCAGCTGCTCCTGGGTTGCCGGCCCCACGTAGACCACGGTGCCGTCGGCCGGAGCCACCACCAGACTGGTATCGGCCGGCGGCTGCCGTTCAGGGTTGCGAAAGAAGGAGATGATGAACAACAACAGCGCAAAGGTAATCACTGCCGGCACGGCCAGGGCCACTGAGCTAAGCAGCACGGCACCAGCGGCCAGAAACAGGAACAGACCGCCGCTATAGGCGATAAACGGATATCCTTCGGGAGTAATCAAGGCTTTGGATGGGCGCATGGTATACCAGTGACAGACGGAATTGGTAGAATGTAGAAAACCCCGCTCCCAAAAGAGCGGGGTTCGAACTCAACAGCCAGATCGATTAGTTCTTGGACTTATCAACAATCTTCTGGATCCAGGGCATCATGGAACGCAGCTTCTCACCAACCTGCTCAATCGGGTGGGCAGCATTCAGACGACGGCGGGCGGTCATCTCAGGATAGTTGGACATTCCCTCCAAGATGAAGCGCTTGGCATACTCGCCGTTCTGGATGTTGTTCAGACACTCCTTCATGGCGGCGCGGCTCTGATCGTTGATCACCTTGGGGCCGGTGACATACTCGCCGTACTCGGCGTTGTTGGAGATGGAGTAGTTCATATTGGCGATGCCGCCTTCATACATCAGGTCCACGATCAGCTTCAGCTCGTGCAGACACTCGAAATAGGCCATCTCTGGGGCGTAGCCGGCATCAACCAGGGTCTCGAAACCGGCCTTGACCAGCTCCACGGCCCCACCGCACAGCACGGCCTGCTCGCCAAACAGATCCGTCTCGGTCTCATCTTTGAAGGTGGTCTCAATGATGCCGGTACGGCCGCCACCGATGGCGCTGGCGTAGGACAGGGCAACTTCGCGGGCCTTGCCGGAGGCGTCTTGGAAAACCGCGATCAAGTCGGGGATGCCGCCGCCCTTGACAAACTCGGAGCGAACCGTGTGCCCCGGCGCCTTGGGGGCGATCATGATCACATCCAGATCGGCCCGCGGCACGACCTGATTGTAGTGAATGGCAAAGCCGTGGGCAAAGGCCAGGGTGGCGCCTTTTTTCAGCTTGGGCTCGATCTCGTTGCGATACAGTTGCGACTGGAATTCATCCGGAGTCAGGATCATCACCACGTCAGCCGAAGCAACAGCCTCAGCAACGGTTGCCACCTTCAGACCCGCGTTCTGGGCCTTGACAGCAGAGGCAGAACCTTCGCGCAGCGCCACCGTCACGTCAACGCCGGAATCCTTCAGGTTGCAGGCATGGGCATGGCCCTGTGAACCGTAACCGACAATGGTTACCTTCTTGGATTTAATCAACGCGAGATCACAATCCCGATCGTAATACACATTCATAGCTGTTACATCCTCCCTCAAAATATCCGGAAAACCGGTAATGAATCCACGATAAAACGAGCGAAAAAAATACTATGTTTCCTCTCAGCTGTCAATCAGATAGCTGTCGTGCAGCCCGGAATATACGACACTCTGCACCGGTAACCAACACCTGCGGTCACGGGGAGGCAAGCCGCTGCAGAAATTCTCGATACAACCGCTTGCCCGCCCGGTCGCCATCGGCCTCGCCAAGCACGATGCTCTTCCGCACGCACTTCCGGTTGGACGGCGCGGCCGAAAAGCCACGCAGGTCAACGGGTGAGACATCCAGATAGAACCGCTGCGGCAAACGATCCAGCATGGCGTTGGTGTCCCAGCGGTCCACCAGTGCATTTCTAAATCCTGCCACGTAGGCGGCAACGTCGCACACCTGGTGACTGGGACGTACCGTCAGTTCCTTGAGCTGATAGCGCGTCTCTCCCACCGTGCCGATCACCACCGGTTCTCCCTGCCAGGCACCATCATCCGGCCGCAAATCCAGCAGAGAACAGCCGCTTATCAGCAGACTCAAGACCAACAACAGGCCATAGCGCCGCATACTGTTCAGGCTCACGAAATCCTCGGCAGCAGGCTAGCCACTAATGTCAAAGGCCGCCCGCGCTCGTCGCACCGGCGGCCTTACACGCAACGTCCGCAACTGGATGAACCCTACCCCTTCCAGCCTTTTGCGCCGCGACCGATGGCAACCGCTCCGGTCCGAACCAGTTCTTTGAGCCCCAGCGGACGCAACAGTTCCAGAATGGCATCGATCTTGACCGGCGCGCCGGTGGCCTCGATGGTGTAGGACTTAGGCGTGACGTCGATGATCTTGGCCCGGAAGATATCCACAATCCGCAACACCTCGGCCCGACTCTCGTCCTCTGCAGTGACCTTGATCAAGGCCATCTCACGCTCGATGGCGCTGCCATCACTGAAGTCGATCACCTTGATCACATCGACCAGTTTGTTGAGTTGCTTGGTGATCTGTTCCAGAATATTATCGTCGCCTCGAGTGACAATGGTCACCCGGGAAAGACCCTCTTCATTGGTGGGGGCCACGGTCAGGGAATCAATATTGAAGCCTCGTCCCGAAAAGAGGCCGGAAACCCGGGCCAGTACCCCAAACTCGTTTTCCACCAGCACTGATATGGTATGACTATGGTGCATGAGCTTCATTTCCTCCGCTACGCTAGGCGTTCAGAACCATTTCATTCAAGGATGCACCGGCAGGGACCATCGGCAGCACCTTCTCCTCACGGGCGATCTTGAATTCCATCACCACCGGACCGTTGTGGGCCAAGGCCTCCTTGATCACCTGCTCCACCTCAGCCGGCTTTTCGGTCCGCAGACCTTTGGCGCCGTAGGCCTCGGCCAGCTTGACGAAGTCGATCGGCAGCTCCAGGCAGGTATGGGAATAGCGCTTGTCGAAGAACAACTCCTGCCACTGTCGGACCATCCCCAGGAAATTGTTGTTGAGGATCACGATCTTGACCGGCAGCCGGTTCTGGACCATGGTGGCCAGTTCCTGAATGTTCATCTGCACACCGCCGTCACCGCAGACACAGATCACCTGACGTTTGGGGAAGGCAGCCTGGGCCCCCATGGCGGCCGGCAGACCGAAGCCCATGGTGCCGAGACCACCCGAGGTAAGCAAGGTGCGGGGTTGATGGAACTCAAAAAATTGAGCAGCCCACATCTGATGCTGGCCCACATCGGTGGCCATAATGGCATCATCGTTGGAAAGCTCACGCAGCTTCTGGATCACGTACTGCGGCTTGATCACGCTGGCACTCTGCTTGTAGGAGATCGGGTGTTTTTCCTTCCAGCCGCTGATATCCTCATGCCAGGCGGTCAGGTTCTTCAACAGCTCCTTCAGGCTTGCATCCTGCTTGTCCAGCTCCAGCAGCATCTTGGCCAGCACATCCTTGGTATCGCCCACGATCGGCAGGTCAACCCGCACATTTTTTCGGATCGAGGTCGGATCGACGTCGATATGAATAATCTTGGCATGGGGCGCGAAGGTGGCGATCTTACCGGTCACCCGGTCGTCAAAGCGGGCGCCCACGGCCAGAATCAGGTCGGAATGGGTCATGGCCATGTTGGCGGCATAGGCGCC
>DIKW01000015.1:12665-17634 GCA_002424705.1 Geobacter sp. UBA5608
CGGCTAGCCAGCATCATCGAGATCGCCTTCTCCACCTGACGGGGATGTCCCTCCAGGTTCGGCTTGTAGCCGCGGATGTCGATCTGCTCCGGCCACTTGAACTCGGCCTGGGCGATCTGGACATCCTTGGGAAAGTCGATCAGCACCGGGCCGGGACGACCGGAACGGGCGATATAGAACGCCTTACGGACAATGCTCGGGATGTCCTTGGGGTTACGCACCAGGAAGCTGTGCTTGGTGATCGGCCGGGTGATGCCGATCATGTCCACCTCCTGAAAGGCATCGTTGCCGATCAGCGGGGTGGGCACCTGGCCGGAGATGATCACCATCGGGATCGAATCCATGTAGGCGGTGGCGATGCCGGTCACGGTGTTGGTGGCGCCGGGGCCCGAAGTGGCGATGGCCACCCCCACCTTACCGGTTGCCCGGGCGTAGCCGTCGGCCGCATGGGTGCCGCCCTGCTCGTGGCGGGGCAGGATATGGCGGATCTCCCGCACATTCATTAGTTCGTCATAGATATTGATCACGGTGCCGCCGGGGTAGCCGAACACCAGATCAACTCCCTCGCGCTTCAGGGATTCAAGGAGAATACGCGCGCCGTTCATTTTCATACAAAAACCTCGATCAGTTTAGAAATTGTTAGGGTTACCGGTCAGGATGTTGATGACCGTATACTGCACGTCGCCATTGGCATCCACCAGCTTGCGCTGCTGGGAGACGTTGTCAAAAAACACCTTGTAACAGGCGCTGGGAGCAAAGTTGCTGTTCCAGTTGCTGAAGCAGAGCTGGCCCTCGGGGGTGATGTTCCAGTTGGCCTTGACCTTGTCACCGTAGGCCCCCTTGCCCACCACCACACCGCTGCGGTCAAAAAAATAGACCTTACCATCGGCTGAGGTGACCGTATTGCCGACAAAGATATCCTTGACCTCCCGGGCCGACAACAATGGCGAACTGGAATCACGCAGGGCCTGTTCATCGGTGGCGCAGGCAGCGACAGTCAGGGCCACAAGCAAAGCAGCGCACAGGGCCAGTAGCTTTTTCATGGCAGGATACCTCCCTTTGGGTAGTAGTTAGTCTGCAGTTGTCACTGCGCCGGTATAGGCGGATGTTACCACCTTGGCATAACGTGCCAGCCAGCCGGTCTTGATCTTGGGCTCCGGGGCCTTCCAGGCCGCCTTGCGGGCAACCAGGGTAGCCTCATCCACCAACAGGTCCAGCTTACGGTTAGGGATGTCCAGCAGGATCCGGTCACCGTCCTGCACCAGGGCGATCGGACCGCCTTCAGCCGCCTCGGGCGAGACATGACCGATACAGGGACCGCGGGTGCCGCCGGAAAAGCGGCCATCGGTGATCAGGGCCACCGAATCGCCCAGTCCCAGGCCCATGATGGCGGCGGTGGGGGCCAGCATCTCCCGCATGCCGGGACCACCCTTGGGGCCTTCGTAGCGGATCACCACCACATCACCGGAGGTAACCTTGCCTTCCATCAGGGCGGCCATGGCCAACTCTTCCGAATCAAAGCAGCGGGCGGTGCCTTCAAAGAGCATCATCTTGTCCGAGACACCGGACTGCTTGACCACCGCGCCTTTAGGGGCGATGGAGCCGAACAGCACCGCAATGCCGCCCTCTTTCTTGACCGGGTTGGAAAGCGGACGGATCACCGCTTGATCGACGTTCTCGATGCTGGCGGCCAGCTGATGGGTGGTCAGGCCGAACAGGGTCTGGGTGTCATTGATCTTATCCCCCAGCTGCTTCAGCACGCCGCTGACGCCACCGGCAATATCCAGATCTTCCATGAAATGCTCACCGGCCGGGTTCATAGAGGCCAGCTGCGGGGTCTGTTTGGCCAGGACATCAAAGGTCTCCAGCGGCAGCTCCACGCCGGCCTCGCGGGCAATGGCCAGCAGGTGCAGCACCGTATTGGAGGAGCCCCCCAGGGCCAGATCCACCCGGATGGCATTCTCAAAGGCCGCTCGGGTCATGATATCGCGGGGCTTGACATCATTTTGCACCAGTTCAACGATCTTTTCGCCGGAGGCAAAGGCGATCCGCCGTTTCATGGCTGATACCGCCAGCGCAGTACCGCAACGGGGCAGGCTCATCCCCAGGGTCTCGGTCAGAATCGCCATGGTATTGGCGGTAAACAGCCCCTGACAGGAACCCATACCGGGGCAGGCATTGTCTTCGCAGACCTGCAGCTCCTTGGCATCGATTACCCCGGCCTTGTAGCGGGCCATGGCTTCAAAGGTGTCGGTCACAAAGGAATAGGCCCGGCCATCCCGGCCTCTGCCGCTCATCATCGGACCGGCGGTCACAATGATACAGGGGATATTCAGACGCGCCGCAGCCATCAGCATGCCGGGGGTGATCTTGTCGCAGTTGGTCAAGAGCACCAGGCCGTCCAGCCGATGAGCCTCGGCCACCGACTCCACCATGTCGGCGATCAGTTCACGAGTCGGCAGACTGTAATGCATCCCCTTGTGGCCCATGGCAATACCGTCACAGACGCCGGGAATACCGAAGAATTGGGCATAGCCGCCGCCACTATGGATGCCCTTTTCGATGAATCGTTCCAGATCACGCATCCCCACATGTCCGGGGATCAGATCGGTAAAACTGGTAGCC
Source organism: Geobacter sp. UBA5608 (assembly GCA_002424705.1). Classification (GTDB taxonomy): domain Bacteria; phylum Desulfobacterota; class Desulfuromonadia; order Geobacterales; family Pseudopelobacteraceae; genus Trichlorobacter. The sequence continues at coordinate 15,291 of DIKW01000015.1, forward strand.
ACGCCGATAAACGGCCGATCCATCTGACTCTGCGGTATACCGGTGGCCTTGAGTAATGCCCGGTGCGGGGTGCGCTCCAGCCCTTTTTTAATCATGTCACTACGCATAGCCGACTCCCCAAAAGCCAAAAATTAGTTTGCCGCTGTCAAATCAAGCGGTTGCCTGGCCATTAAAGAAAATTACTCTAATACAACCGAGCCTGGGGTGTCAACCGCGATACCATCAACCTGCGCCATGAGACACAACGGACCAACACTCGTCCGCTATCATTCTTTTCTAGCACCTTACTTGAAGAGACCCCGGTTTGCCAGTATACTTCGAGGTCACAGACACAAAACTACCACCAGCAAAGGTCCTCCCATGCTCCCCAATCAGCCCCAGCAACATCCCTGCACGCCCCCCACCAGCGACGAACTGCGGCGGTCGTTTCTCTACCACCTACACCACACCCTGGTAAAGGACAAGTATTCCGCCACCAAACCTGATCTGTACATGGCCCTGGCCTATGCCGTGCGTGACCTGCTGGCTGAGCGCTGGTTGGACACCCAGCAGGCCTACTATCAAAACGACGCCAAGCGGGTCTACTACCTCTCAATGGAATTTCTGATGGGGCGCACCCTCAACAACGCCCTGATCAACCTGGGCTTGTTGGAAGAATGGACGACCGTGCTCATGGAGCTGGGTCTGGATATTGCCGAGCTGCAGGAGATGGAATGGGACGCCGGCCTCGGCAACGGTGGCCTGGGACGGCTGGCAGCCTGTTTTCTCGATTCGTTGGCCACCATGCAGTTGCCGGCCTACGGCTATGGCATCCGCTATGAATACGGCATGTTCTACCAGAAGATCGCCGACGGCGCCCAGGTTGAAGTGCCGGACAACTGGCTGCGTTATCCCAACCCCTGGGAGTTCGATCGCCAGGAACACCTGCACCCGGTCAAATTCGGCGGACGGGTGGTGGCATTCACCGACCGTGACGGCACGGTGCGCCACTCATGGGTCGATTGCGACGAGGTGATGGCCCTGGCCTACGACTTCCCAATACCGGGCTACCAGAATGACACCGTCAACACCATGCGGCTCTGGAGTGCCAAATCCAGCCGGGATTTTGACCTGCGCTTCTTTAACGAAGGCAACTACATCGGTTCGGTCGAATCCAAGATGAAGACCGAAAATATCTCCAAGGTACTCTACCCGGCCGACCACATGGCCGAAGGCAAAGAGCTGCGGCTGCGTCAGGAATACTTCCTGGCCTCGGCCACCATGCAAGACATCTTCTACCGCTTTGCCAAAAAACATGATGACCTGACCAAGCTGCCGGACAAGGTGGCAATCCAACTCAACGACACCCACCCGGTACTGGCCATACCCGAATTGATGCGCATCTTGATCGACGAGAAACACCTCAACTGGCAAGCTGCCTGGCAGATCACCACCCAGACCTTTGCCTACACCAACCACACCATCCTGCAGGAGGCACTGGAAACCTGGCCGGTGCCGATGCTACAACGCCTGCTGCCGCGCCATCTGCAGCTGATCTTTGAGATCAACGCCCGCTTTATGGCCGAAGTTTCAGCACGCTTCCCCGATGACGCGGCACGGCTACAACGGATGTCGTTGATCGACGAGTTTGGCGAAAGACGGGTACGGATGGCGCACCTGGCCATCGTGGCCAGCCATTCGGTCAACGGCGTCTCGGCCCTGCACAGCGATATCCTCAAGACCGACCTGTTCAAAGACTTTTACGAACTGTGGCCGGAACGGTTCAACAACAAGACCAACGGCATCACCCAGCGCCGCTGGCTCAAGCAGTGCAACCCCTGGCTGTCGGATCTGATCAGCGAGGCGATCGGCGACGGCTGGACCCGCAACCTGGATGAGCTGCGCAAGCTGACGCCACTGGCCGAAGACAGCGCCTTCCGCACCCGCTGGATGGAGATCAAGCGCCGCAACAAGCAGCGTCTGGCCGAGCATATCTACAAGCGCAACTGCATCCAGGTCTCCCCGGATTCACTATTTGACTGCCAGACCAAGCGGATCCACGAATACAAACGCCAACTGCTGAACATCATGCAGGTGATCGCCCAGTACAACCGCCTCAAGGAGTATCCAGGCCTGGGGCTACCGCCCCGCACCGTACTGTTCAGCGGCAAGGCAGCCCCTTCCTACGCCAGCGCCAAGCTGATTATCAAGCTGATTAACGGGGTGGCCAACGTGGTCAACAACGACCCGGCCACCAACCAACAGCTCAAAGTAGCCTTCCTGGCCAACTACAGCGTCTCGCTGGCCGAACTGATATTTCCGGCCGCCGACCTGTCGGAACAGATCTCCACTGCCGGCACCGAGG
>DIKW01000117.1:0-3245 GCA_002424705.1 Geobacter sp. UBA5608
GGCTGGATCGAGGTCTACAACGGCCAGAGTGACGACCAGTTCCGCAAGTACATCAACCTGATCCTGACCGCCAAAATGAACGAGGTCTGCTCCACCACCCTGCCCCAGATGGTGATCCCGGCCATCATGCAGCACCCCCAGTACCAGGTCTACCTCAAGGAACGGATCAGCCTGTACGAGACGTCCAGCAACATCACCTACAACTACCTGAAGGAGGTGCCGGAACTGTTGGTCAATCGCACCAATGGCGCCTTCTACATGGCAGTGGCCTTCAAACAAGGCGTACTGAACAACAAGCAGTCCCTACCGATCGAGAACCGCGAAGTTCGCGATTTGGTGGAGTCGCTGGTCAACCAGCCCGGTGTATCGCCCGATAAACGCTTTGTCTACTACACCCTGGCCGCCACCGGCATCTGCAGCGTGCCGCTGTCTTCCTTCGCCACCGAGCTGCAGGGCTTCCGGGTGACGCTGCTGGAACGCAATCCGGCCGAAACCGAACGGATCTATAAGACCCTGGCGGCCAAGATCAAGGAATACATCGCATCCTGATGACCTGCGGGGAGGCTTACACGGCTTACACGGCTTCCCCGTCTTGTCTGGAGGTACCGCATATGCAGTTTAACCATTTCGATTCCCAAGGCCAGGCCATCATGGTGGATGTCAGCCCTAAACAACCCACCCTGCGCACCGCCGTTGCTGAGGCACTGGTTCAGCTGTCGCCCGAACTGGCGTCACGGATCGCTGCAGGCGGCAGCGCCAAGGGTGACGTGCTGGGGGTGGCCCGTCTGGCCGGTATCGCTGCTGTCAAAAAGACCCCTGACCTGATTCCGTTGTCGCATCCCCTGGCGATTCACCATGCCGCCATCGAGTTTATGCTGGACACCGTCAGCGGCAGGCTGCAGATTCAGTGCACCGTACGGGCCTTTGAACGGACCGGCGTCGAGATGGAGGCCATGACCGGGGCCAGCGTGGCGGCCCTGACGGTCTATGACATGGTCAAGGGGGCTGACAAGAGTGTTGAAATTGGCGGGATACGTCTGCTGTTCAAGGAAGGCGGCAAGAGCGGCACCTACCGCCGCGAGGGAGCGGCAGGCTGGTAGCCTGTCGTTTGGGAGAAACAACCATGGCTGCCCAGATCGAGATCATCCAGGGCGATATCACCACCCTGAAGGTTGATGCCATCGTCAATGCCGCCAACAACAGCCTGTTGGGCGGCGGCGGCGTGGACGGCGCCATCCATCGCGCCGCCGGACCAGAGCTGCTGGCCGAGTGCCGCACCTTGGGCGGCTGCGAAACCGGTGACGCCAAGCTGACCAACGGCTACAACCTGGCGGCCCGGTTTGTGATCCATACCGTGGGACCGGTCTGGCATGGCGGCAACCAGGGCGAACCGGAACTGCTGCGCCGTGCCTACCGACGCTGCCTTGATCTGGCACGGGAGCATGGCATCCGAAGCATCTCCTTTCCGGCCATCAGCTGCGGTGTCTACGGGTATCCGCTGCCGGAGGCCGCCCTGATCGCACTGACTGCCGCCAAGGAGGCTGCAGCCGGTGATGACTTCGAGCGGATCATCCTGGTGCAGTTCTCCGAGCAGGCCCTGCAGGTCTACCAACAGGCCGCGCAAAGATTGGGTATCTGAAACCATTCTTGCCCGGTTGGCTGCTACAACAGGCGCACCACCAGAAAGATACCGACCATGGCGATGCCGATGGCCAGTTTTCCAGCCACACCCACCGCCAGTCCGATCACCGTACCCAACCCCACCCGACCGGCCTGGCCCAGACTGCGCAGCTCCAGCAGCTCACCAACCACGGCGCCGATGAACGGCCCCAGCACAATCCCCGGCAGTCCGAGCATCAGGCCCAACAGTCCACCCACGGCAGCGCCGACCAGCGCCTTGCGTGAGGCGCCGAATCGCTTTGCCCCCACCAGCGAAGCCACAAACTCCACCAGATAGCTCAGGGCTGCCAATACACCCAGGGTCAGCAACGTCCAGAACCCGACATAGGTGAATCCTTCAGCCCAGGCGGCGCAAACCAGACCGACGAACAGCAGCGGCGCCCCAGGCAGCGCCGGCAACACCATACCGGCCAGTCCGCTCAGGCACAACACAACGGCCAGTATCCACAACAACATCACCTGATCCATGCCAGCTCCTACATGCAGCCCATTCTCAAGAACCGCCAGCGCCTGTATGGTTTGCAGCCCACTCCCGGTAGCGGGGCAGGTAGTCATTCAGCACCCGCTGGCTCTCCAGGCCGAGAAAACGACTGTACTCGATCAGGTAGCTGCGCAGGTAGACTTCGGCCGGGAACGAGCCGAAGACCTCGGCCTCGATATCCTCAAGAAAGCGCGGTTGAATGCGGGTCACCGTAAAGATCGCCTGCAGATCGACCCCGAGCCGCTCGCGCACCGCCTTGAGCGCCGCACCGTCAAAATAGTCTATCCGTGCGAGCCAGTCCTGCACCTCCGGGGCCGGCTCTTTCCTGACAACGGTCGCCGCCACCGCCTTGTTCTTTTCACGCAGCGCATTCAGCCTTTCAAAGGCACGATCAAGCCGGTCCAGATAATCGGCCAGCAGTTCCTGGGAAAAATCAGCATGCAAGGCGCTGATCTCGATCGAGTCACCGGCGTACAGCGTCTTGAGATAGCGGTACCGCCGCCTGATCTGATCCAGACTGGCCTCCGGCGACAGCTCCATCAGTTCGAAGTACTGGTCAGATTCTTCCATCCAGCAGCTCCTCCGGCACGTTGAACGGCGTGTCGTTAACGATGTTATCCGTGACCTGCCGCACCTCTTTGACCACCGGCGAGAGCCGGTTGAACAGCATGAACGGCTGCTTGTCGTTGATGTTCTTCTGCACCGCCGGATCATAGCTGATCGGGCCGACATACTGCACCCGCAGCCCCAGAAAATTAACGCAGACATGCTTTAAGTTCTCGCCGGTCAGGATATCCTTTGAACTGCGCACCTCGTTCAGGATCAGCTGCACCACAAAGCCGGCCATCTCGCGCTCAAAGATATCAGCGATCCGCCCTGAGCCGGAACGCAGATGGGTGATCAGATCCTTAAGACTACGGATGTTGTGGGTAGTGCGGTCTTTCCAGGTATCCTGCACCAGACCGGTCAGGTCATAGGCCTTGAAGATCGCCTTCAACTTGCGGTAGTAGACGCTCTTGATGAATTGATACATATTTTCGATGGCGGTGATCTCCGGCACGGTCACCACCACCATCTTGTCGGC
>DIKW01000117.1:3279-7231 GCA_002424705.1 Geobacter sp. UBA5608
TGATCGGCCTCCAGGGCGCGGATGTGGCGGAACAGCTTCTGTTTCTGCGCGTAGTTGATGCTCTCCGATTCAAGGGAACCGAGCGAGCCGGTGATCAGCTGCAGATTGGCGACACCGGTGTGTGTCAGCAGATCCTGCAACGGCCGTTTTTTCTCAAAAAAATCGGTCAGTGAACAGCGCGGCCTGATCAGGCCAAAAAAGTTGTGCAGATTAGCCCCGCCCAGATCGGCATCCAGCAGGATAGTCCGTTTCCCCTGCAGCGCCAGACAGGACGCCATACTGCTGCTGAGGAAACTCTTGCCGGTCCCCCCCTTGCCGCCACCCACCGCCCAGATGGTGGTATGCTGTGCAGAATCTGCCATCACACCCCTGTTACCCGCATAGTATCTACGTCGCACAGTCTAGCAGCAAAAGCAAGCCAAACCAAACTGCCACGACAGTCGTTGTGGCTGTCACGATAACAAGAGAGGCCCGCACATGATGTGCGGGCCCCGGGTTTTAAGCGTATCTTGGTACCATTTGCATGGTCATCAGGCCAGGCGACTGGCCTTTAGTTCACAACCTTATGTGGGTAACAAGCCAGGCGGCGTATCCTCCATGGAAACCTCCTGTGTAAAAGACGACTTACTACGTCAACTCTCTTCTGGTGTAATCCAAGGTAGCGCTACCTTTGTTTTAATCATAGCCATCTGAGCCTAAAAAAACAGTCTGTTTTTTATTTTTTTGCCAGCGTATAGTAAACAACTGTCGCCTAACCTACAACAGTTTCACGCACTCCTCCATGAGACAGAGCCTTACCCCTCCCTTGTCGAAAAACGGTCCAGCGGGCTGACGCGTCGCACCTGCACAGCGGAGGCGCCGCCAGCCGGATAGATTTGTGTTGCTAAAAATGCCAACTCTGACTGTTCCTGCTCCTCTGCAACGCTGATCCACCAACACTTGGGCGTACTGCCGCTGCCGTCGCTCCAGCGATATCCCCGTTGTTTGAGCAGCTCCTTCTTGTCAAAGGGGGCCCCTACGGCGTAGATACGGCTGCCGGCAACGGCGCTGGCCTCCAGCAGCGCCCTGAAGATCGGCTGACCGCTTTGCGGCAACTGCTCCAGCAGCAGCCCCAGCACCCCTTCGGCGTCATCCAGGGCGCGGTGGGCGTTGATGCACCAGCCGAACTTGAACAGCAGATACTCCAGCGAACGGGCCGGCAACCGCTCCGCCTGCCAGTCGATCTGGGTCACGGTGCAGGCCCAGGGAACGGCCGCAAAGGCAGGAAAACGCTTTTCCACAAAGGGCCGGTCAAAGGCGGCGTTGTGCGCGATCACCAGGCTGGCCTGTGCGACAAGTTCATGCACGGCGACATCATCAAAGCGCTGGCCACGCAGCATCTCGTCAGTGATACCGGTAATCTCCACAATCTCCCGCGCCAGCGGTACACCGGGATCCTCGAAACCGTTATAGCGGCGGCTGATCCCGATGATCTCGGCCGTGGAGGGATCATACGCAAAGGCCACGATTCCCAGTTCAATCACCTGGTCACTGTTCTGATCAAGCCCGGTGGTCTCGGTATCAAGACAGAGGGCGATCCGGCTACCAACACGCTGCTTGTGGCTGAAACGATGATCACGATCCAGGTTGATCTTGCGCAGCACCTGATACTCTCCGGTGGCGTGCAGGCCGGTGATGGCAATCTCTGCTTCCAGTTGGTTGTACGGGTGGTTTGACGTTCTTTTTTTCATGATGTCAACCTATCTGGAATGGTTTCCAAGGTTTCAGTGCCGATCTGCAGATACACGTTCCCCTCGGTGATAGTCACCGACCAGACGACGCTCCGTTCCAGGCGTTCCACCAAACATTCCAGAAAACGCTGATCAAGTCCGATCACCGTAACGGCTCGGCTGCGTCTCAGCTTATCCAGGTGCTGACGTTGCCAGGTGACTAGGCCCGTACCGCAAGCCACCAGCCCGACTCGTTCTGCATGGCGAGCCGCCTTAAGCAGACGCTCCGCATCCGGAAGCCCCACCTCAACCCACAAGGCAACTCTCCCATCTGGCGCCTTTGACCAGAGATCCGGTTCATCTCCGGCAGAGACCCCCTTGGTAAAAGCCAGCTCCTCTTCATAGAACAGACAATAGGCCAGTAGGCGGGCCACCAGGCGTTCTGCCGTTTCTGAGGGATGTCGAGCCAACGTGGACTGCAAGGTCGTATAGACCCCACGGTCCAGGTCAGACAGCTGTATCGTGGCCTTATAAACGGTTGAGGGCAATGCCATTAGCTTGGTCGCTTTCCACGTACAAGTTTAGTCAACAGTCGGTCAAGTGTTGAGGCAAAACGTTGCCGATCCGTGAAACCCAGCTGCCGCGGACCGCCACCTTGGACAGTACCGTCCAAACGCAGCTCCATCAGCAAGTCCCGTGTGGCCAACCGCTCACCGATGGTATCCTCGCTATACAACTCGCCCCGTGGGTCAAGGGCAATTCCGCCTTGGGCCACGATCCGAGCTGCCAACGGGATATCTGCCGTGATCACCAGATCATCAGGCCGGGCATGATCGGCAATATAGTCATCTGCCCGGTCGGGCCCCTCCTCTACCACAATCGAGGTAATCAGTCCACTGGCGTGCTTGGCGAGACAGCTGTTTGCCACCAGGCAAACTGGCAGCTGCAAGCGCTCCGAGGCACGGAACACAATCTCCTTAATCACCCGCGGACAGGCATCGGCATCAACCCAAAGCCGTGTGGCAGCCGGCTGATTGGTTCTCAAGATGAGTGTCTCCCTTCCCCTGCTCCATCGACCGATTTCCGCCACAGAGACAACGTCTTGTGTGTACTCTTGCCATCCAGTTCCCGCCAGGGTATCTGCGCGGTCACACCCTCAATAAGGGTATACCCGTGACGTCTACAAAACTGCTCGATCGGCACATAGCCTGCTGGTCGTTGTGGATGGCCTTCCGGCCTGTTAACCGTTGCCAAACAATAGCTGCGGCAGGCCCCCTGTTGTGCCACCGACTGCTCCAGCCGGTCCAGCAAGCGGGAACCCCAGCCCAGGTTGCGGTAAGGCGGCAGCAACAACAACTCACCGATGTAATAGAACTCCTCCGGCGCCAGCCCGGCAGCGCGGAACGGTGTCACAAACGCCTCAGACTCCATTGCCAACGGCATGCCGGTGATGGCGCCGATCACCTGTTCCTCATCCAGCGCCAACAGCACCTGCCCCGTGACGGCATAGCCGCTCAGGTAACGCCGTTCATCCTCAAGCTGGCCGTCATACAGGTAGGGATACTCCCGGAAGATGCTCAGACGCAGACCGGCCAGTAGATCCAGATAGTCCAGCACCCGTTCTCCGCTTAATTCAAAGATCGTCATCACGCGACCGCCTTTGTCTGGTTGTCCGGCAGTCTGATAAACTGGGCCAGGATCAGCGAGACACCTCCCAAGACAGCCCCCATCAGGAACGGTATCCGGTAATCCAGCATCCAGAGATAACCCCCCAGGGCCGGCAGAAAGACGGCGGCGATATGGTTGATGGTGAAGCCCACCGCCGAGCTGGGGGCGATATCCTCAGGGTCGGCGATCTTCTGAAAGTAGGTACGGATCGCCACTGCGAAGTTGAACAGGATGTAGTCCAGGATATACATCCCCGCCACCACCCACGTGGATGAGGCATAGGCGTAGGTCAGAAAGACCACGATCACCCCTGCGTATTCGAGCGTACAGAGGGTCCGTTCGCCAAAGGCGTTGATCGAACGGCCGATCAGTGGGTTTATCAGCCAGTTGATCAGGTTATTGATGATGAACAAGACGGTGATCGCCTGCACCGAGAAGTGAAACACCTTCACCAGCAGGAACATCGAAAAGACCATGTAGATCTGCCGCCGTGCGCCGGACATGAAGGTCAGGGCGTAGTAGAGCCAGTAGCGTCGTTTGAGAAACATCCGCAATTTTTGCGGCGGCACGTCCCG
>DIKW01000117.1:7318-7876 GCA_002424705.1 Geobacter sp. UBA5608
CGATGCTCGTGATGGCTGCCAGGCTGCGCAGCTTTCCCATCACCAACGGCGACTGGTGGGTAGAGAAATACTGCAGGGTCAGCGACTGGTTAACGGTCTCGTAATAGTGGAAGCCGAAGCTCATCAGCAGAGTGGTCAGGGCCACGCCGCTAAAACTGGGAAACAGGCCGGTCATGGCCACCCCCACCCCCAACAGCACAACCGACAGGGCGGCCAGACGATGCTCACGGACGATCAGCATCACGTAGATGGCGGTCAGCGCCAGGAAGCCTGGAATCTCACGGATCGACTGGGTCAGGCCCACCTGAAAGCCCTCTAGATGCACCGTCTCCACCGCAAAATTGTTGAACAACATCGTATAGCCCTGCATGCCGACCATTGACGCTGCGGTGAGCACGGCCAGAAAACGGAACATCGATCGATTGGCATCATTCAGCACATGCTACCTCCAGCATCGACTGCACGGCACTGATCATGTTGTATCCATAGCAAAGACATCGACTAACGGCAACCAAACAGAAAAGCCCTCGAAGTGATTCGAGGGCTTTTCTGTATCGC
>DIKW01000095.1 GCA_002424705.1 Geobacter sp. UBA5608
AACCGCATTCCGTTAGTGCTGCAGAAGGAGGTCTACGCCTCGGCCTGCCTGGCGGGCGGCGCCCTGCTCTACCTGTTGCACCAGTACACCCGTCTGTCCCCTACCTGGTCGCTGTTGGCCGCAGCCAGTACGGTCATCGTGCTGCGGCTGTTGGCGGTGCAGCGCAACTGGTCCCTGCCACGGGCCAGCGCCAGCCAAACTGAAAACTGACCCCACATACTCAGAATCTACCCAAGGAGAAACGTTGCATGAGCAGGAACAGTTGTCATTGCGGAAGCGAAGCCACCTACGCAAAATGTTGCAAACCGATCGTCACCGGCAAGAAGCAGGCGGAAACCGCCGAACAGCTGATGCGAGCCCGTTACAGCGCCTACGTGGTGGCCGAGATGGACTTCATCTTTGAGAGCACCCACCCTGATTATCGCGAGGGCTATGACCATGACGGAACCAGGGCCTGGGCCGAAAACTCGGAATGGCTGGGACTGGAGATCATCAGCACCGACAAGGGCAGCGCTGACGACAGCATCGGCGAGGTGGAGTTTATCGCCCGCTTTAAGGAAGCAAACGGCACCCCCCATGAGCACCATGAGCATGGCCAGTTCCGTAAGGAGCAGGGCAGCTGGTACTTCACCGAAGGGGTGATGCATAAGCAGCGGCCGATCATCTCCAGCAAGGTGGGGCGCAACGAAACCTGCCCCTGCGGCAGTGGCGCCAAATACAAGAAGTGCTGCGGCACGTAATGCCCTATTGACAACACTGCTGGCGGGATGGAGTTCACGCCTGCCCTACACAACGCCGGGAGGTCACGCTATGCGCGCTCAATCGATGCTCGTCACCTGTCTGATGCTGCTCCTGATTGCCCTTGTGCCGGTCACGTCCGTTGCCGATACCACTCCCCACGATCGTGTAGCCCTGGCAGGGCTTAAAGAGGCCAAGGCGGTCTTTGATGTGCGCCAGACCGATCTCGACAAATTGCTGTTCAATCTGGAGCTGATCAAGGAAACCTGGGAGGGGATCAAGCGGCAAGGGGTGACACCAAAGCTGCTGGTTACCCTGCGGGGACCGGCGGTCCGGCTGTTCACCACCGATCAGGCCCCGCAGGAACTGACCGAGTTATTGGCCGACCTGAGGCACAAGGGGATCAGGGTCGAGATCTGCAGTGTGGCTACCCGCACCTTCAAGGTGGAAAATCGCCAGCTGATCCCCGACGTGATCCTGACGGGCAACGTGCTGACCACGCAGATTGGCTGGCAGAACAAGGGCTACGCCCTGATTACCCTGAACTGACAGCAGCGGCGATGCCAGTATCAGTAGTGGGCCGGCTTCTGGAAGTAACGGAAGCAGGACTCCAGCCGCTGCTGTTTTTCCAGACTGAGACCGCTGTAGGATAGGCCGCAGACGCAACAGTCGGCCTGCTGCCTGACCCAGATCACCTGGGCATCGATCTGCACCGGCTTCTGCCGTCTGAACTCCTCTTGGGTGGTGTAGGTGGTGTAGACCTCAACCTGGCGCTGCTGTCCCTTCTGGACGGCCGTGCCAAGCGGCAACCGCAGCTGCATGCCGCACATGCTGAAATCCTTGCTGATCCCCTCCACCTTGCTGCCGCCGTCAGCCTGCAGCAGCACCAACAACCCGTTTTCAGCGCGGGGGCAGCACCGTTTTTCATGGTCCACCTTGCCGAGCCGCTGCTGTTTCTCGAAGGTGAAGCGACCCATCAGCCGGTTCAGCTCATGGGCCAGCTTGTTCAGATCGGTGCTGATGGTGGCGGTGACCGCCACCTTGTTGCTGTTCTCACGAATGGTGGTGAACAGCGAATCAAGTCGCTGCTGCAGCTCAGCCAGCCGCTCCATCTGCGACTGGCTCACCTCGGATATCTGCAGGTTGACAGTTGATGAATCCCGCACCACCGCCACCATCCGTTCGATCACGGCGGCGGTCTCCTCCGACTTCTGCTCACCCTGATGAACGCTGGTCTCCACCCGCTGCATGGTCAGCAGGGTCTTTTCAACCAGCCGGCTGAACTCGCCGATGATGGCCGATATCTGCTCGGTCTCCTTGGCGGTGCGTGAGGCCAGGTTGCGCACCTCATCGGCCACCACGGCAAAACCACGGCCCTGTTCGCCGGCCCGGGCCGCCTCGATGGCCGCATTCAGGGCCAGCAGGTTGGTCTGATCGGCGATATCGGTGATGCTGTCCACGATCTGCGCGATGCTCTCACCCACCTTTTTCAGGGCGGCAGTCTCAGTGGCGGCCGATTCCATCTCATGTACGGTCTGACGCATCATGGTGATGTTGTCGTTGACCGCCTGGATGCCGCACTGGGCCTCCTGTTCGGTCTGGTGGGACTTTTCACGTACCGAGATGGCAAAGTCGCGCACCTGCTCGGAAACGGCCCGCACCTCGCCGGCAGCGAGGGAAACCAGCTCGAACTGCTCATGCTGGGAGGTATTGGCCACCGCGAATTCGCTGGATATCTCGGCAATCTGGAAAGAGGACTGCTCCATCTGCAGACCGGCGTCCTGCACGCCGGACAGCACCCCGCACATCTCGTGCTGCATGTTTTCCACGCTGCGGAGCATGGTGCTGAACTCGTTCTTGTTCTCCACCACCACTTCGGTTGCCAGGTTGCCTTCCGACATCTCGTGCAGTTGCTGTACCGCCTGCTGTAACGGCCGGTTGATCGACCAGATATTGATCCAGCCGAAGCCGCCGCCCAGCACGATGAACAGGGTGATGGCGCCGGTGCGGATCAAAAAGTCGGGAGAGTAGTGATAGACGAGGCCTGCTGCGACGATGCAGATGCTGTAGCAGATGCAGAGGATGGCAAGGCGGATCTTGATCGACAGGTCCAGATAGAAATTCCAGAGCACGTGCATCAATGTCTCCCTCCGATTACCGAACGGTTAGCATGCATGGTGTGTAGGTATTGGTACCAGTGAGTACATAGCATACCTTGCCAAAACCGCAAACATGACTGTCATTAAAAACCGCTCACGTTTACGGACAATCACGTGCCGAGTCTCTCATTTCGGCAGCAGCTGACCACGGCTGCTGATAACGATTATGGCTGAGCTTGCCATACTCCAGCTTGTCGGCCGCCAAGGGCTGACGCTTTTCAGCCGGATGGCCGATGCCGATGATCGACGCCACCCGTAGCCGCTGCGGCAGACCCAATAGCTGCTGCACAAACTGCTCGGCAGTGGTCTGCATATCGTGCTGACGTTTGCGGATCTGGGCCCAGCAGCTGCCCAGACCCAGCGACTGGGCGGTCATCTGCAGCAGGATGGCGGCAATCGAGCAATCCTCCACCCAGACGTCGGACGTGGTCTCATCGGCACAGATCACCACCGCCAGGGCAGCCCCTTTCAAAAACTCGGAGCCATGCTGCTTGGCGCTGGCCAGCTGTTCCAGCAGCGCCCGGTCGTCCACCAGCACAAACTGCCAAGGGTTATGGTTGCGGGATGACGGCGCCCGCAGCAGCGCCTCCACCAGCAGGTCAACCTGTTGTGTCTCCAGCGGCTGGTCGCTAAACCGGCGGATACTGCGGCGGGTGCGGATCAGGTCGATCATCGTTCATCTCCCTTTGTTTGTTGCGCAGCGGCTTCAGGCAGGCCAGGAAACGCTCCTCAAGTCGGTCCGCGGTTACATGGTTGCCAATGCTGCGCAGGATCTCGATCACACATTCGGCGGTGCACAGCCCAGCCTCCTTCTGATTTTTTCTGAGGTTGTAGCGCGACGGGGCCTGAGGCTGCAGGGTCACCCGCGGCACCTGCTGCAGGTAGGGGCTGCGCTGATGGATCTTGCGAGCCTCGTGCCAGGTGCCGTCGATGATGATCACCTGCCTGATGCCGGCAAGGTCGCTGGCCGGTTCACCGGGCGCACCGGGATAGACCAGCGCCACGCCACCGGCATTGATTTCCTCCACCAGCCTGGCGGGAGGGGTCAGGCGGTCCCAGCGGATCTGCTCGGCCGCGTCACCCAGCACCTCCAGCACCAGGCGGCCGGTGTTGGACGGCTTGGGCAGCTCCTTGAAATGGGTCAGCAGGGAGATCTTCACGGCCTAGCGCACCAGACGCCGTCGCATGCCGATCACGGCCAGCGGAAACAGCACCGCGCTCCAGATCGTCAGATAGACCACGGCCAGCAGCGCCGAGCTGGTGAACCGCCCCAGGGCCAGGCTGCGGCACAACTCCACCAGGTGGGTCAGCGGCAGCGCCTGGGCCAGCAGCTGGGCCCAGCCGGGCAGATTGGTGACCGGAAAAAAGGTGCCGGAGAAGAGAAACATCGGCGTGATAAACAGGAAGATCGGCAGGTTGAAGGTCTCGATGGTCGGCACCAGGGCGGTACAGATCATGCCGGCGCAGGCAAATGCCAGCCCCCCCAGGAAGGCGGCCGGCAGCAGCAGCAGGGCATGGGGGAACTGCAAAAGGCCGAACAGGCTCACCACCAGCATCATCAGCAGTGTGCCGATCACCGCCTTGGTGGCCCCCCACAGGATCTCGCCGGTGATTACCTCGTCCAGGGTGAGCGGTGTGGCCAGCATGGCGTCAAAGGTCTTCTGGTAGTACATCCGCACAAAGGACGAGTAGGTATTTTCAAAAAAAGCGCCCTGCATGATGTTGATGGCGATCACCCCCGGCGCGATGAAGGCGGTGTAGCCGATGGCGGCATCACCGTAACTCAACGTGCCCACCAGTCCACCCAGACCGACGCCAAAGGCGGTCAGGTACAACAGCGGCTCGGTCAGGGGCGGCACAAAGGAGATCTTCCAGGTCTTGCGGTAGACCAGCAGGTTGCGCTGCCAGACCCGCAGCAGGCGGCGGCTCAGGTCAAAGGTGATCATTCGCGCAACTCCCGTCCGGTCAGGCGTAGAAAGACATCCTCCAAGGTGGCCGGCCGCAGCATACAGCCCTCGCGGCAGTGTTCGGCCAGCAGTTCGCGATAGAGGGTTTCTCCATTGTCACTGTAGATCACCAGCCGCTGACCCAGGTCCTCATGGGGCAGTCCCCGCTCAAGGAGCATCCGTCGCAGCGCCTCACAGGCCGCCACCACCTCGATCACGCTGTCGCCCACATGCTGGCGGATCAGGTCGCGGGGCGCCCCCTCCACCAGAATGTTCCCCTGGTCCATGATCACCAGCCGGTCACAGAGGCGTTGGGCCTCGTCCATGTAGTGGGTGGTCAGCAAGGTGGTTAGTCCGCGGGCCTTCAGCTCATCCAGTCGGCTCCAGAGCTGGTGGCGCGATTGTGGGTCCAGGCCGGTGGTCGGTTCATCCAGGATCAGCAGCTGCGGCTCATTAATCAGGGCCCGCGCCAGCACCAGCCGCCGCATCATGCCGCCGGACAGGTCGCGCACCCCGGCCTGCTCGCGCCCCTCCAGGGAGATAAACTGCAGCAGCGACGCCACCCGTTGCCGCACTACGGCGGCCGGCAGATTGAAATAGGCGGCAAACACCTCCAGGTTTTCGCGCACCGTCAGGTCCGGGTCCAGGTTGTTGTCCTGCTGGCAGACCCCGATCCGGCCCTTGAGCTCACGCCAGGCGCCGTCGCAATCGCTGCCGAACAGACGCAGGCTGCCGCTGTCGCGGGGGGTGAAACCGTACAGCATACGGATGGTGGTGGTCTTGCCGGCGCCGTTGGGTCCCAGCAGGCCAAAACATTCGCCGGGCTGCACGCTGAACGAGATGCCGTCCACCGCCACGAAGCTGCCAAAGGATTTTCGCAGATGACTGGTTGCAATGACCGCTGACACAAATTTCCCTTCGTTACACTCATACCGCTGCAGGTTGCTGCGGCTGCCAGACACGCCTGGCAGTATAGCCTGCCGCCCCTGAAATGCAAACCGTTATGCAGATACTGGCGCAGGGGTCGGTTCAATGCTATGCTGACGCCACCGCATTTTCCCTTAAAGGCTGCTACCATGGCGCGCTGCTCAAACTGTAAGGCTCCCTTACCACCCGGCTCTCAGCTCTGCGATTACTGCGGCAACCGCACCGACATCGACCTGCAGGGCATTCACCACTACACCACCCACGACCTTGACAGCCCGCGCAGCTGTCCCCGCTGCATGGTCAAGCTGAAAACCGTCAACCTGACCAGCCAGGGCCGTTTTCTGATCGAACGCTGTGGGAGCTGTTACGGGCTGTTTTTCGATCCCGGTGAGCTGGAGGCAGTCCTGGAAGCCACGGTCAAAAATGTCTTCGAGATCGACCGCGAGCGGCTGAACGCCGTCAGCAACGACCGACGACCGGACCAGCACCCGATCGCCTACATCAAGTGTCCGGTCTGTGGCGAGCTGATGCACCGGGTCAACTTCGGGGCCAAGAGCGGGGTGGTAGTGGATCGCTGCCGACAGCACGGGGTTTGGGTTGATGGCGGCGAGCTGCGGCAGCTGTTCGAATGGATGAAGCTGGGCGGCCATCTGCTGGAGCAACAACGTAAGGAAGAGCAACGCAAGGAAGCGGAACGGCGCGAACAGAAAGAGCGGGAGAAGCTGAAGGGCTGGGCCGAGGAGCCTTCCGCCTTCGACCGCTACGGCGAGCCGCTGCGGCAATCGGACCCGGACCTGTTTGAACTGATTATCAAGGCGATCCGCTTTTTCATGAAATGAGCGCACCAACCACGAACAGCAAGCCCCACGGCAGCTGCCATAACGCCCCGTCCGGACAGGTGCTGCTGGCGATCCGCCAGTTTAACGCCCAGCACTGGTTTGACTGCCATGAGACGCTTGAACCGCTCTGGCTGGCGGCCCACGCTGAGCAACGCGCGTTCTATCAGGGGATCATCCAGTCGGCCATTGCCCTGCACCATTGGAAAAACGGCAACTACAACGGCTGTATGGCGCTCCTGTCAAGCGCTGCCGACTATCTCGGTCAGGTCAGCAGTCCCTGCCAGTGGATCGACGTCGGCGGCCTGATCGACCAGCTGCAGACGGCCCAGCAACGCCTTGACCAGCTGGGCCCCGGCGGCATGGACCAGTTGGAACCTGCCCTGCTGCCCCGCCTTACTACCGTCTCGACCTAAAAGCTGTCCCTCGCTGATCAGCTGCGTCCTACTTAAACATCCGTTCACGCAAAAGCCACCGGCCTGTGCCCGGTGGCTTTATGCTGCTGCCTGTTCATTGCAGTTCAAAACGTTACGGCAGCTCGGTCTCGCCCATCAGGTAGCGGTCGCATTCCCGTGCCACACCGCGCCCCTCGTTAAAGGCCCAGACCACCAGGCTCTGGCCACGGCGGCAGTCGCCGGCGGCAAACACGCCCGGCACACTGGTGGCATAGCTGCCGTAGTCGGCCTTGATGTTGCTGCGGGGATCACGCTCAACCCCCATCGACTCAAGCAGCTGCTGCTCGGGCCCCAGAAAACCCATGGCCAGCAGTACCAGCCCTGCCGGACGAACCTGCTCAGTGCCGGCGACGGGCGTCGGCACAAACTGCCCCTTGTCGTTCTTCTCCCACTTGACCTGGACGGTATGTACTGCGGTGACAGTGCCTGCGGCGTCACCCTCAAACTTGGTGGCGGTGGTCAGGTAGCTACGAGGATCGGCCCCGTACTGCTCTGCTGCCTCCTCCTGGCCGTAATCAACCTTGAGGGTCTTGGGCCACTCCGGCCAGGGGTTGTCGTCGGCCCGCTGTTCAGGCGATTGCGGCATGATCTCCAGCTGGGTCACCGACCGGCAGCCGTGACGCAGCGAGGTGGCCACGCAGTCGGTGCCGGTGTCGCCGCCGCCGATGATGATCACGTCCTTGTCCTTGGCGGAGATGTAGTCGGCCCCTGCCTGCAGCACCGCCTTGGTGTTGGCGGTCAGGAACTCCATGGCAAAGTGAATCCCCTTCAGCTCACGCCCCTCGATCGGCAGGTCACGGGGCTGGGTGGCGCCGGTGGCCAGCACCAGGGCGTCGAACTCGCTGCGCAGCTTGTCCACCGGATAGGCGCTGCTGCCGACGGCGGTGTTGCAGACGAAGCTGATCCCTTCCTGCTCCATCAGCTTGATCCGGCGCAGCACCACCTCGCGCTTGTCCAGCTTCATGTTGGGGATGCCGTACATCAGCAGACCGCCTGGCAGGTCGGCCCGCTCGAAGACCGTCACGCTGTGGCCGGCCTTGTTGAGCTGGGCTGCCGCTGTCAGGCCCGCTGGACCGGAACCGATCACCGCCACCTTCTTGCCGGTGCGGACCTTGGGCGGCTGCGCTACGATCCAGCCCTCCTGCCAGCCGCGCTCCACAATACTGACCTCGATGTTCTTGATGGTGACCGGTGGATCGCTGATACCGAGGGTACAGGAGCCCTCACAGGGCGCTGGACAGACCCGTCCGGTAAACTCGGGGAAGTTGTTGGTGCGGTGCAGGCGATCCAAAGCCTGATGCCACAACCCACGGTAGACCAGATCGTTCCATTCGGGAATCAGGTTGTTGATCGGACAGCCGCTGGCCATGCCGGACAGCAGCACCCCGGTGTGGCAGAACGGAATGCCGCAGTCCATGCAGCGCGCTCCCTGGATGCGCAGCTTCTCCTCCGACATATGCAGGTGAAACTCGTTCCAGTCCTTGAGCCGCTCCAACGGTTCGCGGTCCGCCGGAATCTCACGCTCATACTCCATAAATCCGGTTGGTTTTCCCATGGTCGTTATCCCTATATCGTTCGTGATGCGTTCATAACAACGTTCATGCAACTGGCCGCTGGTCGTTAGGCTGCCTCTTTTGCATTCTCCTCAAAGGCCGCCACCAACGCCTCCTCACCACTCAAACCAGACGCCTTGGCACGCTCGATGGCCTGCAGCATCCGCTTGTAGTCCATCGGCATCACCTTGACGAAGCGGTCGGCGTAGACCTTCCAGTTGATCAGGATGATCGCTGCCCGGGCGCTGCCGGTCAGCTGCTCATGCTGCTCGATCATCGTCTTCAGGGTGGCCTTGTCCTGCTGGTCGAGGGTCTCCAGGGCAACGATTTCGGTATTGCAGCGGCTGGCAAAATCGCCATGTTCGTCGAAAACATAGGCCACGCCGCCGCTCATGCCGGCAGCGAAGTTACGGCCGGTGACACCCAGCACCACCACGGTGCCGCCGGTCATATACTCGCAGCCATGGTCGCCGACCCCTTCAACCACGGCGTTGGCACCGGAGTTACGTACGCAGAAGCGCTCGCCGGCCACGCCACGGATGTAGGCGCTGCCGCTTGTGGCGCCGTACAAGGCCACGTTGCCGGCAATGATGTTCTCTTCGGCCTTGAAGGGCGAACCGGCCGGCGGATAGACCACAATCGAGCCGCCCGAGAGCCCCTTGCCCAGGTAGTCGTTGGCATCGCCGCACAGCTCCAGGTTCATCCCTTTGGGGATAAAGGCGCCGAAGCTCTGGCCGGCCGAGCCGTTGCACTTCAGTCGGACGGTCCCCTCCGGCAGCCCCTCGGCGCCATGCCTGAGGGTAATCTCATTGCCGACGATGGTACCCACCACCCGGTCGATGTTGGTGATCGCGAGCTCGGCCGAGACCGGCTCACCGGTTTCGATGGCCGGCTGGCAGATCTTCAGCAGCCGGTTCATATCGAGGCACTTGTCCAGACCGTGATCCTGGGCCTCGACACAGTAGCTGACCGCGTCGATCCCCATGTCCGGGCTATACAGAATGTTACTGAAATCAAGCCCCTGAGCCTTCCAGTGGGCAACCGCCTTTTTGGGCTCCAGCACGTTGACGCGGCCCACCATCTCGTTGAAGGTGCGGAAGCCGAGCTGGGCCATCAGCTCGCGGACTTCCTGGGCCACAAAGCGCATGAAGTTGACCACGTACTCCGGCTTGCCTGAAAAACGCTTGCGCAGTTCCGGGTCCTGGGTGGCGACGCCGGCCGGGCAGGTGTTGCTGTGGCAAACCCGCATCATCACGCAGCCCAGGGTTACCAGCGGCGCAGTGGCGAAACCGAACTCCTCGGCCCCCAATAGCGCCCCGATCACCACGTCACGGCCGGTTTTCAACTGACCGTCCACCTCCACCACGATCCGGCTGCGCAGGTTGTTCAGCATCAGGGTCTGATGGGTCTCGGCCAGGCCCAACTCCCAGGGCAGGCCGGCATGCTTGATACTGGAGAGCGGCGAGGCGCCGGTACCGCCGTCGTAGCCGCTGACCAGCACCACGTCGGCGTGGGCCTTGGCAACCCCGGCGGCCACAGTGCCGACCCCCACTTCCGAGACCAGCTTGACGCTGATCCGGGCGCGACGGTTGGCGTTCTTCAGGTCGTGGATCAGCTCGGCCAGGTCCTCGATCGAGTAGATGTCGTGGTGCGGCGGCGGCGAGACCAGGCCGACACCGGGGGTGGTGTGGCGGGTCTTGGCCACCCAGGGGTACACCTTGTGGCTCGGCAGCTCGCCCCCCTCGCCCGGCTTGGCCCCCTGGGCCATCTTGATCTGGATCTCGCCGGCGTTGGAGAGGTAATGGCTGGTGACGCCGAAGCGGCCGGAGGCCACCTGCTTGATGACACTGTTCTTGGAGTCGCCCTGCTCGTTGGTCCAGGTGAACCGCTCCGGGTCCTCGCCCCCCTCGCCGGTGTTGGAACGGCCCCCGATCCGGTTCATGGCGATGGCCAGCGCCTCATGGGCCTCCTGGCTGATGGAGCCGTAGGACATGGCGCCGGTCTTGAAGCGCTTCATGATCTCCTCGACCGGCTCCACCTCTTCAATCGGCACCGGCACCTGCTGCTTGAAATCCAACAGGCCGCGCAGGGTGTAATGGCGTTCGCTCTGCTCGTCGATCAGGTTCGAGAAGACCTTGAACTCCTGATAGTCGTTGGTGCGGGTCGCCTTCTGCAGGGCGGTGATGGTCAACGGGTTGAAGAGGTGTTCCTCGCCGTCCTTGCGCCACTGGTACTGGCCGCCGGGATCAAGGGACGGTTCCGCCGCCACCCGCTTGGGGTAGGCCTTGGCATGCCGGTCCAACAGCTCCTTGGCGATGCCGTGCAGATCGGTGCCGCCGATCCGTGACGGGGTCCAGGTGAAATACTTGTCGATCAACGACTGATGCAGGCCCACCGCCTCGAAGATCTGGGCGCCGCGGTAACTGGGCACGGTGGAGATGCCCATCTTGGCCATGGTCTTGACGACCCCTTTAACGGTGGCCTTGATGTAATTCTTGACCGCCTGCTTGTAGTCGACCCCCGACAGCATCCCCTGACGGATCAGGTCGTCAATCGACTCGAAGGCCAGGTAGGGGTTGATGGCGGTGCAGCCATAGCCCAGCAGGGTGGCGAAGTGATGCACCTCGCGCGGCTCGCCCGACTCAAGCACCAGCGAGACGTGGGTGCGGGTGGCGGTGCGGATCAGGTGGTGGTGCAGACCGGCCACCGCCAGCAGGGCCGGCAGGGCTGCATACTCCTCGTTGACCCCGCGGTCGGACAGGAACAGCACGGTGGTGCCGGCCTCAATGAAGCGCACCGCCGCATTGCACAGGCTCTCCATGGCCCGTTCCATCCCCTCGACGCCATCCTCTGCCTTGAACAACAGCGACAGGGTGGTGGTCTTGAAGCCGGGCTGATCGAGATGCCGCAGCTTTTCGAACTCCTCATTGGTCAGAAGCGGGTGCTCCAACCGGATGATCCGGGCGCTGCCGGGGCTGGCCTTGAGCAGGTTCGATTCGGAGCCGATGCGGGTCACTGTGGAGGTGACGATCTCCTCGCGGATCGGGTCGATCGGCGGGTTGGTCACCTGGGCAAACAGCTGCTTGAAGTAGTTGTAGAGCAGCTGAGGCTGCTCGGAGAGTACCGCCAGCGGCGTGTCGGTGCCCATCGAACCCAGCGGCTGGGCGCCGTCCCGGGCCGAAGGGCCCAGGATCACCCGCTGGTCCTCGTAGGTGTAGCCGAAGGCCTGCTGGCGCTGCAACAGGCTGGCTTGGTCGAACGGCTGTTGCTTGGGGGCCTCGGGCAGGTTCTTCAACAAGAGTTGATTGGTCTTGACCCAGTCGCCGTAAGGTTTGGCCGAGGACAGCTCCTTCTTGATCTCCTCATCGGGCACGATCCGGCCCTGCACGGTGTCGATCAGGAACATCCGGCCCGGTTGCAGGCGGCCCTTCTCGATCACGCGCTGCGGCTCCACCGGCAGCACGCCGGCCTCGGAGGCCATAATCACCCGGTCGTCGTCGGTGATGTAGTAGCGGCAGGGACGCAGACCGTTACGGTCCAGCACCGCGCCGATGATCCGGCCGTCGGTGAAGGAGATCGCCGCCGGACCGTCCCACGGTTCCATCAGACAGGCGTGGTATTCGTAAAAAGCCCGCTTCTCCTTGTCCATGGTCTCGTGGTTTTCCCATGGCTCGGGCACCATCATCATCACGGCGTGGGGCAGGGAGCGGCCAGCCATCACCAGCAGTTCCAGGCAGTTGTCGAACATGGCCGAGTCGGAACCGTTGGTGTTGATGATCGGCAGCGCCTTCTTGATATCGTCGCCGAACAGTTCGCTGTTGAACATCGACTGCCGGGCGTACATCCAGTTGACGTTGCCCCGCAGGGTGTTGATCTCGCCGTTGTGGGCCATGAAGTGGTAGGGATGGGCCCGTTCCCAGCTCGGGAAGGTATTGGTGGAAAAACGCGAATGCACCAGCGCCAGGGCACTGACCATGTCCGGGTCGCGCAGGTCGGGATAGTACTGGTCCACCTGCACCGGCATCAACATCCCCTTGTAGATGATGGTGCGGGTTGAGATGCTGGCCACGTACCAGTAGGGATCAACCTCTATGTCGCGTATCTCATGGATGGCACGCTGGTTGACGATATACAGTTTGCGATTGAAGGCATCCTCGTCCAGCTCGGTGTCCAGCGGCTGCAGAAACAGCTGCCGCACCATCGGCTCACCGGCCTTGGCGGTCTCTCCCAGCGACGAGTTGTCGGTCGGCACATCGCGCCAGCCGATGATCTCAACCTGTTCCTCCTTGAGGATCCGTTCCAGCACATGACGGGCACTGTTCCGTTCCGTGGCCTTGGGCGAGGTAAACAGCATGGCAACACCATACTCGCCCGGCTCCGGCAGCCGAATCCCCAGCGGAGCACAGGCCTTGCGCAGGAACAGATCCGGCATCTGCAGCAGGATGCCGGCGCCGTCGCCGGTATTGGGCTCACAGCCCACCGCGCCACGGTGATCCAGATTCATCAGCACGGTCAGCGCCTGCTGGACGATATCATGGGACTGCTTACCCTTGATATTGGCCACAAAACCGACGCCACAGGCATCATGCTCGAACTGGGGATCGTACAGCCCCTGCTTTTTCGGTATTCCGATCGTTTTCATAGCGCAACCTTTGTCGTGAGGGAATTCCAGCCGTTTCATGCAGAGATCATCCGTGTGCAAGCAGCGGGCCAATCGCGCTGCACACTGCACAATACTACCACTATCTTGGTGTTTTTACAGGGCACGGGAAAAAAACAGGGGGGACCGATGGGCGGGCGCCAACGACGACACGGCAACATCGCCGCTCGTTGATCAACAAAAGAGAGTTGCACAACAACTCACAGGCTACACACATGTTCCCTGGTGAACGAGATTCGGCACCAGACAGGGCAACAACGGTGATACTCAGCCACAAAAAAGCTGGTCCCGCATCTGCGGGACCGGCTGAAAAAACGCTTCTGAGAGACCTTAGCCGTTCAGCCGTCTACAGATCCAGCTCCACATGGCCGTTGCACAACTGATCGCGAGTCTGTGCCACCTCGCCACTCTCCAGATAATCATCGAAGTTCATGGTCCGGTCAATCACGCCGCCCGGGGTGAACTCCACGATCCGGTTGGCCACGGTGCTGACGAACTCGTGGTCGTGGGAGGCAAACAGCACCACCTCGCTGAAGGCGATCAGACCGTTGTTGAGGGCGGTGATCGATTCCAGGTCCAGGTGGTTGGTCGGCTCGTCCAAAATCAGCACGTTGGCCCCGGCCAGCATCATGCGGGACAGCATGCAGCGCACCCGCTCGCCACCGGAGAGCACCGCGCATTTCTTGGTGGCCTCGTCACCGGAAAACAGCATCCGCCCCAGAAAACCACGGGCAAATGACTCCCCTTCTGTTGGCGGTGAATACTGCCCCAGCCATTCAATCAGGTTCAGGTCGTTGTCGAAGTAGGCGCCGTTCTCCTTGGGGAAGTAGGCGCTGGTGATGGTCACCCCCCAGCGGAAGCTGCCGCTGTCCGGCTCCAGCTCACCGGCCAGGATCTGGAACAGGGTGGTCTTGGCAAGACCATTACCCCCCACAAAGGCGATCTTGTCCCCCTTGCGCACCGTCAGGGTCAGATCCTTGAAGACCGGCACGCCATCCACGGTCTTTGACAGGTCGCTGATCTCCAGAATGATATCCCCGCAGGGCCGCTCCGGCTTGAAGACCACGTAGGGATACTTGCGGGACGAGACCGGCATCTCCTCGATGGTCAGTTTCTCCAGCAGTTTTTTTCGTGATGTCGCCTGCTTGGCCTTGGACGCGTTGGAAGAGAAACGTTGGATAAACTCCTTCAGTTCGTTGGCCTTGTCGGTTACCTTACGGTTTTCGTCCTGCTTCTGCTTGAGGGTCAACTGGCTGGCCTGATACCAGAAGTCGTAGTTACCGACGTAGACCTGAATCCGGCCGAAGTCGATATCGGCCACATGGGTACAGACCTGGTTCAGGAAGTGGCGGTCGTGGGATACCACGATCACCGTGTTGTTGAAACGGGCCAGGAACTCCTCCAGCCAGGAGATCGACTTCAGGTCCAGGTGGTTGGTCGGTTCGTCCAACAGCAGGATGTCCGGGTTGCCGAACAGGGCCTGGGCCAGCAGCACCCGCACCTTGTCGCCCCCTTCCAGCTCCTTCATCTGCTTGTGGCGCAGCCCTTCCGGAATGCCGAGACCGTTCAGCAGCACCGCCGCCTCCGATTCTGCCTCGTAGCCGTTCAGCTCGGCGAACTCCGATTCCAGTTCGGCCGAACGGATGCCATCCTCCTCGCTGAAGTCGCTCTTGGCGTACATCGCCTCCCGGGCCATCATCACCTCATACAGCCGGGTATGGCCCATAATGACGGTATTGAAGACGGTATGTTCATCAAAGGCAAACTGATTCTGCTGTAGGAAGGCGATCCGCTCCTTCGGTCCAACCGATACGGTTCCCGAGTCGGCTTCTGACAGACCGGCCAAGATTTTCAAAAAGGTGGATTTGCCGGCGCCGTTGGCGCCGATCAGGCCGTAGCAGTTGCCCGGCACGAACTTGATGTTGACATCCTTGAAGATGACCCGCTTGCCATAGGCAAGGCTGATGTTGTTTGCGCTGATCATGGTGATTCTCTCTTTCCGCAGCCAATAAAAAAAACCGCAGGGGGTCTCCCTGCGGCAGTTCAGGTGCCGGACAGCTATAGCATACTTGGCCTGCCGGGGCAAGCGCGACGCTGCTTAAGCTACTGAAACAATAGTATACGTGATCGCTGCATTGATCTCGCCGACCTGCAGCTCGTCGCCGCATAGGCGGCCCAACAGGCCTCGGCCCAACGGCGAGTTCGGGGTAACCACCACCACCTCCCCCTCGCCGGCTGGTATCTTCATGCCGCCGGCCCATGGCCCCAGAAAGACAAGCCGTTGCCTGCCCTGCTCATCCTCCAGGGTAACCAGGGCCGTCAGCCGGATCGGGGTCCCCTGGTCAAAGGGCTGAAGCGCCAAGGCACGGTAGACCTCAAGCGCCTGCCGGATCTCCTGGGCGCGGTTGGCCTGCCCCTGGGCGATGTAGGATGCCTCCAAAGCGGTGGTGTCGTACTTGTTGTCCGGCTGGCACTCGACGTGGGTGGCGGCAACGTGGGCCGTCCTGGCCGCGCTGGTGAACAGAGCCAAATCGGTTTCCAGGGTGGCGATGATCGTCTGCAACAACTGCTGTTTTGTCATAGCGGCTATGTCCGTCGCCATGGTCAGTCCAGCTGCTGTACCGTGTAACCCCGCTTGGAAAGCAGGGCCAGCACACCATCGTCACCAACCAGATGGAGCGCCCCCACCAACACCAACTCCACCTCGCCGGTCTGCAACAGTGCCTCAAGCTGCGGTATCCAGGCCCTGTTGCGGGTCACAATCAGCGCGTCGTAGAGCGCCGGGAACCCGGCCTTAAGCGGCGCCAGCGACAGTTGATCCAACTTGCGAATATCACCGTCACGCCAAGACCCCTTCAGCGCCTGCATCACCGCCGGCAACTCCTTCAGGTCACGCAGGGTGTGGCTGATCATCTCGTTCTCCTGGCCCTCCCCCAAGGAGGCGATGAAGCCAAGCTGTTGATCCACCGACTCCAACTGCCCCAGCTGCTTGCGATCAGCCAGCGCCTTTGCGTGGTACACGGCATCCACCCCGGCCTCGCCCAGCCCCAGACGCTGCAGCTCGATCATGGTCAGGGTCAGGGCCAGCAAGCCGGGCTTGAAACGCTGAAAGGCGGTTACCGGCATGCCGCGACCGGCCAGATACTGTTCCAACTCTGCAAAGGTCTGCCTGTTCAGCGCCTGCTGCAGGGTGCGGCCATCAGTATAGAGCATCGTCTGCAGCAGCTTCTGCTGGGTCGCGGGCGCCTTCATCTGCTGCAGGTCGGTTTCCAGCACCACCAGCGCCGCCTGCTGGTAGGCGGCCTCAAAGGCCGCCGGCAACGGGTAATCGGCCTGGGACAAGACGTGGATCGTGCCGCCGACAAACAGCCGGTTGCCGTCCTTGGAGACCTTCCAGACCGGGGACCCGGCAGAGGCGGACGACACCGCAAGCAGCAACAGACAGAGCAGACCAGACAGCACAATCAATTTTCTCATCGGAGACACTCCTTCAGCTGACGTCGTACAGACTCAGAACAGTTCCAGCGGCGGTTCATCCAGGGCGGCCAGCTGTTCGCGCAACTCCAGGATATGTTCGCCCCAGTAGTGCACCGTGTTGAACCAGGGGAAGGCGATCGGAAAGGCCGGGTCATCCCAGCGGCGAGCCAGCCAGGCGCTGTAATGCAGCATCCGCAAGCTGCGCAGCGGCTCAATCAGGCGCAGCTCCAACGGATCGAACGTGTTAAACTCGTGATACCCTTCCAGCAACGCATCCAGCTGCAGGGACTTGCGTTGGCGATCGCCGGACAGCATCATCCAGATATCCTGCACCGCCGGCGCCATGCGGCTGTCGTCGAAATCAACGAAATGCGGCGCGTTATCCCGCCAGAGGATGTTGCCGCTGTGGCAATCGCCATGGGCTCTGATCAGTCGGACCGGGCCGCAGTCGGCGATACGCGCGTCGATCTTGGCCAGCAGCTGTTCGGTCAGGACGCCATAGCTCTCGCGATACTCGGACGGAATGAATCGCTCCCGGATCAGTGCCACGCTCTGGTGGCCAAAAGCGGCGCTATCCAGCACCGGCCGCTGTTCAAAAGGGCGCAGGGCGCCGATCCGGTGCATCCGCCCCAGCATCCTTCCCAGGATCAGCAGGTTGTCCAGGTTGTCGAATTCCGGGGCATGGCCGCCCTGCTGCGGGTAGAGGGCAAATCTGAAAGTGTGGTACTGGAACAGGCTCTCGCCGGCCGGGTTGCGCCAGGGGGCCACCACCGGCAGCTCATGTCCGGCCAGCTCTGTGCTGAGATCATGTTCTTCCACGATCTGCTGGTCACTCCAGCGGCCGGGCCGGTAGAACTTGGCGATCAGCGGCTTGCCATCCTCGATCCCCACCTGATAGACCCGGTTTTCGTAGCTGTTAAGGGCCAGGTTGCGGCAATCGCAGCGAAAGCCCTGGCTTTCGACGGCATCCATGATGAAATCGGGGGTTAATCGGTGGAAGGGATGGCTGTTTTCGTGCATGATCGCTGGCCCTGGGCGGCCCGCTACGGACGCGGCCGCTGCAACAGCGGCGCAATGAAACGGTCAAAGGTTGCCCGCTGTTTGGCGGACAGCAGGCCCAGGTCTCCCTCGTTGTCCAGCAGAAAGGTGGCCACGCCGATCACGGTCCGTGTCAGATAGCCGGTGCCGGCGACGGCCTGTTCGATCTCGTCTTTATGCACGCTGATCAGTTTGCGCAGCTGGCGCAGGTCCAGTTCCATATGCTTTTCTCCGGGCAGTCGTGTTGCTATGCAAGGGAAGTAAACAAAAATCTGCCCCTTGCTCAAGCAGCGATGGCGTTGGTTATGAACGGCGTCCCCGCCGTCCGGTCTTGGGAGCCGGCCGCTCAGCCAGCGGTTTGCCCCGGCGGGGCTTGGCCGGTTCCGGCTTCGCTGCCGGCTCGGGCTTCACGGCCGCCTTGGCCGGCCGCTGCGCTGGTGTCCGCTTTTTGGGCGCCTTGGCCGCCTGCTTGAGCTCCTGTATCCGCGTACTCCGTCTGGCCGCCACGTGGGGAAACTCCGCCAGACGCTGACGGGGGATGGCATAGGCCAGCAGTTTCTCAATGGCGGCCAACAACACCTTTTCCTCCTGGCAGACCAACGAAAAAGCAACGCCCGTTTCCCCGGCCCGGCCGGTGCGGCCGATGCGGTGCACGTAATCCTCAGGCACCTGGGGCAGGTCATAGTTGACCACCTGGGGCAGCCGCTCGATATCCAGCCCGCGGGCCGCCACGTCGGTGGCCACCAGCACCCGCAGATCGCCACGCTTGAACTCAGCCAGGGTCCGGTTGCGGATCGACTGGCTCTTGTTGCTGTGGATGGCGGCGGCCTTGATCCCGTCGTAGAGCAGTTCCTCGGTCAGCTTGTCGGCGCCGTAGCGGGTGCGGCAAAAGACCAGCACCTGCTTCCAGCCCTCCTGACGGATCAGAAAGGAGAGCATCTCGCGCTTGCGGCTCTTTTCCACCTCATACACCGCCTGGGTCACCGCATCGGCGGTGATGGCGCGCCGGGCCACCTCGATCCGGCGCGGGTGGTCCAGCAGCTCATCGGCCAACTGTTTGATGCTCTGGGAATAGGTGGCTGAAAACAGCAGGGCCTGATGTTTGGGAGGCAGATAGCCGGCCACCTGTTTGATATCATCAATAAACCCCAGGTCCAGCATCCGGTCGGCCTCGTCCAGCACCAGAAATTTTATCTGTGAAAGATTGATCGTTCCCCGCTCGGCATGGTCCAGCAGGCGTCCCGGCGTGGCCACTACGATGTCGACCCCGCGATGCAGCCGCTCGATCTGGGCCTGAATGGTCACCCCACCGTAGATCATGGTGGAACGTAGCGACAGACGTCGGGCATAGGCGTTGATCACATCGCTGACCTGCCCCGCCAGCTCGCGGGTCGGCACCAGCACCAGGGCCCGCGGCTTGCGACGCTTTTCCTTGGGAACAGCCTCACTTAAGCGTTGCACGATCGGCAGGGCAAAGGCGGCGGTCTTGCCGGTGCCGGTCTGGGCCCCGGCCAACAGGTCGCAGCCCTCAAAGATAACCGGGATTGCCTGGGCCTGGATCGGGGTCGGCGTGCTGTAGCCCTGGGCAGCGATGGCACGCAGCAGTTCAGGACAGAGGCCGAGGGTATCAAACGACATGGGGCACACTCCTTGGAAAACAAAAACCACAGGGGTGCACCCTGTGGCCGTATGGGTCGCAGCTATAGCACGGTATGGTCCCCAGTGCAATCTCTTACGAATCTTCAGTGCTTTTGGCACTATCAGCGTGATTGTAACCGAACCAGCGACCTGCTATAAAGAAACTAGATTCGGTTAACACAGCTGGCTGCCCGACTGTACCATCACCCCAGGAGCCCTCCGATGACCATCCCATCTATTCCGACCAAAGGCCGCACCTTGGATTATGCCGCACCGGTCTACGACCTGCTGGAACCGCTCTGCCTGCTGAACAAGCAGGCGGCCTACGACCAGACCCTGATCCAGGCCCTGGCCCCCCAACCCGGCGACATGATCCTCGACCTGGGCTGCGGCACCGGACTGTTGTGCCAGAAGATCAGCGCACTGCTCGACCCGGCCCAGGGCGGTTGCATAACCGGCATTGACGCCGCCGGCGCCATGATCGAGGCCGCCCGCGAAAAACGGGGCGCACCCAACTGCCGCTTCGAGGCCATGGCCGCCGAACAGCTCGCATTTGAAGACGGCTCCTTTGACGCGGTCATCTCCAGCCTGTTTTACCACCACGTCCCCCTTGAGCTGAAGCAGCAGAGCCTGCATGAGGCCTTTCGTGTGCTTAAACCGGGTGGCAGACTGGTGATCGCCGACATGGACAAGCCCACCACCCTGCTGGGGGCGCTGGTCTCCCATGCCTCGCGCTGGCTGTTCATGCAACCGCAGATTGCCGAAAACATCCGCGGCGTACTGCCGGAGTTGATGGTCGAGGCAGGCTTTCTGCCCCCGCAGCGGGCAGCGCACTTCTTCGGCTACATCTCCGTGTTCACAACCATCAAACCGGCATGATCAATCCATTCACCATCATCGGGCACTACGCCAAAGACCTCGGCACCCTGCAGTCCGAACTACAGGCCGGTCTACGGCGTTTCTGGGAGGCGGCTGCCGTTACCCTCAATCACAGTACGATCCGGCTGACCCCTCCGGATGAAACGACGCTGTCGCTACCGCGCAACTTCTTCTCAACCCTGTTCCTCTACTCCTACTATCGCAGTGACATCCCCCCGCAGCGGCGGATACTCTACGCAGCCCTGAACCAATGCCTGCGCGGCATGGTCACCGGCTGCGACAACATCCTTGACGACGAGTACAAGATCACCCTGGAGACCGACCTGCCAGGCCAGGCTCACCGCTTCCGTTCGGTACTCGACATCATGGTGGCCGACCGGGTGCTGTTCACCCTGTTGACGGAGCATTGTCACCAGAACGGTCTGCCGGTCCAACGGGCGATTGAGGCTGCCAACGTCTCCCTGCAGGCCCTGGCCATGAGCGGCGCCCAGGAAGCCGCCGAAGAGGGGGGCATCAGCGAGCGGCTGACACCGGCCGCCATCCTGGCGGAGATCCACCACTACAAGACCGGCATACTGTTTCAATCGACCTGGGCCATTCCTGGCCTGCTGGAGGGCCAGCTCTCACCGGTTGCCCATGGGGCCCGGCAGGCCCTGTACCAGATCGGCATCGGCTGCCAACTGCTGGACGACCTGGTGGACCTGTTCATCGACCTGCAGCACAAACGACACAACTACGTGGCCTCGGTCATCTTCCACAACGAGCCCCGTGAGACTTGGGACCAACTGCAGGCCATGCTTGCCGCCGGTCGCCCCCAGGACGACTTCTAC
>DIKW01000018.1:0-1077 GCA_002424705.1 Geobacter sp. UBA5608
ACCTGATCCGTCAGGCTGCTGCCAAAGGCGCCCAGCTGGTGACGCTGCAGGAGCTGCATGGCGGCCCGTACTTCTGCCAGACTGAAGAGACATCGCAATTCGACCAAGCCGAGCCGATCCCCGGCCCCACCACCGAACGACTGGGGGCCTTGGCCAAAGAGCTGGGAATCGTGCTGGTGGCCTCCCTGTTTGAGCGCCGTGCCGCCGGCCTGTACCACAACACCGCCGTGGTCTTTGAAACCGACGGCAGTATCGCCGGCATCTACCGCAAGATGCATATCCCGGACGACCCCGGCTTTTACGAAAAATTCTACTTTACCCCCGGCGACCTGGGCTTTACCCCGATCCAGACCTCGCTGGGCAGGCTGGGGGTGCTGGTCTGCTGGGATCAATGGTATCCCGAGGCGGCCCGCCTGATGGCCCTGGCCGGTGCCGACCTGCTGATCTACCCCACGGCCATCGGTTGGGCCCCCTCCGACCCACCCGAGGAGCAGGAACGTCAGCGGGCGGCCTGGGAAACCATTCAACGAGGCCATGCCGTGGCCAACGGCCTGCCGGTGCTGGCCATCAACCGGGTCGGTTTTGAGCCGTCGCCCGACCCGGCCGCCAGCGGCATCCGCTTCTGGGGCAATAGTTTTGTGGCCGGCCCCCAGGGGGAGCTGTTGGCCAAGGCCTCAAACGACCATGAAGAGCTGTTGATTGTAGAACTGGACCCAAGCAGAACTGAACAGGTGCGCCGTATCTGGCCCTTCCTGAGGGACCGTCGCATCGACGCCTATCAGGATCTAACCAAACGTTTTCGGGACTGACAACCGGATGGAATCACGCCACTATGCCCCACGCCTGATGCTGGACCTGCCGTATCTCCACAAGAACTACGTGGCGACAGGGCTGGGCGGCGTTCTGCCTGATGTTCTGCAGACCTTTCAAAATCAGGCCCGACACAATCTGCAATCCATCCAACGGGCCTGCGCAGCCTCCAACTTTAGCGGCATAGGTCAGGCAGCCCATAGCCTGAGGGGCGCGGCCGGCTCAGTGGGGGCCTTCCGACTGGCCGACGGCGCAGAAGAGCTCGAG
>DIKW01000018.1:1158-8027 GCA_002424705.1 Geobacter sp. UBA5608
TGTTCTTGCACAACCGCAGAACGAGCGTTGGCCTGCCCCCTTTTAAGCTCTTCACCTTTCCCATGCGCTGCAGACCAAAACTGCAGCGGGCCGTCCATGACAACGCATTGGACGGCCCGATCCGAGCACAGCTATTCCAAACCTACTACGATTTAACGGATTGTCTCCCTGGCCAGCTGTTCCCAGGCCGGCAGGCTGCGCTCGATCATGCCCTGATCGACACAGTAGGCGATCCGGAAATAACCCGGCGCACCGAAGCCTGAGCCGGGCACCAGCAGGATGCGCTGCTGCTGAGCACGTTTGACGAACTCCACATCGTCCTTGAGCGGCGACTGCGGAAACAGGTAAAAGGCCCCGTCCGGCTTGACCATGGAGAAACCGAGCCGGGTCAGGTTGTCGTACAACAGGTCCCGCTTCTGCTGATAGGCAGCCGTATCAACCGAGCTGTCCTGCAGGCCGGCCACCAGCCGTTGCATCAGGGCCGGCGCATTCACAAACCCCAGGGTACGATTGCAGAAGATCGCCCCCTCGACAAACTGGTCAGCCGTAGCCATGCGCGGATTGACGGCCAGATAACCGATCCGCTCGCCGGGCAAAGCCAGATCCTTGCTGTGAGAGGTAACGATCACGCTGTTTTCGATCAAGGGGAATACGTTGGGCACCTGCTGCCCGTCATAGGCCAGCCGGGCATAGGGTTCATCGGAGATGACATAGATCTGATGGCTGGTGCGCTGCTGCACCCGCTTGACCAGCTCTCCCAACGCCGCCAGCTCATCGGCACGGTAGATCACGCCGGTCGGATTGTTGGGGGTGTTGATGATGATGGCGCGGGTCTTGGTGGTAATGGCGGCCTCGATCGCCGCCAGGTCAAGGCGGAAGGTCTCCCGGTTGGTCCAGACCTCCACCGGCACACCGCCGTGGTTGTCGATATAGAACTTGTACTCCACAAAGTAGGGGGCCAGGATGATGACCTCCTCGCCGGGGTTGAGGATGGTCTTCAGCACCACGTTCAGGGCGCCGCCGGCGCCGCAGGTCATCACCACCTGCTCGGCGGTCACCGTCAGCCCGGCATCACGCGACAGCTTTGCCGCTACAGCCGTGCGGGTTTCTGGGTAGCCGGCGTTGTTCATATAGCGGTGCATCCCCGGCAACGGATGGTTGGCCAGCTGCCGCAGCGCCTCGCCAAAGGCGGCCGGCGGCTCCACATCGGGATTACCCAGCGTAAAATCGTACACGTTGTCGTCGCCGTACTGCTGCCGCAGCTTCGCACCCTCTTCAAACATCTTGCGGATCCAGGATGAACGGGAAATATGACCGGCGATCTTGGTTGCTATGGCCATGCTATGCTCCTCATCTACAGCGAAAGTAATCAGGGAATGGCACTGTACGACAGATTGGCGACGCTTGACAAGCCTATCGTCTGCGCCGCCACAGGACAACAGCACAGAACTGAAACCAACGGACTGGCGCCTATTTGAAATAGGATGCCAGGTCGGCAGCAGCGGCCTGCATGACCGTGGCCAGAGTCTTCTGCAGCAGCTGCTGATGCAGTTTTTCACGGTCCCTGACCGCGAAGTCCGACAGGGTCTTGCTGTAGGTCAGCCTGCTGAGCAACGTGCCCTGCTGCCAGAGTTCCAACACCAGCTGCACCTTGCATTCCGCCTCGATCTTGACCAGTGACGCCACCTCATCCAAGGTCAGGGAGGTAACGGTCAGCACCACTCCCCGCTCGGCCTGTCTGGCAGCAGCAGTATCGAATCGCACGTCGTAACCGGACGAGATCAGTTCCTGCTGCAGTGCGTCACGAACCAGCCGGGCCGGAGCCACGGGACCAAGCACATTCCCTTTGATTGTACCGTCTGTAGTGCGTACTTCACCGTAAACAAACTGTTCGCGCTCTACCCAACCAGGCTCGTCAGTGGGCGCACCCAGCACCAGTTGACCGCCACCTTTGCGCTCTCCAACCGCTTGATAGCTTGGCACCAGCACCAGATCCGCCGACGTGCAAGCCGTAAGCGCACCAGCCATCACCAGCAGACAGATCAGCGTTGAAGTCTTTTTAAGCATTATCATGGTTGCGACTCCTTTCTCACCGCAGACGCGGTCACTACCGGCTCACGTTAGTAGGTCGTTAAGGTCACAGCTGTCAACCGAATCCAGCAGAACGGAAAATAATATTGCAATTCCATGAAACATAGCATATATAGTGCGTTCGCCAAAAGCGGCAGCATATGCCGCCAACTCCTTGCTCCGGCCAGACCGGGGCTATCTAATCCGTGAGGAGGATTACCATCATGAGGAAGTACGAAACCATCTTCATCCTCCAGCCGGACCTTGGAGAGGATGATGTCAAGCTCATCACCGACAAGGTTCAGGATGTGGTTGCATCCTACAAGGGTGATTTCCACCGGCTGGACGACTGGGGGGCACGCAAACTGGCCTACCAGATCCGCAAGTTCCCCCGCGGGCGCTATTTTTACCTGCGCTTTGACGGCGAAGCTGCCCTGGTTGCAGAACTGGAGCGTCGTCTGCGACTCGACGAAAAGGTGTTGCGCTACCTGAGTGTCAACATTACCGACGAGCCGGAGAAGAAGGTGGTCGAGCGCAAGCCGGCCGCCGAAACGACTGAAGCTGCCGAGACGGCAGCGGACTAACG
Source organism: Geobacter sp. UBA5608 (assembly GCA_002424705.1). GTDB lineage: Bacteria > Desulfobacterota > Desulfuromonadia > Geobacterales > Pseudopelobacteraceae > Trichlorobacter. The sequence continues at coordinate 3,815 of DIKW01000018.1, forward strand.
TTCCAGGAGGATGACACCATGAGCGAGACCACGACTACTACTGCAGCACCCGAACACACCCGTCCTTCCGGCCCCCGCCCGAGCGGTCCCCGTCCCGACCGTGGACCCGGCGGCCCCCGCAAGAAGCGTCCGTTTCAGCGCCGCAAGGTGTGCCGCTTCTGCGCCGAGAAGGAAATGACCATTGACTACAAGGACCCCCGCACCCTGCGCTACTATATCACTGAGCGGGGCAAGATCGTGCCGCGTCGCATCTCCGGCAACTGTGCCAAGCACCAGCGGGAGATTACCGAGGCGATCAAGCGGGCACGCAACCTGGCCCTGCTGCCGCTGGCAGCCGGCCATGCGTTGCCGTAACAGATCACTTGAGCACCACTGACGAGCTACGGACAGGCGCCGGGCAGCACATACGTACGGTGCTGCTCGGCGCTGCCGCTTCCGGCGTCCTATTCTCGGCCAGCCTGGCAGTACCATTCATCGGCTTTGTTGCCGGCTTTCTCGCGGCCGTACCGATATGCTACACCCGCCTGGAAGGCGGGCGCAAGACAGCCTTGCTGGCAACGGCAGTCGCTGCGCTGCTGGTCGGCATCGGCTTTAACCCGCTGGCCGGGCTCTGGTTTCTGGCTCAGTGCGGCCTGATCGGCCTGCTGTTGCCGGAACTGGCACTGCGGGGCATGTCCGGCTCACGGGCATTACTCTGGACAACCGCTGCAGCCAGCGCGGTATCGGTCATGGTGGCATTCGTCATGGCCGCCACAACAGGGCAGAACCTGCTCACTATTGCGCAGCAGGAGATCTCCACCGGCATGGCCCAGGCCCTCAAGCTGTATGAGCAGCAACAGGGGTTGAGCCCCCAGGACCTGGAGACGATCAAGCAGGGCCTGCAGACCATCGCAGCAACGCTGCTGCGTATCCTGCCGGCCCTGGGCACGTTGAACCTGCTGCTGGTCGCCAGCATCAGCCTGCTGTTTCTACGACGCATGGCTGAACAACGGGGCCTGGCACTGAGCCTTGAGCCGTTTCAGCATTTCCGGGTGCCTGAGATCCTGATTTGGCCGCTGATTGCGGCCGGCTTCAGCCTGCTGGCAACGACCACCCTGATCACGACCCCGGCCCTGAACGTCGCGGCTGTGCTTGCCGTTCTGTACTTTTTTCAGGGACTGGCTGTGCTGCTAACCATGATTGGTCGCACCAGCTATGTTGGCGTGCTGAAGGTGATGCTGATCGCAGTACTACTGCTGCAACCCTACCTGGCACCCGTGGTTGCCTTCATTGGCATTTTCGATTTATGGGGTGATTTTCGCACTCCACGCACCAAGCAGGAAGAAAACCTGTAACTAATCAGGCTTGAAAGGAGAAGCACCAGATGAAAGTGATTCTGCAGGAAAACATCGACACCCTGGGCCAGATCGGCGACATCGTCAAGGTGGCCCCCGGCTACGCCCGCAACTACTTGCTGCCCAAAGGGCTCGCCATTGAGGCCACTGAGAAGAACGCCAAGGCCCTGGAGCACGCCAAGCGTCAACTGACCTACAAGAAAAACAAGGCACTGGAAGCCGCCAAACTGCTGGCCGCCAAACTGGAGGCGGTCAATGTGTCCCTGGCCCACCAGGCCGGCGAAGAAGGCAAGCTGTTCGGCTCGGTAACCACCATGGAGATCGCCGCCTTCCTGAAACAGCACGGCCTTGAGATCGACCGCAAGAAGATGGTGCTGGCCGAGCCGATCAAGCAGCTGGGCGACTACACCGTACCGGTCAAGATCCACCCCGAAGTGACTGCCAACCTGAAGGTACAGGTTTCCGCCTCCTGATAGCAGCAGCTTCGTGATCTTTACAACCCGCCACGCATGCGTGGCGGGTTTTTTTGTGCCGCCCTGCCTGCACGGTTGACAACCCCCCACCCGAATGTGAAAATGTGCAACCTATGGACACCATTACTCTCGAACTGGTAGTCATTGCCATCTTGATCGGCCTGAACGGCTTCTTCTCCATGGCCGAGTTTGCCATCATCTCAATCCGCAAAGGCCGCATTGCCCAACTGGTGGCTGACGGCGATCAACGGGCCCAGATTGTCGACAGCTATCAGCGGGACCCCCACCCCTTGCTGGCGGTGATCCAGATCGGGGTCACCGTGGCCGGCACTGCGGCCTCCACCGTGGGCGGCATTGTGGCCATTCAGCACCTGCAGCCGTTTTTCGCCTCCCTGCCCTGGCCGTTGATCAGCAGAGCTGCCGAACCGTTGGCCGCCTTTGTGGTGGTCGGGTTGGTCTCCTACAGCTCACTGATCGTGGGGGAGCTGGTGCCCAAGGCGCTGGGCCTGCAGTATGCCGATCAGATTGCCCTGCGGCTGGCCAAACCGATGCGGCTGTTTTCATACATCGCCTCGCCCGCGGTTGCGGTTTTGACTACTTCCAGCAAGGCAGTCTTGAGGCTTTTGGGCGCCAATGGCGAGCAGGATGCCTTCATTACCCGTGAAGAGGTGCAGCATATCGTAGCCGAGGGCCACGAGAGCGGCGTTTTCAGCGAGGCAGAACACGAGTACATCCGCAACATCTTCGAATTCACCCACACCTGCGTTCGGGAGGTGATGGTGCCCCGCACCCGCATCGTCGGCCTGGAACTGGAGACGCCTCGCGAGGAAACCTTGCGGATCATCCTTGAATCACAGTATTCCCGCTATCCGGTCTACCGTGACAGTATTGAAGAGATCGTCGGGGTGGTGCATGCCAAGGACCTGCTGGGCAAGCTGGTGCGCGGCGTGGCGGTGCCGCTGCACGAGGTCATGCGTCCACCGGTCTTTGTTCCGGAAGGTAAAAAGGTGAATGACCTGCTGAAAGAGATGCAGCGTACCCGCAACCATATGGCCCTGGTGGTTGACGAGTATGGCGGCCTGGCCGGACTGGTCACCACCGAGGATCTGCTGGAAGAGCTGGTGGGCGAGATTGAGGATGAGCATGACACCGGTGAAACAACGAAATTACAGCAACTACCCGATGGAAGCTGGCTGGTGGACGGCATGCTGCCTGATTTCGATCTGCGTGAACTGCTGGGCATCAAACAGGAAGACGACCTGCCCTACGACACCCTGGCCGGCCTGATTCTGCATGAGCTCGGCCACCTGCCTGAGCAGGGCGAATCGCTGGTCTGGCAAGGAAACCGACTGGTGTGCGAGGAGGTGACCCGCACCGCCGTGCTGCGTGTGCGCATCATTCCGATTCTGGAAGAGGGGCTAAACCAGGCCACGACATGACTATCAAACCGTCGTATCTCAAGCTGATCGGGCTGCTGCTGATCTTTGGGACCATCTTCTTCCTGGTGATCGGCCCCCTGCTGCCCCGCCTGGTAGACATCACCACCTATCAACAGCAGATCGTGGACGTGCTGGAGAAATCGCTCAAACGGAAGATAAGTCTGGGCGGCATCCGTTTTGTCTGGCGACTTGGCCCTCAGTTTGTGGTCAATGACCTGCATCTACGGGAACGAAACAACGACGACGATTTTTTAAGCGCCCAAAAAGTGACCTTCCGCCTGGGTCTGCTGCCGCTCCTCAAACGTCAGGTTGCACTGCGCTCAATCGTGGTCGACGGACTGCAGGCACGAATCACCCGGGATGCCGACGGCACACTCAATATCGCTGACCTGCTGTCATCACAAACCAGCGCCATCGACCTGCAGGTGCGCGGCATCAAACTGCGCCAGTCACGCATCCTGTGGCAGGATCAGGCCAATCCAAACGGGCTGCAACGGATCCAGCTGACCGATATCGACCTGAAGCTGGATCACGTTAATCGAGGCCAAAAGGGCTCCTACAAGCTATCGGCCAAGCTGGGCAGCGGCAGCATCAAGAGTGCCGGATCGATCAGAATTCCTGCGCCGGGAGAGCCGTTCAGCACCGGGCTGACGGCAAAAGGCACTCTAACCCTCACGCAGATCGACTACAAGAGTCTCTGGTCCTACTTCGGCCAACAGATACCCTTTGGTCCGCCGGGCGGCACCCTCGATCTCGAAGCTCAGCTGAAAGGCAACCCGTCTGATTTTTCGGCACAGGGACTGCTGCGGCTCAACGACGCAAAACTTGTCTGGCCGGGCGTCTTCCATGACCCGGTGGCCCCCAAACAGGCTCAGGTGCAGTTTGATCTGGAGCGAACCCCCAGCAGCATTGACCTGTCAACGATTGAACTGGATGCCGATGGTTTCAGCTTCAGCGGAAGTCTCAA
>DIKW01000014.1:0-18980 GCA_002424705.1 Geobacter sp. UBA5608
CAGCATACCACCGCTATGGCCAGCGGCCTGGAGGGGTTTGAGGTGCAGGCCGGTTATATGGAGGTGCTGGATATCGAGCGCCTGATCCATGAACATGGCATCACGGAAAAGGTCATCTTCTACGGTATCGAGGATATCACTACCCTGAACCCGATCTGGAAGGTGTTTGCAGTGATTAAGAAGCTGACCCCCAACTTTGTGCAGTTCAACAAGCTGCCCGCTGCCCGTCTGCAGGGGGTGGTAACAAGAGTTGAGATGTAAGGAGTAATTGTGAGTAATCGTCGCGCGCTTGCCTTGTTTTCCGGCGGTCTGGATTCGATCTTGGCGGCTAAGATTATACAGAAACAAGGGGTCGAGGTGTTGGCCATCAACTTTACCTCCCCCTTTTTCGGTTGTTCTCCTACCTTGGACGGCGAGCCGGTCGCGGCTCGCTATGCGGCACGTTACGACATCCCGTTCCGTTCAATCCCACTGGGGGAGGCGTTTCTGGAGATGCTGCGCCATCCGCGCCACGGCTACGGTAGCGCCCTCAACCCCTGCATCGACTGTAAGACCTTCATGCTGCGCTGTGCCCGTGAACTGATGGCCGAACACCAGGCCGATTTCGTGTTTACCGGCGAGGTGGTGGGGCAACGCCCGATGAGCCAGCGCCTGGATACCCTCAATCTGATCAATCGCGAGTGCGGCTTGGGCGGTTTGCTGCTGCGGCCGCTCTCGGCCAAGTATCTAAAGACCACCATCCCGGAGGCGGAAGGGTGGGTCAAGCGGGAGCAGTTGCCGGCGATCCGCGGCCGTGGCCGTAAAGACCAGATGCGGCTGGCGGCCGAGCTGGGGGTGGATGAGTATCCTCAACCTGGTGGCGGCTGTTTACTGGCAGAAGAAAGCTATATGCCCAAGGTGAAGGACCTGCTGGACCATCTTTGCCAGCCGCACGTGCGAGATTTCAATCTGCTGCGGACCGGTCGCCATTTTCGTCTGTCGGAGGGCTGTAAGCTGGTGGTGGGGCGGGATGGCGCTGATAACGAGACTATCCTGGCCTCGATCGGTCCGGGGGAGACGACCCTGCGGTGGGCCGATGGCGGCGGGCCGCTGGTGCTGTTGGTTGGCGAGCCTGACCAGGCTGCGGTACATCTTGCGGGACGGATACTGCTGCGTTATACCAGGGCCACTAAAGGCGAGCCTGGTCGGCTGAGTGTCCAAAAGGACGGACGGCGCAGCGAGTTGACGGTGCTGAATGATCTGCAGGAGTCTGAGCTGGACTCGTTACGGATTGTCTGAGGTGCCTACCGGCAGCTCCAACACCTGCTGCAGGGCGGCGTCAATGGCGGCTGCATCCACCACGGTGTTAAAGCAGGGGCCATGGGGGCGCAGGTTGAGAATGCCGATTACCGGCAGCGGGTAGCAGTCCTTGATGCCGGAGGTCAGATCCCGCTCACAGGCCACGGCCAGCACCAGCTTGGGCCGTTTTTCGACGATCACCTTGCGGGCCAGGGTGCCGCCGGTGGCCACCGATATGTCGATGCCGTATTTCCTGCCGATCTCCACCAATCCCTTGATGTCGCAGCGCCCGCACATCACGCACTTGTTAACGTCACCAGTGACCTTGATCTCGCAGTCGAACAGCTGGATGCAATGTGGTAACAGGATCAGGACCCGGTCCGGCCGTACCTTGTACCGCTGTGAGATCACCAGCGAGTTGTTCATGGCGATGAATGACTGACGAATCCGGTCTCTATCCAGCCCCAGAATCCTGCCCACAAATTCGATCACCGGCAGCAGAAATTTGATCACCACCAGCCGCATGAAACGGGTAAAGAAGATATCCTTACCCAGGGCGGTGGTCAGCACCAACAGGCCGGTCCCCAGAATGGCGGTGCCGGAAAGCGCCAGCACCACCAGGCCGACGATCCGTGGCAGGTCGGGGTGGATGTTGGCCAGGCCGCGGCTGGGAATCCACCAGGCCAGGAAGATCAGTCCCACCAGCACGATGCAGGTCAGACCCATCAGGGCGATGAACAGGCGTTTGCGCGGCGCGGCGGTGGTTTCCTGTAGTTCAGTCACGGGTTCTGCTCCGGGGGCGCGGTCAGTCTGGTGCCAGGCGGGAGCGGGTGGCCGGCCAGAAAGCTGGCGGCATCCATGCGACGGCTGCCCGCAGCCTGCAGATCACGGATCAACAGTGAGTCCTGACCACAGGCTACCTCAATCCCCTCAGCAGTTGCGTTCAGGATGGTGCCGGCCGGACCGCTGCCGTTGCCGAGACTGGTGCGGTGAATCTTGAGCGGCTGGTCCTGCAGGAAGGTGTAAGCGCCGGGCCAGGAGGCCAGCCCCCGCACCAGGTTGTGTATCTGCTGGGCCGATCGAGTCCAGTCGATCAGGCCAGTCTCCTTTTTGAGCAGCGGGGCATAGCAGCTCTGGGCGTCATCCTGCGATTCGGGGGTGATGCTGCCAGCCTTGAGGCCGTCCAGGGTTTCTCCCAAAAGTTCTGCGCCCAGTTGTGACATCCGGTCATGCAGCGTGGTGATCTCTTCATCCGGGCCGATCGGCGTAGACCTTTTCAGAAGCATCGGGCCGGTGTCCAGGCCAACATCCATTAACATGGTGGTGACGCCGGTCTCGTTCTCGCCGTTGACAATGCACCAGTTCAAGGGGGCCGCGCCGCGGTAACGGGGCAGCAGTGAGGCGTGGACGTTGACGCAGCCGTGGGGCGGAATATCCAACAGCACTTTGGGCAGAATCTGACCAAAGGCCACCACCACGATCAGGTCCGGTTTCAGGTCACGAATCTGTTCGATCACCTCAGGGGCACGAACCTTGAGCGGTTGGTAGACCGGAATATCGTGTTGCAGGGCCAGTTCCTTGACCGGGGGCGGCTGCAGCTTCTGACCCCGCCCCTTGGGGCGGTCGGGTTGGGTAAAGACGCCAACCACGTTTTCACTACGATCCAGCAGGATCTGTAAGGTGGGGCAGGCAAAGGCCGGTGTGCCCATGAAGATGATGCGCCAGCCGGTCATGAGCTGCTCCGTTTTTTCGATTTTTTGAGAAACAGTTCACGTTTGAGCGGCGATAGCCGATCTACAAACAAAGTCCCTTCGAGGTGGTCGATCTCGTGCTGGAAGGCGATAGCCAGCAGGCCGTCGGCCTGCCAGACCCGCTCCTGGCCCTCAAGGGACAGCCCTTTGACAACCACCGTTTCATAGCGCCGGACATTAGCCGAGAAGTCGGGTACCGACAGGCAGCCCTCCTCCTCGTAGACCTCGCCCTCGCCCTGGATAATGACCGGGTTGATGGCGGTAATCAGCTGCGGCGCCTCATCCTTGGCAGCCACGTCGATCACGATCAGTCGTTGCAGTACGCCGATCTGCGGCGCTGCTAGGCCGACACCAGGAGCATCATACATGGTCTCGGCCATGTCACGGGCCAGTTGTCGAATCTCATCAGTGATAACGGTAATCGGCGCCGCTTTCTGCTTGAGCACAGGATCGGGGAAGGTGAAAATTGGTCGGATCATGGCGTTACTCGGTGTGTAAGTAGTAGCATGGTTGTGAATATAGCAAGGGAAGCCCAGGGAAATCAACTGCCATACACGAGGAGGGGAACATGACCGAAGCGGTGGCTAGTATTGCTAAGGCTGGGGAGATTGACCGGCGTAAGGCTGCGCGGGACCGTCTCTGGCCGACGGCCTGGCACGCCGGGCGCAGTGAGCAGGACGAACAGGATGACACGGTGCAGATCTCTGATGAGGCCCGCCAACGGGCCAGCGGCAAGCTGCGCAAGACCATCTTGGAGCACCTGGCCGAAGCTGATGACACGGTCTCTGGAGCTTAAGTGAAAAAGGACTGGTCTTTGTCGTAGGCCTCTTTGAAGCTGGTCAGCAGTTCGTCTACCTTTTCGGCGGTCAATCCCAGGGTGGTGGCCTGAACCGTTGCTGCGACGTCGATTTCTTCCTCACCCCCGATTGTGCCGATACCATAGCGATGACAAAAGATGTTGGAAAGGCTGACCACGCAGGTCAAGCGCACCAGGTACGGGTCCTCATCTTCGGCCAGCGCCAGGCTGTGGTGGGCCATGACCGCCTTCATCAGGTGGTCGGGAAAGTTCCACTTCTTGATCACCAGCGCCCCCACTTCTTCGTGGGTGTAGGGGAATAGCGTCTGTTCCGCCTGCTCGAAGTCGATGCCGTCGTTGTAGCAACGTTGCATGACTGCCTGGAATTTTTCCTTGTCCAGGAAGTTCATGATGATCTTGCCCAGGTCATGAAACAGCCCCCCCAGAAAGGCCTCCTCGGCGTTTACCAACCGGGTTTCGGATGCGATGATCCGGGCAGCCAGGCCTGCTCCGAAGGAGTGCTCCCACAGCAGTTTTTCGGTCAGGCCGAAGGGGTGATAGACCTGTTTGACCGATGCTGCCACCACCACACTCTTTAGGGTGACAAAGCCCAGCATCATGATGGCGTGGGGCAGGGTTTGAATTTGCCGCTGGCAACCGTAAAAAGAAGAGTTGGATATCTTGAGCACACGGGCAGCCACGGCCGGATCTGACGCAACCACTCGGGCCAGGTCGTCAGCGGTGGCGTTTTCATCCTCCATCAACTGCATCACCTTGGTGGCCACGATCGGTATAGTCGGCAGGTCGCCGGCTGCCATGATGATCTGCTCAAGGTCTCTGTTCATCCTGTGCTCCTCTGGGTGCGTGCCGACTGTTTTGGCAGTCGTTATGCTGTGCATAGTATGCCATGCGCCGGTAGCAAGGCAAGTGGTTCGGCCGAATGGTTTGTATTTTTTGGTCTCACTGTGTATAATCCCCGCCACTCTCTTGTTTAAAATGAGGAATTTCGATCATGTATATCAAAAAAAAGGTGACCCTGTCGCTGCTGGCTGGCACAGCGCTGTTGCTTTCAGGGTTCAGTTGGAATTTCAGTGGGGGGAAATGTAAGGAAGCACTTGAGCTGGCCAAGCAGTTGCCGGGTCTGCACGATGATGGGACACGCAGTGCACAAGAGGCAAAGATCGTCGAACTTTGTCCCGATGGAGCCGCAGCCCAGTACGTTGCGGGCCGGCAGGCCGAGCGGTCCGGTGCTGCTGATACGGCAGTCAGCGCGTACCGGCGTGCCTTGCAGGATGAGCCGACCCTGGCGGTGGCCAGCGGTAGCCTGGGTGTGTTGTACCTCCAGCGGGGGATGCTGGATGAAGCGGCTGTCGAACTGACCAAGGGGGTTGCGGGAGCGCCGTCGCCGGTCTTCCACAAGGCCCTGGGCAAGGTGATGCTGGAAAAGCGGATCTATCCGCTGGCACTCTACCATTTGGGCGAGGCTGAACGACAGGCTCCGGGCGATGCCGATGTCATGGTTGGTCTGGCCGATGTGTATCAGGCCCAGGGTCAGCTGAGTCGTGCCGAAGAAGAATACCGTCGGGCCCTGGTGGCCGAGCCGTCCTCGGAACAGGCCAGCCTGGGTTTGGCACAACTTTATCTGCAACGAAATGAGCAGGACAATGCCCTGGATCTGTTGAAAAAGACGGCGGTTGCAAACCCCCGTAGCAGCCGTGTGCACCTGCTATTGGCAGACATTTATGAAAAGAAAGGCGACATCGGGCAGGCCGAGTACGAGCGTCTACTGGGGGGGAAAAGGGATCCCGCCATCAACACTGCTACTCCCCAGGCAGAGGGCATTGTGTTGGGCGATCAATTGGCTGCCAAAGGTGAGGTTGACCAGGCTGCAGAGGCGTATCGCTCGGTTTTGAAAACGCTGCCTGACGCGGTGCCGCCCTATGAACGGCTTGGCGCACTCTATTTTAAGGCCGGCCGCGAAGGGGAGGCGATTACCGCCTATCGCGAGGCTAGCTATCGCCAGAGCGACAACCCTGAGGTGTATTACAATCTGGGGCTGCTGCATGAAAAACGCGGACAACTGGATGAAGCGGTGGTTTCGTACAAGCGGGCCATTGAGAAAAGAGCCGATTTTGCAGAAGCGCGCCTTAAGCTGGCTGATATCAGGCTTTCACGTGGCAACATCCAGGAGGCTGTGGAACAGTACCGAGCGTTTTTGAAACTGAAGCCGGAAAGTGCCGACATCCATCTCAAGCTTGCCAGAATTCTGGTACAAAGTAACGAATTGCCGCATGCGGTGGAATCGTACCGGGCGGTTTTACTGCAGGCGCCGGATAATCCGGAGGCCCATCGTGAACTGGCTGCAGTCTATCGCGCCCAGGATCAGAGCGACAAGGCGATAGAGCATTATAAGCGTGCCCTGGAGCTGGCCCAGGCTGATGCTGAAAGTCGTAATGCCTTGGTCACCATTTACGTAAAAAACAAGCAGTACGACGATCTGGTCGTGCTGTTGGAGGAGGCGGCCGAGCTGACTCCTGATGATCCCAACAACCATTATCGGCTGGGTTTAGTGTATGATTTCCGCAAGGAGTATGACAGCGCCATCAACAGCTACAAGCAGGCCGTTGCCCTGAAGGGTGATCATGCCCGCGCCTTGCACGCCCTGGGACGGGTGTACATGAAGACCGGTCGCTTGACCGAGGCCCGCGAGGCTCTGGAGGCTGCAAAACTGGCTGATCCAAATCTGGTGGAGACTGCGATCCTGCTAAACAATATCCGTGATGATTTTAACCCGACCCCGCGTAAATCGGTCACGTCGAAAAAGAGTAAGTCGAAGAAAAAGGCAACCACCAACAGAAGCGTGAAGAAGGCCACCACCAAGAAAAAGACCGCAGCCAAGAAAAAGTAATGGCTGCACTTCCAGCGGGGGCTGTTCTTCAGCTCCTCGCAGCAGGCCTAAAGGACCTACTTCAACCTATGGCCAGTCTTTTGCTACCCTATTTCCCTCTGCCAATCCATCTCTCGGGTGCTGCCCGGGCAGCTTTAGACCTCGATCTGGTCCTAGCGCCGCTCCTGGCGCGTCGTTATCCGCCAATTGTTGCCTGTCGCCGGCTGGCGAGCTGTCTGCAGGCTGACCGTGGACCGGCTGCCCCGCCGGTTACGGCTGCACAGCTCCATTTGTACGGGACGTTGTTGAATGTGTATCGCTATCTGGTGGCGCAGTGTGCCGAGCTTGGCGATAGGGGGCGGCTAGCGACGGCCCTCCGTCGTGGCGGGGTCGAGTTGGATCAACCAGCGGTAGCCGCTGCCATGGAAGGTTTCGAGGCGGGTTTTCCACCGGTTGTTGCAGTGAGCGGGTATCCGCAGCAGCTGAAGGTTGAACTTGTCCTAAGCGAGATGCTGTTGGTGCGCCTGGCAACCGAAAACCGTGCCCTTGATCCGTTCAGACAACTGTTTGATGATCGACAACTGGCGCAGTCTGTCCCCGCCTATCGCCGGGTTGCTGACACCCTGGCCGCTGCGTTGACTGACGGACCGTCTGTGCCGGGGCTTGACGTGCCACTGATGGAGGCCCTGCGGGCGCCGCTTAAGGCAGCGCCGGATTCATTGGCCGGCCAGTTGGGCTATATTCGTGAAACCTGGGGTGACCTGCTGCCCCGCGACCTGTTCGAGGGGGTTTTGACCGCCTTCGATATACTTGATGAGGAACAGGCCGCCCGTGGTATGGGCGGGCCTGGTCCCAGCCGTGTGCTGGAGTTCGGAGCAGGTGCGGTCGGTGCCTGGGACCGTGGTCGGCGGCAAATGCTGGAGGCGGGGCACGTGGCAGGTTACGACCAGCCAGAATACGAGGCCTTCTCGCCTGATGCCGACTGGATGTCGACTGTGGTGCTGATGGCCAAGATGACCCATGTCTGGCTTGATCAGCTCTCACGCTGGCATGGCTATCCGATCACCCGGCTTGATCAGGTGCCGGACAGCGAACTCGATCAGTTGGCGGCCTGTGGGTTTACCGGACTGTGGTTGATCGGTCTCTGGGAGCGTTCAGCCGCCTCGCGCCGTATCAAGGAGTTGTGCGGTAACCCTGAGGCACACGCATCGGCTTACTCGCTGTACGACTATACGATTGCCGATGACTTGGGTGGTGAGGCCGCCTTTCAGAATCTGAAACAGAGGGCCTGGCAGCGGGGGATTCGGCTGGCCAGTGACATGGTGCCCAACCACACCGGTATTTATTCCCGTTGGGTTGTGGAACATCCCGATTGGTTCGTCCAGAGCGATTACCCACCTTTTCCCGGCTATCGCTTCAATGGCGAGGATCTTTCAGGTGATCCTCGCGTCACGATCCAGATCGAAGACGGCTACTGGAGCAAGGACGACGCCGCCGTGGCCTTCCGGATGATTGATCGCCGTGATGGCCGTACCCGCTACCTCTACCACGGCAACGATGGCACCAGCATCCCCTGGAACGACACCGCCCAGCTGAACTATCTAATCCCCGAGGTGCGCGAGGCGGTGATGCAGACCATCCTGCATGTGGCGCGTCTGACGCCGATCATCCGCTTTGATGCCGCCATGACACTGGCTAAAAAGCACTACCAGCGTCTCTGGTTTCCACAGCGCGGATTGGGTGGCGGCATTCCGTCCCGGGCCGAGCACGCCATGAGCCGCGACGAGTTCGATGCGGTGTTTCCGCAGGAGTTCTGGCGTGAGGTGGTGGATCGGGTTGGCCGCGAGGTGCCGGACACCCTTCTGCTGGCCGAGGCGTTCTGGATGATGGAAGGCTACTTTGTGCGCACCTTGGGCATGCACCGGGTCTATAACTCAGCCTTCATGAACATGCTCAAGGAAGAGGAAAACGCCAAGTACCGCCAGACCATCAAGAATGTGTTGGAATTCAATCCTGAGATCCTGAAGCGGTTCGTCAACTTTATGAACAACCCGGACGAAAAGACCGCTGTGGAACAGTTCGGTTCCCAGGGCAAGTATTTCGGGGCCTGTGTGTTGCTGGCCACCATGCCGGGGCTGCCGATGTTCGGCCATGGTCAGCTGGAGGGCTTCAAAGAAAAATATGGCATGGAGTACCGTCGCGCCTACTGGGATGAACAGGTGGACCAGGGGCTATTGGAAGGACACCGGCTATGGATCTTTCCGCTGCTGAAGAAACGCTGGCTGTTTTCCGGTTCAGAACACTATTGCCTGTATGATTTTTGCTGCAACGATGGCAGCGTGGACGACCATGTCTTTGCCTACAGCAACCGGGCCGGCGCCGAACGGGCACTGGTGATATACAATAATCGCCATGGCCAGACAGCCGGCTGGATACGACAGGCCACTGCGCAAACACAACAGCATATCGGATTAGCCGACGCGCTTGGGCTGGATAGTGGACCGGGACGGTTCGTCTCGTTCCGTGACCTGGCCAGCGGCCTTGAGTACCTGCGCAGTTCGGCAGAGATCCATCAACAGGGCCTCTATGTTGAGCTTGGTCCCTACGAATTCCACATCTTTTGGGAGTATCAGGAACAGCAGGACAGCCAGGAAGCCAGCTGGGGTGCGCTCTGTCAGGAGTTGGCCGGGCGAGGCGTGGCATCGCTGGCAGAGGAGCTGGCACAGCTACGTCATCGTCCGTTCCTTAACGCCTATCGGTCGGTATGCGATCAGTTGGCCGCAATTGCCCCCGGCGCGTTTACGTCTGCTGAGCCAGGCCTGACAAAGTATCTGCTTCAGCTTCGGTCAGTTATAGCACTTGAGAGCAATGAACAAACCGACGTAACACTGCTGATTGAACAGCTGCAGGCCGCCTATAAACCGGCTGTTGTCCGGAAAACCGTGCAGCTGTTGCGGCGTGCAGGGGTGTCGCGAGAGTTATTGCCCAGTGGTAGGACGGAGCGTCGGGCCTTTCTGGCGGTGCTCGTGCTGGGGCATATGGTGGCAGCACTGGGTGACGATCCGATGTCGTCCTACGGCCTACAGCGTCCAGTAGCCGCTTTTATAGCCGGTTCTGTCGATCATGAGCGTCGCTGGGGGCAGTACCAGGCTGCCCGCTGCGGAGCGGTTGCGGCGGCCTGGCCGGTCTGGAATGACCCGGTCTGGCAGGATTCGGGTGAGCGGCTGGCAGCCCTGCTTGAGTTACCGCAGGTCTCGCGTTTTCTGCTGGTGCATGACGATGCTGGTGTTTCCTGGTTTAACAAGGAACGTTTTGAAGAGTTTGTGTGCTGGTTGACGATACGGGCCTGTTTTGAAGGAGCCAGGGGTGCCTGTTCGATCGCTGTCCCGACAATGGGCCTGACCTTGCTGGCAGCAGGAGCCGAGTACCGTTTGAGACGGCTGCTCAGGCTGGCAGCTGAAGCAGATGTCTGCACACCGCAAGAGCATGGTCGATGCGGGGACTGCTGACCACACTGGTCCTGGTGTTGGGCATGCTTGTGCTCACGCCGCTGGCAACCGCAGAAGATGGGCCGGCAACGACGCCGGATCAACAGCGAAGTTTCAGGGAGTGCCTTTTCGGCAGCCAGCAGTTGGGCTGGGCTGATCTCGACTGGGAGCTTGATCTCTATTACACCAACCTTTCACTCAACATCCCGCTTGCCGGTACACCAATCCAGGATCTGTCGGGTCTGAGCGAGCCCGAGATCTATAGCAGGTTGTTTGTCAACTCATTGGTGCCCCGCTTTTTACTGCTCGAAGCGGCCGTTATGCCAATGCCGCTGGCCGGGGTGGCGTTACAGGAATCCGCCCCGGGTTTCTACCGTTCTGGCGAGATCGGCGGCAGCCAGAACCTGATCCAATGGGTCACGGCCGGATTTGAGGAACCCTACGCATTTTCTCTGTTTGTGGGGGATATGGTCCGTTTCACCAAACAGGGCGAGGAGCGGCTTTCGTCCAATAAGGGGTACATGGGCTACCTGTGCAGCTACTCCAACCAGCACATCAAAAACAATGTCTTGATACCTGACGATTCGTTGGAGCTTGAGTGGAAATTAAAGGGGGAGCGGAGTTTCAGGGATGAAAAGCTGGCCTGGAGCTTTCGGCTTGGCGCAAAAATTCATGACCACCCCGATATCGCCGATACCTTCTATCTTGGTTTTCGTCGGAGTGACCTGGACTTTACGGTGAATCCGATTGAATTTCTAAAAAACAGCACGATTGAGGTGCGCTGGGATGTCAGCGCCAAAACAGCAGCGTTGCTGCGACAGGAGTATGTGCTGGGTAAGAAGTTTCCGGTCAAATCCTGGGGAGTGGCCTTCAAGCTTGATGCCGGCATGATCTGGGAGGCCCCGGACCGTTACAGCGGTAGGCTCAGGGATCGGGATGCCGGCAATGTAACCGTGGTACTGCGCCCGAACATCATTTTTTAGGGGGCAGCCGACGGTGTGATGCTGCGGGATTTCCGCTCCAGTTTATCACCGTACATCAGTTTGTCCGCCTGTTTCATGGTGCCCTGTAATTCTCCTGCCTGATCGGCGGTGGCCATGCCCAGTGACAACAACCGGGCGGTCGCCCCAAATCTCCGTTCGGCGGTGCCGTTTTCTCTGATCCGTTGCATGGCGGCCTGCGCCGCGTCGTGATCGGTGCGCGGCAGCAGGACGGCGAATTCATCGCCCCCAATGCGCGCCACAACGTCGGCAGCCCGGAAGGCTGATAAGAGCACTTCGGCAGCCTCCCTGATCAACTGATCGCCAGCAGCGTGCCCTTGGGAGTCGTTGACTGCTTTCAGGCCGTCGATATCGGCAACCACTACGCTGACCGGGAAGTCGCGGCTGTTGTCAAGCCGTTGCAGTTCGGCGTCGAAATAGGCCCGGTTGTAGAGTCCGGTCAGTGGGTCGTGAGTGCCCAGATAGTGCAGGCTTTCTTCGTACTGCTTCCGGGCGGTGATGTCCTGGGAGACCTTCAGAAAGCCGGTCACATCGCCGTTGCTGTCCCGCAGCGGGCAGATCTTGACCGTTTCCCAGTAAATCGAACCGTCTTTGTGCTTGTTTGCCAGTTCTCCCTGCCATTCTCGTCCGGCGACAATCGATTGCCACAGCTCGGTATACATCTCAGGGGGGTTCATGTCGGATTTTAGTAAGCGAGGGTTGCGGCCCAGCACCTCTTCGGCAGTGTAGCCGCAGAGGCGGGTGAACATGGCATTGACATACTCGATGGAGCCGTTCAGCGAGGTGATCATTATCGGTGCCGGGGCCTGCTCAACGGCTTGTGACAGCCTGTATATATGTTCTTCCTGCTGCTGAAGCTTGCGCTTGAGCAGGACGTAGTTGCTGCAGGTCTCAATGGCGTTGGTTAAATGTGCGAAGTCTACGGGTTTTTGAACGTACTGATTGACACCAAGGGCGATGCACTCCAGCAGATATTCGGTATCGCTGTAGGCGGTCAGCATGATCAGCTGGCTGTCATGATCCAGTTGACGGACTTCGCGGCACATTTCGAGACCGTTCATCAGCGGCATCATGATATCGCTCAGAACAATGTCGGGGCGTTTTTCGCGATAGAGGGCCAGACCCTCGCGACCGTTCTCTGCCACGTATAGCTCTGTTACGATCCGTTGCAGGATGCGGGAAACCTGCTCGCGGGTGACTTTTTCATCCTCAACGTAGAGCAGCGATATGTCGTAATGCTCGATAGCGACTGATTTCATGGGGACCTGGTGCCTGGAGACTGGTTGCCGTTCCTTTGCTGTGTGGTAGTGTAACCCAAGATTGGGAAAGTGCAAGGAGAACATGAACATGGAATCGGTAGCGCTTGCGCGCTGTGCATCATATGATCTACAGCAGGTTCGGCAGCAGTTGGATCGGCTTTTAGCTTCCCTGGGAGGCATGGCCGCATTTGTCAGTGCTGGCCAGCGGGTGCTGCTCAAGCCCAACCTGCTATCGGCAAAACCACCTGAAGCGGCGGTCACCACCCATCCAGTGCTGGTTCAGGCCGTGGCAGAACTGGTGCAGCAGGCCGGTGGAGAAGTGCTGATCGGTGACAGCCCCGGAATCGGGACGCTGGAACGGGTGGCAGAAAAAAGCGGCATTGCGGCGGTTGCCAGAAAACTTGGTGCCCAGCTGGTTGTGTTCCAGGAGACACAGCGGGTGAGCGGAAGCGGTGTTTTCCGTCAGTTTGAACTGTCGCGGGAATACCTGGCAGCCGATGTCGTCATCAATCTGCCTAAACTGAAAACCCACGAGATGATGACCCTGACCTGCGGGGTGAAGAACCTCTACGGCACGGTGGTGGGTACTGCCAAGGCTGGGTTGCATCTGACTGCGGGCCGGTCCAAGGAGCTTTTTGCCGGCCTCTTGCTGGAGATCGCCCAGGCGCGGCCAGTGGCTTTGACCATCGTTGATGGCATCAGTGCGATGGAGGGGGACGGACCCAGCAGCGGCACGCCTCGTCAGCTGGGCTGGCTGCTGGCGGGTGCTAATCCGGTGGCGGTCGACGTGGTGGCCGGCCGCTTGGCCAAAATCCCGCACGAGTTGTTGCCGGTTGAGCAGGAGGCCCGTCGCCGTAAACTGCCTGGTGCGAACTGGGAGGAGATTGAGCTGCTTGGCGAACCGTTCGCAGCGGTCGAGCCGCCATTCAGGCTGCCTGGGGGGCTGGATGTGCAGTTCGGCCTGCCGGTGTTTCTCAAAGATCTGCTGCGCAATCAATTGACCCCGCTGCCGGCGGCCGATCAGCGGCTATGTGTGTTGTGCGGTATCTGTCGCGATGCCTGCCCGCCTCATGCCATCAGCATAACGAAAAACGCCCTGAAGGTTGATTCAGGGCGTTGCATTCGCTGCTGGTGTTGTCGTGAGCTGTGTCCCCACCAGGCGTTGGTGGTAAAACGCGGACTATTGCTGCGTTTGCTGGGAGGCAGTGGGCAGAAGGACTAGGCCTCCTCCTCATCACCCAACGGGATTTCACGGTAGGCTCGCTCTTCTTCAAAACGGCGGGTCTGGGCCTGTAGGCGCTCCAGATCGGACTTGCACTTGACGCAGTGACGGGTGAACGGCATCGCCTTCAGCCGTCCCAAGGGGATTTCCTCGTCACACTCTTCGCAGATGCCGTATTCGCCTTCCTTCATCCGCAGCAGTGCGTCATCGATGTTATGCAGCTTCTGACGTTCCCGGTCGCTCAAGATCAACTCAAGCTCGCGATCGCGCTCGGAAGAGGCCTGGTCGTAGATATCACCAGTTGTTTCCTCACCCACCTTGGCCTCAGAACCGCTCTTGATTGAGCGTGAGATCTCCCGCAGCGTGGCTTCTTTCAGTTCCAGCAACTGCAGGCGAATTTCATCCCACTTGATCGGCTTGGTTGGGGCGGGCTTTGCGGCACTAGGAGTAGGTTTTGGCGCAGGAGCCGGTTGCTTTTTGGGCACAGCCTTGGACGCAGGCGCGGCCAACGCGGCTGCAGTCTTGGGTGTGGCTGATGTGGCGGGCTTTGTGGCGGCCTTTGCCGGTTTTTCTGCGCTCTTGGTCGCAGCGGTTTTCTTTGCAGAGGCTGCGCTCTTGGTTGCAGCAGTCACCTTGGTCAACGGGGCCGTTTTTTTCGTGATTTTGGTTGCCATGACAGCTCCGAACAGATGTGGTCGTGTATGAAGGGGCCACCTTCTAGCAGATAATAGTGGTGCTGTCAAGAATAAAGGGGCTGCTCAGCGCCCTGCGAGCGGGCCTGGTCTCACTCTTCAATCATCTCGGCGATCAAGTCGTAGTCTGACGAGTCGGTGATCCGGCAGGTGACGATGTCGCCAACGTTGGCCTGGCCGGAGGTGATGTAGACCTGGCCGTCGATATCCGGCGCCTGGCGACTGGTGCGGCCCTTCAGCAACAGCTCGGTCTCCTCGCTGTATCCTTCCACAATCACCTGCTCGAGTTGTCCCACTTGGGTACGGTTGCGGCGGAAAGAAAGTCGGGCCTGAACTTTCATCAGTTTGCGATAGCGCTCTCGTTTGACCCGTTCCGATACCTGGTCCGGCATCTCGGCTGCCGGGGTGCCGTCCTCTTTTGAGTAGCAGAAGACACCCAGTCGGTCGAATTTGGCCTGCTCAACGAAGCGGGTCAGCTCCATGAAGTCGTCCACACTTTCACCAGGGAAGCCAACAATCAGCGAGGTGCGCAGGGCGATCTCCGGAATTTCGGAACGCAGGCGGTCTACCAGCGTATGAATCTGTTCTGAGGTGGAGCGGCGGTTCATACGGGCTAAGATGCTATCGCTGATATGCTGGATCGGGATGTCCAGGTATTTACACAGCTTGGGCTCGGTTTTAAGCAGTTCGATCAGCTCGTCGTCGATGCCGTCCGGGTAAGCGTACAGCAGGCGGATCCACTTCAGATCCCCAATCATTGCCAGGCTGCGGATCAGGTCTGAAAGGCTGGTGTCATCGGTCAGGTCGCTGCCGTAGCGGGTGATATCTTGGGAGACCAGGATGATCTCGCGCACGCCGCCGGCAACGAGGCGTTTGGCTTCGTTCACCAGCGCCTCAAGGGGGCGGGAACGGTAGCCGCCACGGATGGAGGGAATCACACAGTAGGTGCAGCAGTTAGAACAACCTTCGCCGATCTTCAGGTAGGCGTACCAGCCTGGCGACGAGTTGAGTCGTGGTAGGGTCTCGTCGTAGATGTAGTTGGGGTCGCCGACGTATTTGAGCTGCCCCTCCTGAGCCCGGTGTTCGGCCAGTATTTCAGCTACTCGCGNNCGCGGGTAGTCGCCGGTGCCGATGAAGATGTCCACCTCGGGCAGCTCCTTGGCCAGTTCTTCCTGATAGCGCTGCGGCATGCAGCCGGCTACGATCAGGGTGTGGCAAGTGCCTTCATGCTTGCGGTCTGCCAGATCAAGAATGGCGTCCACGCTTTCCTCACGGGCCTCCTTGATGAAGGCGCAGGTGTTGACGATGATCACATCGGCCTGCTGCTCGTCAGTGGTAATCTCAAAGCCCTGGTTCGCCAACACCCCCAGCATCACCTCGGCATCCACCAGGTTCTTGGGGCAGCCGAGGCTGACCATGCTCACTTTTTGCTTTGCGTCGGCCACCCTGGCCTCCTAATCCCTGAAGTTGGTGAACTGCATCTCTACACCCAGATCCTTGCCCTTGAGCAGCTGGATGGCCTCTTGCAGGTCGTCGCGGTTCTTGCCGCTTACCCGCACCTGGTCATCCTGAATCTGGGCCTGCACCCTGAGTTTGCTCTCCTTGATCACGGCAATCAGCTCTTTGCCCTTGTCCTTGGAGATGCCCTGCTGGATCGTAATGATTTGGCGCAGCATGCCGCCGGAAGCCGGCTCCACTTTACCGTACTGCAGCGCCTTGATCGAGATGGTGCGTTTGAGAAACTTGGACTGCAGCACGTCGATCACCGCCTTGAGTTTGTAATCATCGTCGGCCAGCACCTTGATGCTGTCCTTCTCTAGGCTGATCTCGCTCTTGGAACCCTTGAAGTCGTAGCGTTGGCCGATCTCCTTGATGGCCTGGTGGACAGCGTTGTCAACCTCCTGCATATCTACCTTGGATACGATGTCAAACGACGGCATCTGCGCTCCTCCTACGGTTTAATGATCTCGACGCCTTGCGGCACTTTGAAGTTGAATCGGCCGGCTGACAGGCCGCTGTTGACCTTGACCCGGCTGTAGTCGATGCGGGTCTGATTGCCGACACCATCCACCACCACCGAGGCCAAGATCGGGAAGCTGTTGTTCAAGCTCTTTTCGGCCTGGTAGCGACTGACGGCTGCTCCGTCAATGATCAGGCGTAGCTTGGCCAGGGTCGCGGTCGGTCGTTTGGGGGTCAGTTCCAGTTGGTAGTTGCCCTGCTTGTCCTGGGGCTGTTTGGCCAGGCTGGCGTTAAAGTCTTTGGCAACGTTGCCCAGGCCGGTCAGGTAGGCCAGGGCGATGCCGTTGCCGCCCGCAAACATTCCCTCCAGGGAGCTGACCAGCACCTGCCTGTTTTCCGGTTGGTAGAACCAGACCTGTTTGCCGTTGGAGACAATTACCTGTTGCGGTGCGGCATAATCAAAGCGAAACTGAGCGGCCGCACCGTTTGGGCGTCGCAAGGCCAGGGAGCCGTGCCCCTTCTGGGGCTTGGGAAAGCCGGTCAGGGTGGTGCTTTGGGAGAAGTCGGCCTGTAGGTCCCGCAAGTCGGCATAGCCCGCCTCGAGGGTGGCCACCACCTCGGTCAGGGTGGCTTGGGCGGCTAGGGCCGGGCTGGCCAGGCAGCAGAAACAGAACAGGATGGCAAGCAATTGTCGCATGGTGTGTCCCCTTAGCCGTTCAGTTTCTTGAGCAGCAGTTCGTTGACCACCGCCGGGTTGGCCTTGCCCTTCATGGCCTTCATCACCTGGCCCACAAAGAAGCCGAACACCTTGTCCTTGCCGCTGCGGAACTCTTCCACCTGGCCTTGGTTGGCAGCCAGGATCTGATCAATGGCCGCCTCGATGGCACCACTGTCGGAGACCTGGGCCATGCCTTGCTCTTCGACGATGGCAGCCGGTTCCTTGTCGCACTGCCACATCAGTTCGAAAACCTTCTTGGCGATGTTGTTGGAGATGGTCCCTTTGTCGATCAGGTGCAGTAGGTCAGCCAGGCGGCGGGGCGCCACCGGGCAGGCGTCGATGGCCAGGCCGTTGTCGTTTAAGGCGCGAGTCACCTCGCCCATCACCCAGTTGGCGGCAGCCTTGGGGTTATGGGCAAAGGCGGCGGTCTCTTCAAAATAGTCCGCCAGTGAGCGCGAGGCGGTCAAGACCTCGGCATCGTACTCCGACAGGCCAAACTGAGTGATGAAGCGCTGCCGTTTGGAGGCCGGCAGTTCAGGCAGCTCTTTTTCGGTCCGTTCAACCCAGTCAGCAGAGATCACCAGTGGTACCAGATCGGGATCGGGGAAATAGCGGTAGTCGTGGGCCTCTTCCTTGCCCCGCATGGAACGGGTGCTGCCGGAGTTGGGGTCGAACAGACGAGTTTCCTGTACCACTGTGCCGCCATCTTCAATCAGGTCAATCTGGCGGTTGATCTCGTACTCGATGGCGGCCTTGACGAACTTGAAGGAATTGACGTTCTTGATTTCGGCCCGGGTGCCGAAGGTGGCGGAGCCAACCGGCATTACCGAGACATTGGCATCGCAACGAAATGACCCTTCCTCCATATTGCCGTCACAGATACCGAGGTAGGTCACGATCTGGTGCAGCTGCTTCAGGTAGGCCACCGCCTCGTCGGCTGAGCGGAAATCAGGCTCGGAGACCACCTCCAAAAGCGGCGTACCGGCGCGGTTCAGGTCAACTCCGGAACCGTTACCCAGCCCATGCACCAGCTTTCCAGCATCTTCCTCCATATGGATACGGGTGATGCCGATCCGTTTGGGGGGCTGCCCTTCCAGCTGAATCTCCAGCCAGCCCTTTTCGCAGATCGGCTGCTCGAACTGGCTGATCTGGTAGCCCTTGGGCAGGTCGGGATAGAAGTAGTTCTTGCGGGCAAAGATGCTGCGGTGCGCTATGGAGCAGTTGGTGGCCAGGCCGGCCATGATGGCTGATTCGACCACCTGTCGGTTCAGGACCGGCAGGGCGCCGGGCAGTCCCAGGCAGACTGGGCAGGTGTTGTGGTTCGGCTCAGCGCCGAAACGGGTGGAGCAGCCACAGAATATCTTGCTCTGTGTGTTGAGTTGGACGTGGACTTCAAGGCCGATAACGGGTTGGAATCTCATAGTGCTGCCTTCTGTCTGTGCCAGTCGGTGGTTTGCTCGAAACTGTAGGCCGCCCGTAGGATCGTCTCTTCGCCAAAGGGGCGGCCAATCAGTTGCAAGCCGATCGGCAGGCCGTTCGAGGCTGGTCGGGCCGGCAGTGAGATGCCGCAGATGCCGGCCAGGTTGACCGGGATGGTGAAGATGTCGGACAGGTACATCTGCAGGGGATCGGCGGTTTTTTCGCCGATCCTGAAAGCCGGGGTGGGGGTCACCGGGGTCAGCAGAAGATCAACCTGCTTGAAGGCCTCACAGAAATCGCGCTGAATCAGGGTACGCACCTTCTGGGCCTTTAGGTAGTAAGCATCGTAGTAGCCGGAGGAGAGGGCGTAGGTGCCCAGCATGATCCGGCGCTTGACCTCGGCGCCGAACCCTTCGGCCCGGGACTGCATCATCATCTCGATCAATCCCTGGGTGTCTTTGGCGCGATGGCCGAAGCGGACCCCTTCGTAGCGGGCCAGGTTGGAGCTGG
>DIKW01000014.1:18988-19209 GCA_002424705.1 Geobacter sp. UBA5608
GCCACGGCGTAGCTGGTGTGGGGCAACGAGACTTCGCGGAACTCCGCCCCCTGCGACTTCAGGTGGGCGATGGCGTTGTCCATGGAGGCCTGCACGTCTGGATCAAGCCCTTCAATAAAATACTCTTTTGGCAGGCCGATTGTGAGGCCCTTGACGTCGTTTGTAAGGCTTGCGTGGTAATCCGGTACCGGCTGGTCGATGCTGGTGGAGTCCTTGGGATC
>DIKW01000014.1:19258-19909 GCA_002424705.1 Geobacter sp. UBA5608
ACCTGGTCAAGCGAAGAGGCGTAGGCGATCACACCATAGCGGGAGACCCGGCCGTAGGTCGGTTTGAGGCCAACGCAGCCGCAGTGGGAGGCCGGTTGGCGGATCGAACCGCCGGTGTCGGTTCCCAGCGTGGCAATGGCTTGTTGGGCTGCAACGGCAGCGGCCGAGCCGCCGGAGGAGCCGCCGGGGATCCGCTCGGTGTCCCAGGGGTTGCGGGTGGGGCCAAAGGCGCTGTTTTCGCTGGAGGAGCCCATGGCAAACTCGTCCTGATTCAGCTTGCCGAGCAATACGGCACCTTGACTCTTCATGCGGGCCCAGGCGGTGGCGTCGTAGGGGGCGATGAAATTTTCCAGCATCCGGGAGGCGCAGGTGGTGCGCACCCCATCGGTCAGGAAGATGTCCTTCAGGGCCAGGGGGATCCCGGTCAGTGGCTGACAGTCGCCGTTGGCGATCCGTTGGTCAGCTGCTTCGGCAGCTGCCAGGGCCTGGTCGGCGGCCACAGTGATGAAGGCATTGATCCGGCTATCGGTGGACTCGATCCGTGCCAGCAGTGCCTTGGTTGCCTCCAGGGAGGAAACCTTGCGGCCTTTGAGTTGTTGGTGCAGCTGGTGGATGGTTAAAGTATGCAGTTCCATTGGTGCCAATCCTGTC
>DIKW01000014.1:19992-21254 GCA_002424705.1 Geobacter sp. UBA5608
CGGAAGGCGTTTTCCACCGGTACGGCGTGGGCAGTGGGCAAAATGCCGTCGGTGTCCAGCTCGTTCAGGGTCTCCGCGAAGTTCAAGATGGCGGACATCTGGCTGGTGAAGAGCTCCAGTTCGCTGTCACTTAGCTTGAGACGGGCCAGGCGGGCGACATGTTCAACCTCGGTGCGGGTGATGCTCATAATGGTCTGGTTGTCCTTTTCCGGGGTTTGCTCTGCCCCAATTCAGGTCTGCAAGCTATTCTCTCTAGCATAAAAGGGCGATTACTGGCAACTCTGTTCAGGTTGGCCAGAGCATTTTTTGCTTGACACCCCAAGGGGGCTGTCGTAATGTGCACCTCTTCGTATAACCAATTCGGCCCAAAAGTCATGGGTCGGTGTGAGGATCGCAATGAAAACCGAAGTTGCAAAAAAAGAGCAAGTTACCCATCAGTGGTTCGTGGTGGATGCGGAAAATGTCGTGCTGGGTCGCCTGGCCACCCAGATTGCCAATGTGCTGCGCGGCAAACATAAGCCGATCTTCACCCCCAGTGTCGATACCGGCGATTTTGTTATCGTGCTGAATGCCGACAAGATCGCCCTGACCGGCAACAAGCTGGCTGGCAAGGTGTACTACCGTCACACCGGTTTCCCCGGCGGCCTGAAAGAGGCCACAGCCGGTGAGATGCTGGCCAAGAAGCCGGAAGAGGTGATTCGCAAGGCGGTCAAGGGTATGTTGCCCAAGAACAAGCTGGCTCGCCACATGTTGAAGAAGCTCAAGGTCTATACCGGTTCCGCTCACCCCCATGAGGCTCAGCAGCCCAAAGCGCTGGCCCTGTAACCAACGGTTCAACGTTTACGTTTTCGAGGAGATAGTATCATGGCAGCTGTCAGTTTTTACGGTACCGGCAAGCGGAAAAGCTCCATTGCCCGTGTGTGGCTCAAGCCCGGCGCAGGCCGGATTGTGGTCAACAACAAGACCCTTGATGAGTACTTCGGTCGTGAGACCTCTAAGATGGTTGTTCGGCAACCGCTGGAACTGACCGAGAACGTTGGCAAGTTTGACATCTTCGTCAACGTCTGTGGCGGTGGTGACTCCGGACAGGCCGGTGCCATTAAGCACGGCATCACCAAGGCGCTGCTGGAGGCCGATCCCGAGCTGCGGGCCAACCTGAAGAAGGCCGGCTTTATCACTCGTGATTCACGCGTCAAGGAGCGTAAGAAGTACGGTCGCAGAGCTGCCCGCGCCCGCTTCCAGTTCTCCAAGCGTTAATTTTT
>DIKW01000033.1 GCA_002424705.1 Geobacter sp. UBA5608
TTCTTCAGGGCGAGGTCAAATGGTTCGTTTTCCCGAATCTTTACTCCCGGCATCCATGATCCCTCCCTCCATCGTAAGATACGAAACGCTGACAGCTAGCTGTCGCGAATGCCAAGGCGTATTTTTTTGTGAGTTTCACATACTAGCAGCAGTTGGCCAGATGTCAACCTAAATAAAAGTGCAGGTCGGTCAGGCCGTACGGGAGGCCTTTTCCTCTATTCCAGAGGTGCCAAAGCGACGCTCAAGCTCCTTCCAGACGGCATTGGCCGGAACATCGCGGGCTGCCAGGAGCACCAGCAGATGGTAGCAGAGGTCGGCCGCTTCGTAGGTCAGCTCGTCGTCCGTGCCCCCCTTGCCGGCGATCACCGTCTCGGTGGCCTCTTCGCCCAGCTTCTTAAGAATCTTGTCGATTCCCTTGGTCAGTAGTGAGGCGGTGTAGGAGCTGTCGGGCGAGGCGTCCTTGCGGGACAGGATCACCTGGTACAGAACATCGAGAACGTGCGGATCACGCATCATATCAGACCATCCTGACCGGGACGCCGCGTCCCTTGAGATACTGTTTGGCCTCGCCCACGGTGTGGTGGCGGAAGTGGAAGATGGAGGCGGCCAGGCAGGCCGAGGCGCCGGCCGTGGTGAAGCCGTCGTAGAGGTGCTCCAGGGTGCCCACCCCGCCGGAGGCGATCACCGGGATCGAGACCGCATTCACCACCGCCCGGGTCAGGGCCAGGTCGTAGCCGTCCTTGGTGCCGTCGCGGTCCATACTGGTCAACAGAATCTCACCGGCCCCAAAGCGCTCCATCCGGGAGGCCCATTCAACCACATCGATACCGGTTGGCGTGCGACCGCCGTGGGTGTAGATCTCCCAGCGCTGCTCCCCCGGCACCTGGCGGGCATCAATCGCCACCACCGTACACTGGGAGCCGAACCGTTCGGCCGCCTCCTGTACGAACTCGGGGCGCTGCACCGCGGTGGTGTTGATCGATACCTTGTCGGCCCCGGCGTTGAGCATGCGGCGGATATCTTCAACCACCCGGATACCGCCGCCGACCGTGAGCGGCATGAAGACCCGTTCGGCGGTGCGGCGCACCACATCCACCATGGTGTCGCGGCCGTCGCTGGAGGCGGTGATGTCCAGGAAGGTCAGCTCGTCGGCCCCTTGCAGGTCATAGGCTTCGGCAATCTCCACTGGGTCGCCGGCATCACGCAATTCAAGGAACTGGACACCTTTGACCACCCGGCCACCGGTTACATCCAGACAGGGGATGATACGACGGGTCAGCATTGGAGGCCCCGTTTGGTGAGGGCGATCGCCTCGGCCAGGTCGATGGCGCCGGTGTAGATCGCCTTACCGGTAATGGCCCCGGTCACACCGCTCGTCTCGATGGCCATCAGGTTCTCGATATCCTTGAGCGAGGAGACCCCGCCGGAGGCGATTACCGGGATCGAGATCGCTTCAGCCAATGATTTGGTGGCCTCGAGGTTGGGGCCGCCCATCATGCCGTCGCGGCTGATGTCGGTGTAGATGATGGCCGAAACGCCGCAGTCCTCGAACTTTTTAGCCAGATCAACCGCGGTGATGTCGGTCAGTTCGGCCCAACCCTGCACCGCCACCATACCGTTTTTAGCATCGATCCCCACCACGATCTGGCCGGGAAACTGCTGGCAGGCCTCGATCACCAGCGCGGGGTTACGCTGGGCGGCAGTGCCGATGATCACCCGTGACAGTCCTAGCGCGAGATAGGCCTCGATGGTAGCGATATCGCGAATACCGCCCCCCAGTTGGGCGGGGATAGTGATGGCCCGCAGAATTTCCTCGATGGCGGCCTTGTTTTTCGGCTGGCCGGCAAAGGCGCCATCCAGGTCCACCAGGTGCAGCAGCTCGGCGCCGGCCTGCTGCCACGTGAGGGCCTGCTCGGCCGGGGTGTCGGAAAAGACGGTGTCGCGGTGCATCTCACCCTGCTCCAGGCGGACGCATTTGCCCTCTTTGAGGTCAATGGCGGGTATGACGATCATGCTAGCCTTTCATCTCGGCAAAATTGTTCAGCATCTGCAGGCCAATGGCCTGGGATTTTTCGGGGTGGAACTGGGTGGCCACCAGGTTGTCCTTGCGGATGGCAGCGCAGAACTCCAGGCCGTAGTTGCAGGTTGCCGCCACCACCGCCGCATCGTCCGGTTTGACATAATAGGAGTGGACGAAGTAGACGTTGCTCTGGTCGATTATGCCGTTAAACAGCGGCGACGGCGCCTTTAGACTGATCTGGTTCCAGCCCACGTGGGGCACCGGCAGTTTCTCGCCAGACTCAGTCATCCCTTCGGGAAAGCGGACTACTCGACCGGGGATGACCCCCAACCCCTGGTGCAGGCCGAATTCTTCGCTTTCGGAAAACAGCAGCTGCAGGCCCAGGCAGATCCCCAGAAAGGGGCGACCCTCGGCGATGACCTTCAGGATCGGCTCCACAAAGCCGCCCTGTTCAAGGTTGCGGATGCAGTCGCGGAAGGCGCCCACGCCGGGCAGCACAACCCGCTCGGCCTGCAATACCTGCTGGGGATCGCTGGTGACCTGTGCCTCAAAGCCAACCCGCTCGAACGCCTTCTGAACCGAGCGCAGGTTGCCCATGCCGTAGTCGATGATGGCGATCATTTGATGCCGTTCTTTTTAAGGTGCGGCGCGTAGCGCATGTCGGTGCCCTTGATATGCTTGATCAGCCAATCCTGCAGGAACTCGATCACGCTCTGGGTCAGCACCGCCTCGCCGCTGTTGAACTTGCCCTGCAGGCCAAGCACCTGCTCCACCAGCCGGGCATGCTCCTGCTTGTGGCTGGCCTCCTCCGGATAGCCGGTGCTGCGGAAGGCCTGCTCCTCGTGCCCGAAGTGGGAGCCGGTATACTCGATCAGGCGGGCCAGGATCTGTCCGATGGCCTCTTTGGTCCGTTTTTGCTGCATGGCGTCGTGCAGGTCGTTGACCATGTCGAACAGTTTGCGGTGCTGGCCGTCGATGCTGGCGATGCCGGTCTCGAAGCTGTTGTCCCAGGTCAGCGCCTTTGCCAGCCGGAAGTGGCCCACCAGCTTATGCAGCTCATCCACCTGTTGTTCCAGCTTGCGGGTAGCCTCGGTGGTGCTGCGGGAACTTTGTACGTTGCGGTCCACCACATCGGTGATCATCTGAATGTTGTTGGTGATCTCGTGGGTGGTGGCGGTCTGCTCTTCGGCGGCCGTGGCGATCTGGCTGACTTGCAGAGCCAGTTCATTGATCTTGTTGAGGATATCTTCAAGCGCTGAGCCGGAGCGGGCGGTCTCATCGGTGCCCCTTTTTACCTGCTCCACCCCTTCACCCATCGAGCCGACCGCCAATTGGGTCTCGGTCTGGATGGTCTTGATCATGCCGCCGATCTCACGGGTGGCCTTTGCGGTCCGCTCGGCCAGGGCGCGCACCTCGTCGGCCACCACGGCAAAACCGCGCCCCATCTCACCGGCCCGGGCCGCCTCGATGGCGGCGTTTAAGGCCAGCAGGTTGGTCTGGTCGGCGATATCCTCGATGGTGCCGGCAATGGCGCCGATCTGGTCGGAGCGTTGTCCCAGGCTTTCCACGGTGTGGGAGGACTCAACCACCCGTTGGGCGATATTTTCCATTACCTGCGCACTGGAACGGACGATCTGCGCGCCGGCCGTGGTCTGCTCGGTGGCTGCCTGGGCATTCTCGGCAGCATACAGGCAGTTGCGGGCGATGTCGGCCGAGGTGGCGGCCATCTCCTCGCTGGCGGTGGCAATGGTGCCGGCCTGCTGCGCCACATCCTCGGCGGCCTCTACCATGGCGCTGGTGGTGTCGCTGACCATGGTCACCGAGTCCCGCACCAGATCAGCCACTGAAAAAAACTGGCGCATGGCCTTGTTCATGTCGCTCATCATTGTGTTGAAGGCGGCTGCCAAACGGCCGATCTCGCCGAAACCGCTGGTGGCCACCCGTACCGACAGGTCGCCCTGAGCGGCCTTTTCCATCGCCTCCACGATCCCGCTGAGCGGTTTGAAGGCCTGCTGGCACAGGTACCAGAGGACGGCTGAGGATCCAATCAGCAGCACCAGGCCGATCAGCAGGGCGTTCAACAGGCTGCCGGTCTTGTTCAGCAGGGTCAGTACCAGCACGGCCAGGATAACGATGACGGCGTTTCCTGCAATGATGCGGCGTGTAAAGGACATGGTCTATTCTCCTCAGTCGCGTGGGTTGCTGTGTCGTTTACCCCGAAAGTTTCGCAAAGTCGGCGATCCGGCCGAAAAGGCGGCTGATGGCGGTCAACAGTGCCAAGCGGTTGGTACGTATTTTTTCGTCTTCGGCCATGACCATCACTGCATCAAAGAAGCCATCTACCGCCCACTTGACGGCGGCAATCTCGGCCAACGCTTCAAGATAGGCCTGCCGGGCGGTTTCCGCCTCGGCCTTGACCTTGGCTTCCTGGAATGCCTTATACAGGGTGTGCTCAGCCTCGTCCTGGAACAATGAGGGTTCCACCGGCGCGTCAACACCGTCCTTAACGATGTTGCAGACCCGCTTGAAGGCGGCGGTCAGGGCTTGGTAGTCCTCCCGCTGCCGGAAGGCGGCCAGGGCCGTGACCCGTGCGGCTACATCGGCCAGATCGTCAAAGCCGGCCGTAATGGCGGCCTCCACCACATCGGTCGGGTGGTCGTTGGCCAGCAGGTTCACCAAGCGGCCGCGGAAAAAGTCCAGCACATCTTTTTGTACCTCGGCCTGGGGACGGTTCAATTTGGCCGACAGCTGGTTCAGGGCGTTGTCTACCAACGTCTCCAGCGAGAGCCGGTAGCCCTTGTCAACGATGATGCTGATGATGCCGATGGTGGCCCGTCGCAGGGCATAGGGGTCGGCGGCGCCGGTGGGGATCAGGCCTACCCCGAAGCAGCCGCAGATCGTGTCCAGTTTGTCGGCCAGCGAGACAAAGGCCCCGGCATCGGAGGCCGGCAGCTCCCCGCCGGCCTGGGTGGGCAGGTAGTGCTCGGCAATGGCCTGGGCCACGGCCGGCTCTTCGCCGTCGTGCAGCGCATATTCGCGGCCCATGATCCCCTGCACCTCAGGGAACTCACCCACCATGCCGGAGACCAGATCGGCCTTGCAGAGCAGGGCAGCCCGGCTGGCCTGGGACTTGACGCTGGGATTGAGCTGTTCGGCCAAAAGTTCGGCCAGTGCCCTGAAGCGTTCCATCTTTTCAAAGGAGGTGCCCAGCTTCTGTTGGTAGACCACGTTTTTCAGGCCCTCAATCCTGCTGGCCAGGGTCACCTTGCGGTCTTCGTCAAAGAAGAAGCGGGCGTCTGACAGGCGGGCCCGCAAAACTCTTTCATTCCCCTTCACCACCACGTTCGGGTCTTCGGCCAGCGTGTTCGGTACGGTGATGAAGTAGGGCAGCAGCTTGCCGGCCTCGTCCACCACCGAGAAATAGCGCTGGTGGGAACGCATCGAGGTGATCAGCACCTCCTTGGGCACCACCAGAAACTCGGCCGGGATGGAGCCGACAATGGCGCTGGGGTACTCCACCAGGAAGGTAACCTCATCCAAGAGCGCCTCATCCGGTAGCAGGTGGCCGCCGGTGGTCTTGGCCACCCGGTGGATCTCCTTGCGAATGATCTCCTGGCGGCGCTCAGGGTCTACGATCACAAAGTGGCGTTCACACTCTTCCAGATAATGGCTGAAATCCCGCACCGGGAAGGTCTGGTTGGCCATGAAGCGGTGGCCGCGAGAGACGTTGCCGCTGCTGATCGGCCCAAACGAAAAGGGGATCACACTGCCGTCGAACAGAGCCACCATCCAGTGGACCGGCCGGGCAAAGCGGAT
Source organism: Geobacter sp. UBA5608 (assembly GCA_002424705.1). Classification (GTDB taxonomy): domain Bacteria; phylum Desulfobacterota; class Desulfuromonadia; order Geobacterales; family Pseudopelobacteraceae; genus Trichlorobacter. Next base: position 5,837 of record DIKW01000033.1, read on the forward strand.
ATCCAGATCTGCCCAGCGCATCGATTTTTTGAACGGTATGGCCGCCACCAGTTTCGGCAGCAGCTCGGCCAGCAGTTCGTGGGTGGGGCGTCCCCGTTCCTGTTTGGTCACCGAGAGGTACTCGCCCTTGTCGGTCTCCACGATCGTGAGTTCGCTGACTGACACGCCGTGCCCCTTGGCAAAGCCCTCGGCTGCCTTGGTGGGGCTGCCGTCCGGGGTAAAGGCGGCCTTTTTCGACGGCCCCATGGCGGTGATCTCCGCGTCGGGCTGCATCGTCGGCAGTCCCTGTACCACCAGGGTCAGACGGCGCGGGGTGCCGACGGTCTTGATCAGGCTATAGTCAAGGCGGGCAGCGGCCAATTCCTTGGCGATCATCTCCTCCATAGCGGCCAGCGCCTTAGGCACAAACCCGGCCGGAATCTCCTCGGCCCCGATCTCAAGCAACAGTTCCTTAGCCATCTGCTAGTTCCCCCCTTTCAGCATCGGATAGCCCAGTCGCTCACGCTGGCGGACGTAGGCCTCGGCGCAGGTGCGGGCCACGTTGCGTACCCGGCCGATGTAGGAGGCCCGCTCAGTGACGGAGATGGCGCCGCGGGCATCCAGCAGGTTGAAGGTGTGGGAACATTTCATCACAAAGTCGTAGGCCGGAAAGACCAGATCCTTTTCTGCCAGCCGGATACACTCCTGTTCATATTTGCCGAACAGTTCCAGCAAGAGTGCCACGTCGGCCTCTTCAAAGTTGTAGCGCGAGAATTCTACCTCGGTCTGGTGGTGGATGTCGCCGTACTTGACCCCCTTGACCCACTCCAGGTCGTAGACGTTGTCCACCCCCTGTAGGTACATGGCGATCCGTTCGCAGCCATAGGTGATCTCGGAGGAGACCGGCTTGAGATCGATGCCGCCGGCCTGCTGGAAGTAGGTGAACTGGGTGATCTCCATGCCGTCCAGCCAGACCTCCCAACCCAGGCCCCAGGCACCCAGGGTGGGCGACTCCCAGTCGTCCTCCACAAAACGGATGTCGTGCTGGTTAGGGTTGATGCCGAAGGCCCGCAGGCTATCCAGGTATAGGTCCAGGATGTTGGCGGGGGAGGGCTTCATGATCACCTGAAACTGGTAGTAGTGTTGCAACCGGTTGGGGTTTTCGCCATAGCGGCCGTCGGTGGGGCGGCGGGACGGCTCCACGTAGGCCACGTTCCAGGGCTCGGGTCCCAGCACCCGCAGGAAGGTGGCCGGGTTAAAGGTGCCGGCACCTTTTTCGGTATCGTACGGTTGCTGGATCACGCAGCCCTGTTTGGCCCAGTAGCCTTGCAGGGAGAGAATCAGGTCTTGAAACGTCACGGTGTACCTCCGTGCTGGTAAAATCAAAAAGTTAGAAAGAATAACAGGGGATATGGCAGATGGTCAAGAGTGCAACGCTGTGGCCGGCCTGTGCTGCAGTTTTTAGGGCGGGCAGTTGGCGCACATCGATTTGAACAGGTTGGTGCTGAGATAACGGTCGCCCCGGTCAGGGATGATTACCACGAGGGTCCCCTCGCTCAGCTCCTGGGCCAACCGGAAGGCGCCGGCCATGGCGGCGCCGCCGGACATGCCGCAGAAGATCCCTTCGTGTGCCGCCAGCTGGCGGGCGGTTTCAAAGGCGGTCTCGTCATCGATCACGATCTTGCGGTGCAGGTTTTCTTCGTGATAGATGGCCGGCACGATCGCCTCGCGCATGTTTTTCAGGCCCTGGATGGCATGGCCCAGGTTCGGCTCGATACCGACCACCTGGGCAGCCGGGGCCAGTTTTTTCAGGCAGGCGGAGGTGCCCATCAGGGTGCCGCCGGTGCCCATGCCGGCCACCAGATGGGTCAATGTTCCTGCAGTCTGTGCCACGATCTCCGGTCCGGTGGTCAACTCATGGGCCAGGGGGTTGTTGGGATTGTCGTACTGGTTTGGCATGTAATAGCGCCCCGGATCTTCGTTGTAAATCTTGTGGGCCAGCCGGATGGCGCCATCGGTCTTCTCACAGCCGGGAGAGAGCAGTATCTCGGCGCCGTATGCCTCCAGGATACTGCGGCGCTCCTGGCTGACGCAGGCCGGCATGGCCAGCTTGATCCGGTAGCCCCGGGCCGAGGCGATCATGGCCAGGGCGATGCCGGTATTGCCCGAGGTCGGCTCCAGGATCACCTTGTCCCGGGTCAGTTCACCGGATGCCTCGGCCGCCAGGATCATCTGGCGGGCCGGACGGTCCTTGACCGAACCGCCAGGGTTGTTGCCTTCCAGTTTTGCCAGGATGGTGACCTTGGGATTAGGGTTGCTGCTGCTGATGGTGACCAGTGGGGTGTTGCCGATGGCATTCAGGAGAGACTGTCCGAGCACGGATGATACCTGCCTTGTAAATGGGCTATTGGCCGCTGTTTGCGGCAGTTCCCTTTATAGCTGTTCATACTGGGGGGGTCAAGGAGTTATCGGGTTAACGGCTTGTTGTTGCATCACTTTCCTGTTGACAGCGCTCCCCGGTTTGTGTTTTAGGTTGAATGCATGTAGATGATGTTACCGTCCACCCCGGCCTTCATTCCACTGTTACATTCCCAGTTAGACATCCGTGATTACTGTTAGATGCTTGATCTTTCACTGTGCTTAGCACACAGACACACGATCTGGAAAAAAGACCTCCGGGTGCTTCCGGCAGGTGTGAAATCTGGTCTTCGATCTGATTTCCGGCTGCCCATGTCCCCATTCTAATCCCACCAGTAGGAGAAGCCTTGCCGTGAACCTCCAGGAACTCAAGAACAAGAAAATCAGCGAACTGAATGCCATTGCCCGTGATCTGAACATTGAGGGGGCCTCAGGTCTGCGCAAGCAGGACCTGATCTTTGCCATCCTGAATGCCCAGACCGAACAGAACGGCTCGATTTACGGCGAAGGGGTCCTGGAGACCCTGCAGGACGGCTTCGGCTTCCTGCGGGCGCCGGACTACAACTACCTGCCCGGTCCCGACGACATCTACGTCTCTCCCAGCCAGATCCGGCGCTTTAACCTGCGCACCGGCGACACGGTTTCCGGCCAGATCCGGCCCCCCAAGGAGGGTGAGCGCTACTTCGCCCTGCTGAAGGTGGAGACGATCAACTTTGAGTCGCCCGAGGCGGCCCGCGACAAGACCCTCTTCGATAACCTGACACCGCTCTATCCCGAAGAAAAACTTAAACTGGAAACCGCGCCGGACAACTACGGCATGCGGGTGATGGAGCTGGTCTCGCCGATCGGCAAGGGCCAGCGCGGCCTGATTGTGGCACCGCCTCGCACCGGCAAGACCATGCTGATCCAGAATATCGCCAACTCGATTGCCGAGAACCATCCTGAGGTCTACCTGATCGTGCTCTTGATCGATGAGCGGCCGGAAGAGGTGACCGACATGCAGCGCTCGGTCAAGGGTGAGGTGGTCTCATCCACCTTCGACGAGCCGGCCACCCGTCACGTCCAGGTGGCCGAGATGGTGATCGAGAAGGCCAAGCGGCTGGTGGAACATAAAAAGGATGTGGTGATCCTGCTGGACTCCATCACCCGTCTGGCACGGGCCTACAACACCGTGCTGCCCCCCTCCGGCAAGATCTTGACCGGCGGTGTGGACGCCAACGCCCTGCAGAAGCCGAAGCGCTTCTTCGGCGCGGCCCGTAACATTGAGGAGGGGGGCTCGCTGACGATCATCGCCACCGCCCTGGTGGACACCGGCAGCAAGATGGACGAGGTGATCTTTGAGGAATTCAAGGGCACCGGCAACATGGAGGTCCATCTGGACCGCCGTCTGGTGGAAAAGCGGACCTTCCCGGCCATCGACATCAACAAGTCCGGCACCCGTAAGGAGGAGCTGCTGATCGAAAAGGTGTCGCTCAACCGGATCTGGATCCTGCGCAAGGTGCTGCACCCGATGAACGTGGTGGATGCCATGGAGTTTCTGCTGGACAAGTTGTCGGAAACCAAGACCAACCAGGACTTTCTGGATTCAATGAACAAGTGACAAGAAAAAGCTTGAATTTTTTTGCTGATATCCGATAGAGTGAACTTTCGCCACAACACAGCTTTATAGAGACGAGCTGAAAAAGAGGAGGAGCAGCAATGAAAGAAGGAATTCACCCCGCTTACGCCGAGATCACCGTGAAATGCGCCTGTGGTCACAGCTTCCAGACCCGTTCCACCCGTAAAGAGATCTTTACTGAAATCTGCTCCGCCTGCCACCCCTTCTTCACCGGCAAGCAGAAGCTGGTGGATACCGCCGGTCGCGTCGAGCGGTTCAAGAAGCGTTACGGCCAGGCCTAACGTCCACGTGTAGGGTATTGAGGGGGGTGCTCCGTACAGGTGCAGCCCCCTTTTTGCATCCAAGCCAATTCCAACTCATGGCGTTCTCCGCGTTGGCTTCGTTATCGGCTCCTCAACGTACTGCCACAGTACGTCTGCGTCGCCTCTGCCTCGCCGTCTTGATAGCATCCTTGATTTGAAATCGGCACGATGTGGGGATTGTATGAACATCGAACTGTTGCAATACACCGCTGATCCGGAACGGACCGTGGCCCTGGCGGCCAGGCTCTGCTACTCGCCGGCCGACCTGGAAGAGTTGCGGACCAGGATTGACAGTGGCGACTGCGCGGCTTTTATCGACAAGATCATGTCGCTGGGACACCACTCGGTGCTGGAACACGCCTCCTTCACCTTCGGCATCGAGGGGATCTCGCGGGTCACCAGTCACCAGCTGGTCAGGCACCGGGTGGCCTCCTATTCCCAGCAGTCGCAGCGTTACGTCTCCCACGTCGAGCGCTTTGCCGCCGTGTTGCCGCCGGCCGTGGCGGCCGATGACGAGGCCAAACGGATCTTCGAGTTCACCACCGGGGTGGTGCACCAGGCCTACAAGCAGCTGGTGGAGATGGGGATTGCGCCTGAAGATGCCCGCTACCTATTGCCCAATGCCACCGAGACCAAGATCATCATGACCATGAACGCCCGCGAGCTGCTGCACTTCTTTCGGCTGCGCTGCTGTGAGCGAGCACAGTGGGAGATCCGCTCCATGGCGGTGGGGATGCTCAAGCTGGTCAAGCAGATCGCCCCGACCATCTTCCGTGACGCCGGCCCCGGCTGTGTGCCCGGTCCCTGCCCGGAGGGTGAGTTCTGTTGCGGCCGTACGGCCGAGGTTCGTAAGCAGTTCAGGAGTCTGACCTAAATGGAAAAGATCAATATCGGCGGTCAGGCGGTGCTGGAAGGGGTGATGATGCGCGCCCCCCGGGCTATGGCCATTGCCGTGCGCCGTCCCAGTGGTGAGATCGTCATCAAGCGCGAGCAGACGCCGCCCCTGTCGGAGCGCTTTCCGATCGTCAAGCTGCCGCTTTTGCGTGGTGCCGTGGCCCTGGTCACCTCGTTGATCATCGGCATCAAGGCCCTCAATTTCTCGGCCAACGAGGCGTTGGTGGAGGAGGAAGGCGCCGATGGTCAGGAAGCCAAGCAGGAAGAGCTTTCCTCCTGGGCATTGGCCGGCACCATGGTGGTGGCCTTTGGCTTCGGTATCGCCCTGTTCTTCGTGCTGCCGCTCTACCTGACCAAGCTGCTGGTCCCGGTGATCGGTGACAACAACATCATCTTCAACCTGGTGGACGGCCTGATTCGGGTGGTGGTGTTCCTGCTCTACATCTGGTCCATCGCCAAGATGAAGGATATCGAGCGGGTCTTTCAGTACCACGGCGCCGAGCATAAGACGATCTATGCCTTCGAAGAGGGGGCCGAGCTGACCCTGGAGAACGTCAAGCGTTTCAGCCGGCTGCACCCCCGCTGCGGCACCAGCTTTCTGCTGATCGTGATGCTGGTCAGCATCGCCGTCTTTTCGCTGATCCCCAAGGCCTGGCCGTTTGTCTGGAAGGCCCTCTCGCGGGTGGTGCTGCTGCCGCTGATCGCCGGCATCTCTTACGAGTTCCTGAAGTGGAGCGCCAAGCATGACCAGCATCCGCTGGTGAAGCTGGTGATCGCCCCTGGTCTGGCCCTGCAACGCCTGACCACCCGCGAGCCGGATGACGCCCAGCTGGAGGTGGCGATTTGTTCAGTCAAGGAAGCATTAGACGAAAATGGCGGCTATAGTGATGACCGCATCGTGGTGTAAGGAATAGAGAGCATGTTCGATAAGATTCAAGACTTAGAGATCCGTTTTCAGGAGCTGGAGTCGCTGCTGTCCGATCCGACCGTGATCGCCAACCAGCCGGAGTTCCGCAAGCTGTCCCGTGAGCACGCCGACCTGGCCCCGCTGATCGAGGCCTTTCGACGCTACAAAAAGGTGCTGGAAGAGCTGGACGAGAATAAGGAGTTGTTGGCTGATCCTGAGATGAAGGAGATGGCCGAGGAGGAGATCGGCCGCCTGAGTGAGGAAAAGGAGCGTCTTGACGCTGAGATCAAGATCCTGTTGCTGCCCAAGGACCCCAACGATTCCCGTGATGTGATCCTGGAGATCCGGGCCGGCACCGGTGGTGACGAGTCGGCCCTGTTTGCCGGCGACCTGTTCCGCATGTACTCCCGCTTTGCCGAGAAGAACCGCTGGAAGGTGGAGCTGCTCTCGGCCTCCGAATCGGAGCGGGGGGGCTACAAGGAAGTGATCGCCTCCATCGAGGGGCAGGACGTCTATGCCAAGCTCAAATACGAATCCGGTACGCACCGCGTGCAGCGGGTGCCCGAGACCGAGGCCCAGGGCCGGATCCACACCTCGGCCTGCACCGTGGCGATCATGGCCGAGGCCGAGGATGTGGATATCGACATCAACCCGGCCGACCTGAAGATCGACGTCTACCGCTCCTCCGGGGCCGGCGGCCAGCACGTCAACACCACCGATTCAGCGGTGCGGATCACCCACCTGCCCACCGGCACCGTGGTGGCCTGCCAGGAAGAACGCAGCCAGATCAAGAACCGGGCCAAGGCGATGAAGGTCCTCAAAACCCGCATCCTGGACACCATCCTGCAGGAGCAGAACGCCAAGATGGCCGCCGACCGCAAACAGCAGGTCGGTAGTGGCGACCGTTCCGAGCGGATCCGTACCTACAACTTCCCCCAGGGACGGATGACCGATCACCGTATCGGTCTGACCCTCTACCGTCTGGATTCGATCATGGCCGGCGATATAGAAGAGATCACCGATGCCCTGCGGACCCACTATCAGATGGAAGCGCTCCAAGCCCAAAGTGAAACCAACTGACGAGACCTGGACCACCCTCAAGGTCCTGACCTGGACCACCGGCTACCTTTCGGAGAAAGGGGTCGCAAACGCACGTCGCGAGGCGGAGTGGTTGTTGTGTGAAGCCACCGGGCTGGATAGGGTCGGGCTGTACCTCAATTTCGAAAAGCCGATGAACGACGAGGAGCTGTCTGCCTACCGTGGCCTGGTGGCCCGCCGTGGCAAACGGGAACCGTTGCAGCATATCCTCGGCTCTCAAGAGTTTGATGGCCTCTCCTTTGCCGTTTCGCCAGCCGTGCTGATCCCCCGCCACGATACAGAAACCCTGCTGGAACAGGCCCTCAAGCAGGCCCCCCATGCCCGCAGTATCCTCGATATCGGCACCGGTTCCGGCTGTATCGCCATCGCTCTGGCCAAGCGGCTGCCAGAGGCGGCAGTGACTGCTGTTGATCTTTCTCCCGAGGCGCTGGCTGTAGCGCAGCGTAATGCCGAAAGCCATGCCGTTGATGTTGAGTTTTTGCTCGGTTCCTTCTTTGAGCCGCTGGCTGGCCGTCGCTTTGAGCTGATCGTCTCCAACCCCCCCTACATCACGACTGATGATCTCAACAGACTGCAACCCGAGGTGCGTGACCATGAACCGCGGCTGGCCCTGGATGGCGGGCCGGACGGTCTGGCTGCCTACCGGGTGATCATCAGCCAGGCAGCGGCACATCTGGAGCCGAACGGTTGGCTGCTGTTTGAGGTGGGGGCCGGACAATCCGAAGATGTTGCCGCACTGCTGGTGCAGGCCGGATTTGGTGGTATCATCACCGCCAGTGACCCTGGTGGTATCGAACGGGTGGTGGGAGGTTGCCATGGAGCGTGACGAGGCATTGCGGGTACTGGAGGAGGCCGATTGTCTGCTCGACCAGGCGACAGTTGATGCGGCCATCAGCAAGATGGCGGTTGAGATAACGGAGCGGATCGGCAAACTGAAGCCGTTGGTGTTCAGTGTGATGAACGGCGGCCTGATCTTCTGCGGACAACTGCTGACCCGTCTGCCGTTTCCGCTGGAAGTAGGCTATCTGCATGCCACCCGCTACGGCCGCGAGACTACCGGTGGCGATCTGGATTGGCAGGCCGTGCCGCAGCTCGAGATGGCGGGCCGTACCGTGCTGTTGGTGGATGACATCCTTGACGAAGGGGTGACCCTCAAGGCCCTGGTGGACGAGTGCCTGGCCCGGGGTGCCCGGCAGGTGCTGACCGCCGTGCTGGTGGACAAGCTGCACGACCGCAAGGTACTGCCCGGCTACCGGGCCGACTTTACCGGCCTGGAGATCCCTGACCGCTTTGTGTTCGGCTATGGTCTGGATTATGACGGCATGTGGCGCAATGCGGCCGGCATCTACGCCGTGAAGGGGTTGTAGGAACGCACTATTTCCGCAATCTCTGCGTTGTGCTTCGCTCGTGCCTGCTCAACGTACGAGCACTGTACGCCTCCGCGGCACTCGCTCCCACGCCTTGACCTTGAGAAACTATCGCGTTCCTCGTTAAGGATTGCTATGAAAAAATTCTTTGAATTCAACCGTTATAACACCTCCTATCGTCAGGAAACCCTGGCCGGGGTCACCACCTTCCTGACCATGGCCTATATCATCGTGGTCAATCCCGCCATCCTGGCGGTGGCCGGCATCCCCAAGGAGGCCCAGGTCACGGCCACCATCCTGGCCGCCGTGATCGGCTGTCTGGTGATGGCCTTCTGGGCCAAACGCCCCTTTGCTATCGCCCCCTACATGAGCGAGAACGCCTTTGTGGCCTTTGTGGTGGTCAAGGGGATGGGCTATTCCTGGCAGGTGGCCCTGGGGGCGGTCTTTTGGGCTGGCCTGGCCTTCCTGCTGTTGACGCTGTTTAAGGTGCGCTCCTGGCTGGCGGAATCGATCCCGCTGTCGCTCAAGGCCAGTTTTGCGGTGGGGATCGGTCTGTTCCTGACCTTTATCGGCCTGAACGAGGTGGGGCTGGTGGTGTTAGGGGTGCCGGGCGCGCCGGTTCGGCTGGGCAACATCGCCCAACCCACGGTGCTGCTGGCGATGGGCGGCTTTCTGCTGACGGCGGTGCTGTTTGCCCGCCGGGTCAACGGGGCGCTTTTGTACGGCATCGGCCTCACCACCCTGGCCTCGGTGCTGCTGGGGATCACCCCGCTGCCTGACAGCCTGGTCAGCCTGCCTCCATCATTGGCGCCGATCCTGTTCAAGCTGGATATCGCCGGTACCCTGCAGCCGGGCATCTTTCCGGTGGTGCTGATGATCTTTATGATGGCCTTTCTGGATACCATCGGCACCCTGCTGGGGCTTTCGATGCGGGCCGATCTGCTGGACAAGGACGGCAACCTGCCAGAGATCGAGCGGCCGATGCTGGCCGATGCGGTGGCCACCACCATTGCGCCGCTGTTGGGCACCACCACCACCGGGGCCTACATCGAGTCGGCCACCGGCATCGCCGCCGGCGGGCGCACCGGCTTTACCGCCCTGGTGGTGGGCGGCCTGTTTGCCCTGTCGCTCTTTTTCGCCCCGCTGTTCACCATGGTGCCGGCCCACGCCTACGGCATCGCCCTGATCGTGATCGGCGCCCTGATGATCCAACCGGTCACCCGGCTGGATTTCGACGACTTCAGTGAATTGATCCCCGCCTTCCTGACCATTGCGCTGATGATCTTCACCTACAACATCGGCGTGGGCATGACCGCCGGTCTGCTGTCCTATCCGCTGATCAAGCTCTGCACCGGCCGGGGGCGTGAGGTCTCCAGCGGGATGTGGGTGCTGGCGCTGCTGTCGCTGTCGTTCTTTATCTTCATGCCCAAGGGCTGAACTGGTGCAGTCTGTGGTATGCAAAAAAGGCGGGGATTCCCCCGCCTTTTGACGTTTGTAGAGTCGGGTCGGATTTACAGGCGGAATCTGCCCACCAGCTGCTGCAGGTCCTGCGCCGTGCGGGAGAGCCCTGAGGCCGCGTCGGCGGTCTGATGGGCGCCCTTGGCAGTGTCCTGCACGACGTCGGTGATCTGATGGATGTTGCTGGATATCTCGCCGGTGACGGCGGTCTGTTCCTCGGCAGCGGTCGCTATCTGCTGCACCTGCAGGTTGACGTCGCTGATCGCTTCCAGGATCTGCTGCAGGGCATCGCCGGAACGGCGTGAACTGTCCATCCCCTTTTCCACCTCGCGAACCCCTTGCTCCATGGATGACACGGCGCCTTCAGTCTCTGCCTGAATGGCCTTGATCATCTCGCCGATCTCATGGGTGGCCTTGGTGGTGCGCTCCGCCAAGGCCCGCACCTCATCGGCCACCACAGCAAACCCCCGGCCCTGCTCCCCAGCCCGGGCCGCCTCGATGGCGGCATTTAAGGCCAGCAGATTGGTCTGATCGGCGATATCCTCAATGGTGCCGACGATGGCGCCGATCTGGTCTGAGCGGGCCCCCAGCGATTCGACGGTGTGGGCCGACTCGCGCACCTTGTCGGCAATGGCCTGCATGCCGCAGATGGTCTCCTTGACCACAACGGCGCCGCTGTTGGCGGTCTGGGATGCGCGGTAGGCGCTGTCGGAGGCCAGGGTGCAGTTGTGGGAGATATCGTTGGAGGTGGCCGACATCTCCTCGCTGGCGGTGGCCACCGTGGCCGACTGGGCCGCCACCTCTTCGGCGGCCGTGGCGATCTGCTCGGCCGTGCCGTGTAGCTGGCTGGAGGCGGTGGCCACCTGGGTGGTGGTACCGCAGACCTGGGCGATAATGCCGTGGATGTTGGCCACAAACTGATTGAACCAGCGGGCCACCTCGCCCAGCTCATCGCGGCGGTCTTCCGCCAGCCGGCGGGTCAGGTCGCCTTCGCCCTGGGCGATGTCATGCAGCATCGTCACCAGCGTCTGCAACGGCTTGGTGATGCCGGCGATGATGGCGAAGCCAAGACCGATCGCCAGCATGCTGAAGATGACGGTAAGGGTAACACTGAAGATGAGTCCTCGTTTGGCCTGACTCGCCCTTTGTTCGGCCAGTTGCGTCAGGCTGGTGGCCAGCTTGTCTTCCAGCTCTTTGAGCAGATTGATCTTGGCGCTGATGGTGCCAAACCACTGCTCCGGGGCGATGCTGAAGCCGCTGCCGATTCCCTTGTCCAAAGCGGATCTGAGCATCTCTTCGGTCTGTTTGGTGGGCTGGGCAGTGGTCAGACGCTCTTGAAACTCTTTGACCAGCAGCGGATCGGCAAAGCGCTTGAAATTGTTCTGGCGCAGTTCCTCGGCGGCTGCAATCCGCACGACGCGCTGGTAGCTTGCGGCATCGCTGGCGTCTGCTGCCAGGATGCCATTGACCGTGGCCCGCAACTGCCCGCTGGACTCCTTCATCGCCTGGAAGGCGGTGTAGCCAAAGGCCTGGAGGGCGATGTCCGGGGCGGCGGCATTGCTGACCACGGCGTAGGCCACGTTGTGACAGGCGGCGATCAGGCCGGTGTAGTAGCCAAAGGATTCCTTCGGTTCCATGGTCAGCGCATCCGCTGCGGCACGGATGGCCGCGATGCGCTGCAGGTCACTGGTAACGACGTCCAGTGCTGCCTTCAACGCATCGGCACGGTTTCCTTGGTCGGCAACCGTGGTCTGGAATGCTTTTAGTGCTCCGTCTACGGCCTGTCGTTGTTTGTGCAGTTCTTCCTTGAATTTTTCGCCTTTGGAGCCGAGGAAGCCGGCTGTTAGTCCCCGTTCCTTCTGCAGTTCGTGGACCAGCGCACCGCCTGAGACGGAGACCGTGATCAGTGCTTGGGTGGTGCGCATGCTGGAAAGTGTGCGCAGATTGTCCAGCAGGTTCACGGTTGCGAAGATGATCATGCCGACGATAGGAATTGCCAGTACTAACAGCAGTTTGAGACTGATTTTCATGTTCTTGAACATCGCTCACCTCGTGGCGTCTATTTTTAATGGGACAAACTATATCGGGATGGTCCTTTATGTGAAGCAATTACATCGACCATTTGGTGCAAAAAATGAAGTTTTTTGACAATGGTCAAAAAACAAAAACGGCGTCAGTGTTTCTGACGCCGTTGATCAAGTCTTCGAGATTGCGGAGCTGCTAGCCTTCGGTCAGCACCTTCTCGTCGTACATCGCCTCAATCTTGCGGCGATGCCCCAACTCAACCTCGGCAAAGGCCAAGAGGGTTTTCTGCAACTTGGGGTCTTCGGTCATGCCGGCCGCAGCCTTATACAGCTGGTAGGCACTTTCCTCGGTCTTGAGCGCGTAGGCCAGGATCTCCTGATAGGACATCTGGGGATGGAACGGCACATCTTTCAGGTATTGGCCGATGGTGGCCTCCGGCAGCTTGCAGACCTTCAATTCGTCCAGTTTGTCCGGGTCAACCTTGGCAAAGACATCCTTGTGAGCGGCTTCTTCCTGGGCCAACTCTTCAAACATCTTGCGGCTGGCAGGGCTGATGGTCAGCTCAGCGGCCCGTTTGTAGAGTTGGTAGGCGGTCTCTTCACGCTCGATGGCAAAATCGATAACTTCCTGCAGTGATATGAAGCTCACGTAACGTCCTCCTGTTTAGGTGCAATATTCGTCTATGTACGCCAGCACTTCGGCGGGATGCTGATCTGGCTTGGCCACCTTGGTCCAATGTTTTTTCAGGGTGCCGTCCGGCGCGATCAGGACGGTGGAGCGGATGACTCCGGAAACGGTCTTGCCGTACAGCGTCTTCTCACCATAGGCCTTGTAGGCCTTCATGACGGTTGCATTGGGGTCGGACAATAAGACCATGTTGAGTTCATGGTTGGCTATGAACTTTTGATGGGAATTGACCGAATCCTTGCTGATTCCCAGAATAAGAACGCCATGTTTGTCAAATTCTGGTTGTAGATCACGGAAACCGGTGGCCTCTTTGGTGCAACCGGAGGTGTTGTCCTTCGGGTAGAAAAACAAGAGCAGCCGTCTGCCGACGTAGTCTTCAAGGCGGTGCCGTTTGCCGTCACTTCCCTCAAGATCGAAGCCTGGAGCAGGTTTGTCAATCAGCGGCATGACCGCGCTCCTTGTCCAACTGAGATTTGTGTTTAGTGTGTATACCAAGTACAGCAGAAAAGTCAACATCTCGTAATTTATATATATAGAAACAATGGGTTAGAAAAATTTGACTTTGGTCAAACTTGGTTTATGAATATGACAGTAGTATCCGCCACACTCGAGATTGTATACGGCGTTTCAGCATACTTCCCGTGCGGTGTCACGTAGATGTTGTCTGTGACTCAAGCCGGCAGCCCGCATGTCAGGGATGAGGTGCTTCAAGCTGGTAACGAGATTTTTGTCCGCAAGGTTGTTTGTAGTTACGGTTGTGCAGCTACCATTATCAACACATGAAAGGAGAATGAACATGCTGAAGCAGAGATTAGCCCTGGCAGCAACCGTCGTCGGCTTGGGAGCTTTTGTGGCCATCCCGGTGCTGGCGGCGCCCAAGGCGAAACCGGCGGCTGCAGTGGCCAAGGATGGCCGCGAGCAGTGCTACATGTGTCACAGCGAGGTAAAGGCGCTCAAGGAGAACTCTAAACACGCCAAGTTGGCCTGTACCGTCTGTCACGACAACATCAAGGAGCATCTGGAGAAGGGGCCCGACGTCAAGCCGATCACCAAGATCGATCAGGCGGTCTGCGGCAGCTGTCACAAGGCCCAGTTCGACAGCTTCTATGCCATACATTATCCGGAAGGCGGTTCACGCAAAGAAAAGGGTGTGCCCACCGGCCGTTCGCCGCTGCAGGATAAGCTGCTGGCCGGTCATGGCTTCACCTTTGAGCATGCCGAACCCCGTGGTCACGCCTATATGGTGGTGGATCAGTTCGCCGTGGACCGCTTCCAGGGCGGACGTTATCAGTTCAAGGGTGGCTGGAAGAACTACGACAAGGTCGGCAAGACCTGGGACATCCTGGAGGACAAGGGGGCCAGCGGCAAGCTGACCGAGACCGCCATGGCCGGTAACCCGACCTGTATCCAGTGCAAGTCGTCCGACCTGATTCTCAAGTGGAAGCACCTGGGCGAGAAGGGCGGCAAGTGGGATCGCAGCTCCAACGTCAACGATGTGGTCAAGGATGTCCATAACCCGGTGGGCTGTATTGAGTGTCACGACCCCCACGGCACCCAGCCGCGTATCATCCGTGATGCCCTGGTGGAGGCCATTGACCAGAATCCTTCCAAGAATATCTTTGCCAAGAATGGCAAGACCGACCTGAAGATCATCTCGTTTAGGGACGGCTTCCGCAAGATCGGCATCATGGAGAAGACCGATTCCCGCATGATGTGCGCCCAGTGTCACGTGGAATACAACTGTAACCCCGGCACCCAGTGGAGTGATGGCAAGCCGGTTACCTTTGTCACCAACCGCACTAACCATTTCCCGCTCAAGAACGCCAAGGATCTGCTGGCCCACTATAAAGAGCTGGATTTCTTCGACTTCAAGCACGCCATTACCGGCGCCCGCCTGATCAAGCTGCAGCACCCCGAGGCCGAGACCTATGCCGGTTCGGTGCATGACAAGGCCGGCGTCCAGTGCCACCAGTGCCATATGCCCAAGCTGAAAGGCAAGGACGGCAAGCCGTACTCCACCCACGGTGTGGTCAAGCCGATCAATATGGTCAAGGAGTCTTGCATCACCTGCCACCCCGGCGATAGCGCTGAGAAGAAAAAGTGGCAGATTGACACCATCCGCAACTACACCAAGGGCAAGATGCGTAAGGCAGAGTACTGGCTGGGGCAGTTGATCGACACCTACCAGACTGCCGCCCGTGCCGGCGTGGCTCCCACCATCCTGGATCAGGCCCGCGCCAAGCATGAAGAAGCCCATGTGCTGTGGGAGTACTGGACCGCCGAGAACTCGGACGGTTTCCATAACCCGACCCTGGCCCGTGAAACCCTGACCGCCTCCATCGCCGCTTCTAAGGCGGGTGTGAAGGTGCTGAACGATGCGCTGACGGCTGCCAAGCAGCCGGAGAAAAAAGATGAAGTGAAGAAGTAGCGCTGCAATGGCGCTATGGCATCAAAAGCCCCGGCCGACTGGCCGGGGCTTTTGTATAAAACGGCTGGATTGAGCTCTGGCGCGGCTTGACAAGCACAAAAGCTGTGGAACAATACTGGCAGCAGCTACTCCATCAGGGGTCATCCCATGAATCGCCGCACGTTACTGGCCGGCCTGCTGTTTGGTGGCGCCGGTTTTCTGCTCAATCTCCTGACGCTTGAGCTGTTCCTGGAGGTCCGTTTTCTCTTTGGTTCAGTCCTGGTTCTGTTTGCCCTGCTGCAATATGGGCTTGGCGCCGGACTGCTGGCAGCTGTGGTGGCAGCAGGCGCTACGGTGCTGCATTGGCATAATCCCTGGAACATTCTGATCTGGGGCGCCGAGGCGCTGGTGGCAGGTCTGCTCTGGCAGCGGCGGCGTTTTGAGCTGTTGCCGTCGGTGATGCTTTACTGGTTTACCTTGGGCATCGCCTTGGTCTGGTTCTTTTACCATCTGGTGATGGGGCTGCCGTCCCAGGCCACGCTGATGATCGGTGTCAAACAGGGGGTCAATGGCATTTTCAACGCCATGCTGGCCGAAGGGCTGTATTATCTGGTGCGTATCAGACGAACGACAGGCCGTGAGCTGCCTTCGTTGCGCAGTCTGATGCTAATCGTGATGCAGGCGCTGGTGCTGGTTCCGGCCTTGGCGCTGTTGTACTTCGACAGCCGAGCGCAGTACCGGCAGCAGACTGAAAACCTGCAAATCCTTACGCAGCGGATGGGGGAGCTGAGTCGAGTTGCCCTGGCCAACTGGCTTGAACAGGAGCAGCAGCGTGTCAACACCCTCAAGCGCTTGGTGGTTGATCCCGCCGGTGCTCCGGCAGTCATGCAGCGAACGCTTGATGATAGTCGGCAAGGAGTTGCGAGTGTCAAGCGGATGGGGGTGCTGGATCAAGCCAACATCACCCGGGCCTTTTCGCCGATGGTGGATGAACAAGGGCAATCGACCATCGGCATCGACCTCTCGGATCGTCCCTACATCGAGTTGCTGCACAAAGCAGGTGATCAACAGGTCTTGGATCTCTTCATAGGCAGGATCGGTGCGCCGGGGCCCCGACTACTGATACTGGCGCCGGTCCGACGTGCCGGTGAGTATCGAGGGGCGGTCTTCAGCGTCCTTTCGCTGGAGTATCCGGTAGCCCTCTTGAAAAGCGTGACCGCTAAGCGACCGATACATGTCACCCTAGTTGATCGGCAACGTCGGGTGCTGGTGAGCACCCGTAGCGATCTATCGTTTCTGCAGACCTTTTCTATGCCGGCAGGGGGGCGGTTCCTGCCGGTTAATGAAAAACTCAGCCAGTGGATACCCGACCCGGTGCCTGGCGTTGGCGCCATCAAACGTTGGCTGCGTTCCTACTACCTGACCGAGGCGGAGCTGTCGGCCGAAGCCGGTTGGCGTGTCGTGGTTGAGGGGTCGCTTAAGCCCACTATGGAGTATCTGAACAAGCGCACCTTTCAGGTGCTGGCCATGCTTGCCGGTCTGATGCTGCTGACGGTCTGCTTGTCACGCTGGTTTACCTCCCGTCTGATCACGTCGCTTGATGAGTTGCGCGGGGTTACCAGCGAACTACCCGCCAAGCTACGGGAGGGTAAGCCGATCATCTGGCCTGCACCCAGCACCAGCGAGGTGGCCGATCTGCTGGAGAAC
Source organism: Geobacter sp. UBA5608 (assembly GCA_002424705.1). GTDB lineage: Bacteria > Desulfobacterota > Desulfuromonadia > Geobacterales > Pseudopelobacteraceae > Trichlorobacter. Next base: position 22,704 of record DIKW01000033.1, read on the forward strand.
TACCGCACCACTGCCGATGCCCTGGAAGATTCCTTTCATGAGCTGCAGACCCTCAACAATGAACTTGAACAGCGGATAGCCGAACGCACCGCTGCCTTACAGGACAGTGAGGCCCGTTGGCAGTTTGCCCTGGAAGGCGCCGGTGATGGGGTGTGGGACTGGGATATGCAGAGTAACGGTGTCTTTTTTTCATCCCAGTGGAAGGCGATGCTGGGCTACCAGGATGATGAGATAGAAAACCGGCTTGAAGAATGGGATAGCCGGTTACATCCCGATGACCGTGAGCGGGCCTATGCCGACATCAACCGCTACCTGTCCGGCGAAAGCTCCGTGTATCAGAACGAGCAGCGCCTGCGGTGCAAGGACGGCAGTTACAAGTGGATTCTTGACCGCGGCATGGTTGTGTCCAGGAGTCGAGATGGTAAAGCGTTGCGGCTGATCGGCACCCATAGCGATATCACCGAGCGCAAGCAGTATGAAGCTGAACTGCAGCAGGCTCGACTGGCGGCTGAAGCCGCCAACCAGGCCAAGAGCGAGTTTCTGGCCAATATGAGCCATGAGATCCGAACGCCGATGAACGGCGTGATCGGCATGACCCAGTTGCTGCGTTTTACCGAGCTGACAGCGGAACAGCAGGAGTACCTTGAAAGTATCGAGCTCTCTGCCAATAACCTGCTGGCCCTGATCAACGACATCCTCGACCTGTCGAAGATCGAGGCCGGTAAGGTAGAACTGCATGCCAACGACTTTTCCCTGCGGCGGAGCATCCAGGACCTGGTTGCCATCCTGAAGTCCAGCATCGCCGAAAAGGGGCTGCAGGTGGAGGTGGCGATTGACGAGCAGGTGCCTGATCTGATCTATGGCGATCAGCTGCGGTGCAAGCAGATCCTACTGAACCTGTTGGGCAACGCCATCAAGTTCAGCGAACAGGGCTGTATCACCATCAGTGCTGCGCTGGTTTCTCGCCAGGAGGATATGGCAGTAATCCGCCTGGGGGTTGCGGACACCGGCATCGGTATGGCTCCGGAGGCTCTGGAGCGTATTTTTAAGCCGTTTGAACAGGCTGACAGCTCCACCACTCGCCAGTACGGCGGCACCGGGCTGGGGCCTTCCATCTGCTGCAAGCTGGCTGAACTGATGGGGGGTCGGATCTGGGCTGAGAGTAGTCTTGGCACAGGCAGTAGTTTTTATGTGGAGCTGCCGTTTCTGCTGCGTCACAAGGTGCGGACAGCAGTTGTGGCAGACCATACTGATGCGCAGGATGTGGGCAGCGTCAAGGTACTCAACGTGCTGGTGGCCGAAGACAATCAGATCAACGCGCGCTATATCGAGGCGTTGTTGGGGCGGATCGGGCATCAGGTGGTGGTTGCCGGCAACGGGAGGGAGGCGCTCGACGCCCTGCAACAGCATGCCTTCGACTGTATTCTGATGGACCTGCAGATGCCGTTGCTGGACGGTTTCCAGGCAACGGAGGCGATTAGGGAAATCGAGCGGAAGACGGCGGCGGCGCGTCTTCCGATCATCGCGTTGACGGCCCATGCCTTGCGTGGAGACCGTGAGGCGATATTGAAAAAGGGGTTCGACGGCTATGTGGCAAAGCCGGTTGAGCTGAAACAGCTGGTTGAAGAGCTGGCCCGTGTGATCGGGCTGCGTGGTGCAGATTAGAGCAATGACGGAGTGATGATGTTCAGAAAGTCGGAAAAACGTTTCCTCTCGCAATGGGGTCTGCTGGTTGCTGGTCTGGTGCTGTTGGCCGGTGCGGTGGTCCATAACCTGTACAAGATCCACCGCGATATCATGGCCGGTGAGCAGCACCGTTTGCAGACCCAGGCGCGGGTTGTCAGCGACAATCTCACGGTGCAGATAGCAGCCGCCGATCGGGTTATTACTGCGTTGCGCAGCGAACTGGGTGGCCGTGACCCGGCTACATGGCATCAGGCTGTCGCAGAGAAGCAGATGAGGCTGTTTGAGGAAGTGTTGCCCGGCATTAGAGTGTTGAACGCCATCGACGCCGATGGCCGTATCCGCCTCTCTAATCGAGACGATCTGGTGGGTCGCAGCATGGCCCAGCGTGACTATTTCATCCATGCCCGCAATCAGCGCGATCAGCAGGCCCTGTTTGTTTCGCCACCCTTTAAGACCTTGCTGGGGGTCTGGGGGGTTAACCTGATCCGGGTGGTGCAGGACGCTGACGGTGGCTTTGGTGGTATTATCAGCGCCACGCTCAATCCGGAGTACTTTCAAACCTTGCTGCACTCGGTCAACTACAGCCAGGATATGGTAACCGCCATCATCCATGGTGATGGGCTGATCTTCACCATGGAGCCGAACCGGGTGGAGCTGACCGGTAAAAATCTCAACCTGCCGGGCACCTTTTTTTCAGCACATCGCGAGAGCGGCAATCAGGAAAACATTTTCAGCGGTACGCTCTACGCCACCAATGATCAGCGGTTGATGGTCTTCAAGACCTTTCAGCCGGGGCAGTCTCAGTTGGATAAGCCGCTGGTGGTGCTTGCCGCACGACGCATGGATGCCATTACGGCCGACTGGCGTACCCATGCCCGTTACCAGACGGCAACCTTTCTGGCCATAGCCATGCTCGCCGCTCTGGCGCTCTCAGTCTACCAGCGGCGACAGCGTCAACAACTGCAGCAGGCTGAGGAGGTTAACTCCCATCTGCGTAAGCTGCAGCTGGGAGTTGAAAACAGCGCCAGCGGCGTCCTGATCACCGATGTTAACGGCACCATTGAGTACGTTAATCGTAAGTTCACCCAGGTGACCGGTTACAGTCCCAGCGAGGCGATCGGGCACAATCCCCGTATTCTCAAGTCGGAATCAACGCCGCGTGAGGTGTTTCAGGAACTGTGGAACACGATCCTGCGGGGTGATGAGTGGCATGGCGAGCTGCTCAATCGTCGCAAGAGTGGCGAGGTCTACTGGTCAGTGGCCTCGATCAGCCCCATGCGCAACGAATCAGGGCAGATTACCCACTTTATTGCCAACGTGGAGGATATCAACGAACGGAAAAACGCCGAGGCAACCATCGAGCATCTGGCCTACTTCGATCCGCTAACCGACCTGCCCAACCGGCGTATGCTGCAGGACCGGCTGGAGCAGGGACTAAAACGGAGCCGTCGTCAGGACAACAGTATGGCGCTGCTGTACATCGATCTTGACCGGTTCAAGCATGTCAACGATAGCCTGGGCCATCCTGCCGGGGACCGTCTGTTGAAGGAATTAGCCCGTAGGCTGTTGGACGCATTGCGGGATGATGACGTGGTCTGCCGGCTGGGGGGCGATGAGTTTGCTGTTGTTTTGCATGACATCCACCACGAAGAGGATGTGGTGCCGGTGATCAACAAGCTGTTGCGTACCATAGAACAGCCGGTGGTGCTGGAGGAGGGCGAACTGTTCGTCAGCGCCAGCATCGGGGTGTCGCTGTATCCCAAGGACGGCGATGACGCCAAGACCCTTGAAAAACATGCCGATATGGCACTGTATCACGCCAAGGAGGAGGGCAAAAACACCTTCCGGTTCTTCCGCGAAGAGCTCAATTACGGTGTGCAGGAGCGGATCGCCTTTGACCAGGGCTTGCGGCACGCCTTGCTGCGGCAGGAACTGCGGCTTCATTACCAGCCGAAGGTTGCGCTTGCCACCGGTCAGGTCGTGGGGGTCGAGGCGCTGTTGCGTTGGGAGAGCGGGGAGTTTGGGCTGGTCTCCCCTGACCGGTTCATACCGTTGGCTGAAGAGAACCGCTTGATTGTACCGATCGGTGAATGGGTGCTGCGCACCGCTTGTCAGCAGCAGGTTGACTGGCACCAGCAGGGGCTTGAGCTGAACATGGCGGTCAACCTCTCGGCGGTGCAGTTCAAGTCGCCGGATCTCATTGAGCGGATTGCTGCGGTTATCACTGAAACCGGTATCAGGCCGGGTCAGCTCGAACTGGAACTTACCGAGAGCGCCCTGGTTGAAGAGCCGGAGCAGGTGGTGCGGGTGCTGGAGCGTTTGCGGGGTTTGGGCTGCGGTATCTCGATCGATGACTTCGGCACCGGCTATTCCTCGCTCAGTTACCTTAAGGCATTCCCGGTGTCGGTGTTGAAGATCGACCGTTCGTTTGTGCAGGATCTGACCTACGATAGCGGTGATCGGGCCATAGCCCAGTCGGTGGTCAATATGGCCGATAACCTCGGCATGCAGACCGTGGCTGAAGGTGTTGAAACCCCTGAACAGCAGGAGATTCTGAGGCAGATCGGCTGCGCCTTCGTGCAGGGGTTCATGTACGCCAGACCAATGCCGGCTGAACAGATCCCAGATGCGATAGCAGCTATTGGCAGATCGAGGTTTTAAGTGCGATGGCGGGGTATTACTGCAGGCGGTAGTCTGACAGTCGCACGAACCGGAAGCCTTGCTTTTTAAGCAGCGGTACGGCGGCCATGATGCCGGCGCCGGTACCTGCCTCGGGATGGTTCATGTGGGCGATGATGATGTCGCCCGGCCGTGAAGCACTCAGGGCAGCCTTGACCTTGGCAGCCGGCAGGGTGGCGCCGGCGTCGCCCAGCACAGAAAAACCGATCACTTCGTGCCCCAGCCGGTTGGCCACCTGCACCGCCAGTTCGTCATAATAGGCAGTGCCTGATCGGTAATAGCGTGGTCGTGAGCCGCTGATCCCCTCTACCTTCCGGGCGTTCAACTCTATCTCCTGTATTAGCTCCTTAAGATCCCTGGTGCCGTCTATGCCGTAGGCGGAACGTCCGTTGACGGAGGCCGGTTTGTGCCACATGCCGTGGTTGGCGATCTCAAACAGCGGATTGGCGGCCAGCTGCTTGAACAGCTCCAAGTTAGCGTCAATCCAGCGGGCATTCACAAACAGGGTGGCCGGAATCTGCTCCCGCGTCAGGAAGTTCAACAGGTGAAGGTCAACCCCCTTCCCCGTGGGTGATCCGCAGGCGTCAAGGGTCAGAGCCAGGACCCGCTCGTCGGTTGCAAGCCGTGTTCGTACGCCGGTCACGGCCTCTCCCCACTGTCTGGCCGTTTTGCCGCTGAATTCTGCGCTGATGGTTGCGGTCAGCGCGTTAATATCCTCTCCCGGTGTTGCGCTGAGCAGCGTGGTGACGATCAACAGCAGCATGATGGCAAACAGGGCAATCCTGGTCATTGTGATTCCTTAGGGGATGCGATACAGCGACTGGTAGACGGCGATGTGAGCCACAATCTTCTTCACGTAGTCACGGGTTTCCTGGTAGGGGATATTTTCGATGAACTCATCCCGTTCCAGGCTTCCGAAGTTCTTGCGCCAACGGTTGACCGCTCCGGCACCGGCGTTGTAGGCGGCCAGGGTAAAGACCGTATCCTGGTGAAACTGGTCAAGCAGTTCGCGCAGATGTTTGGTGCCCAGGCGGATGTTGTACTCTGGGTCCACCAACCAGAGCGGATTGTAGGGCTTGCTTCCCTTGTAGCCGGCAGTCATGCGGGCGGTGGCGGGCATCAGCTGCATCAGGCCGATGGCCCCGACCGGGGATTTGACGGCTGGCCTGAAGCTGCTTTCGGCCTTGGCCAAGGCCAGCACTAGGCTCTCCGGCAACCGGTTGGCAGTGGCATGTTTGCTGAACAGATCGCCGTACGGGCGCGGGTAGCCCAATGCCCAGAAGGGAAGGGACTGCCGTTCCCAGCGCTCGGGGCGGTTCTGGTGGAAGGTGACGATGGCGCCGTGGGGGTCGTCGGCCAGCAGGTGCAGTCGAGCGAAACCAGCCGCCATCTGTTGAGGGGGGGCGGCGCTTTTCAGGGCGGCCAGTTCGGTGCGTGCGTCTTCCATCAGGCCACAGGAAACCAGCGCCAGAATCCGTTCGCTGCCGGTCGGCAGGGAAGGCTCGGGCTGGCTGGCGGAGAGCGGTTCCCAGCCGGTGGCCTGCTGCTGCTGGTTGCGGTGCCAGGCCGCGTAAAAGCCGAATGGATACTCATTAAGCAGCTGTTTATAGAACAGCTCCGCATTTTGAGACTTATTTTGTCGTACTAATGTGCGAGCATACCAGTACAGTGAACGCTCCCGGTATGTGCTGTCCTGCAGCAAGCGCTGAAAGGCATCGGCGGCGGGTTGCAGCTCTCCGGCAAGGTAGTGGCTCCAGGCGGCTTCCCAGCTTGCCCTGCCTGCAAGTTCCGAGGTTGGAAAGTCGTGTGCCAGCCGCTCAAACAGCAGGTTGGATTCACTGAATCGGCCGGCATGCTTGTGGACAAAGCCGGCCTCAAGCAGGGCATCATCGGCCAGGCTTCCCCGCTCGCTGGCCAGGCTCAACAGGCGTGCCAACGCCCGTTCGCTCTGGTTGGTACGCTCTTCAACGCGGGCCAGGGCCAGACGGGCCTCGTCACGTATGGCCTGGTTGTGTGACTGTGCCGCCCGGGCCAAAAATTGTTCAGCCAGGGTGTAGTTACGCTGTTTGCTGGCCGCTTGACCCGATTTCAGTTCGATTCTGGCCAGCAGATCAGGGGAAAGATCGTTGCGGGGGATGGCCGCCAGCGCCCAGGCAGCGTCATTGGCTCGGCCGGCGGCCAACAGCAGGGTTGCCCGTTGATACAGCTCCTCTGGCGAAAAGGCGTTTTCCTGGTTGAGGCGCTTGAGGGTCTGGCGGACCTTCTCGGCCTGGGGAGCGGCCGGATAGTGCAGCCAGATGACGCGGTACTCGTCGAGGGCTGCGGCCTGTTCACCCAACTGCTCACGGCACAGCGCCGCCTGGTAGCGGGCATCCACGCTGTCGCCTCCCAGGCTGTGTCGTGCGCTGAACTGCCGGTAGGCTGCCAGTGCCGCCGTCAGATCGCCAGCCTCAAACAGTGCGTCGGCGGTCAGTTTTTCCATCTGGCGGCTTAAGGCCGCTGCTCGGCTGTTGCGGGCGGTCCTGGCGGCGATTTCAGCCGCATCACGGTACCGTTTCAGTGCGAACAGGGCCTGGGCGCGCAGGGCAGCGGCATGGTCTGTCAGCAGAGGGTAGCTGCGTTCTGCTTCCTGCAGGTGAGGCAGAGCCTCTTCAGGTTTGTTGAGGCGCATCAGGCTGATGCCGGCCATCAGAGAGCGTCGGCCTGAAGCAGGCGCCTGCAGGCTGCTCTGGAGCGCCTCTTCGTACTGCCGGTTACGCAGTTGTTGGGCGGCGCGTTCCAGACGCTCATCGTTTGCGGCGGTGGCGCCGCCGCAGGAGAACAGGAGCAGCGAGATGAACAGGGTGGGCAGTATCTGGCACAGGCGGCTGCGAAAGGGCGTGGTAAGGTTCATGCAGCCATTCCTACCATTTCAGTGGCTTCAGGTCAACGTTGTCAGGCATTTTGGTATTCCGTCGCATCGGTGCTTTGGGTATACTCAGACGACATGTAAGGGAACAGGTGCACCAGATGAAACAGCTTGATCGTATGTTTGACCGGATTCGTGACCGTCTCAACGCCGAGCAGCGCACGGCCGTTGAGACCATCGAGGGGCCGGTGCTGGTGATTGCCGGCCCCGGCACCGGCAAGACCGAGATCTTGGCTGCGCGGATCGCCACCATCCTGCGGGTCAGTGATGCCCTGCCGGAAAACATCCTCTGTCTGACCTATACCGACGCCGGCACAGTGGCCATGCGTTCACGTCTTTTGGAGTTCATCGGCCCCGATGCCTACCGGGTCGATATCTTCACCTTCCACGCCTTCTGCAATCTGGTGATCCAGGAAAACGCCGACCAGTTCGGCATCCGTTCCCTGGCGCCGGTCTCCGAACTGGAGCAGTTCCAGCTGGTGCGTGAGATCATCGACGCCTTTCCCCAGGATCATCCGCTGACCCGTTCCACCGGCGACATCCACTTCGAGTCCGACCGCTTGCTGGCCCTGTACGAGATCATGAAAAAGGAGGATTGGTCGGCCGAGTTCCTGGCCCAGCAGGCCGAGCGCTATGCGGTCTCGCTGATCGATGATCCGGAGTATCGCTATAAGCGCGCCACCAAGGATCGTGACGGCACGGTTCATCAAAAAGGTGAACTGAACGAGAAGAAGCTGCGCGACAGCCTGCGCCGGCTGGAGCAGCTCAAGGCCGCCGCCGCTACCTTCTCTGACTATCAGCGTCTGCTCCTGGAGCGCGGTCGCTACGATTTTAGCGATATGATCCTGTGGTGTGTCAGGGCCTTTCAGCAGTCACCGGACCTGCTGTCCCGTTATCAGGAGCGCTACCTGTACCTGCTGGTGGACGAGTTTCAAGATACCAGCGGCTCCCAGTACGAGCTGTTGCTGCAGCTGGCCGATTACTGGGAGAGCCCTAACCTGTTTGCGGTAGGGGATGACGACCAGTCGATCTATCGCTTCCAGGGGGCCAGCATTGAGAACATCCGCCGTTTCCAGCAGCGTTATGCCGACGATCTGACGGTGGTCACCCTGACCGAAAATCATCGCTCCTCACAACGGATACTGGATGCCGCCGCCAGCCTGATCGCCAACAACAATGAGCGACTGACCGACGACAAACGGCTGACGGCCATGAACCCCGAGGTGGCTGACCTGCCGCAGCCGCCGCACCTGCGTTGTTACATCACTCAGGCCCACGAAACGGTCGGCATCAGTCAGTCGATTGAGGCCCTGCGCGATCAGGGAATCCCGTTGGACCGGATCGCGGTGATCTACCGCAATCATACGCAATCGGACGAGATCATCCGCTATCTGACCGGTCGCGGCGTAGCGGTGGCCACCCGGCGTCGTGCCGATCTGCTGCGGGAGCCGCTGATTGAAAAGCTGCTGACGGTGCTGCGCTACCTGGCAGCCGAGTTGCAGCGGCCCCATTCCGGTGAGCGGCTGCTGTTTGAGCTGCTGCATGAGTCCTGGTTCGGTATTCCGCCCCTGGCCCTGGCACGGCTGTCGTTGGAGATCGGCCGCCGCAACGCCGGACAGCGGGTCACCTCCTGGCGGGATGAACTGGCGCGCTGTGGCCGGAAAACCGGCCAGGGCGAGCTGTTCCCTGACCCGACCGAGCATGCCCTGCAGCAGGCCGGTCTCATGATCGAGGAGCTGGTGCGGGATGCCGCCACCATGACCCTGCAGGAGCTGCTGCATCAGGTCATCACCAGGCTGGGTATCCTGGCCACGGCCCTTTCCTCGACCGAGCGGGTCTGGCACCTGCAGCTCCTGAACACGCTATTTGACTTTGTGCGTGATGAGAGTGCCAAGACCAGCCTGAACCTGGCCGGTCTGCTGGAACTGCTGCGCGATATGCAGCAGCAAGGGATCAGTCTGCCGGTGGAGAAGCTGAGTTATGCCGGCGAAGGGGTCAATTTCCTGACCGCCCACGGCGCCAAGGGGCTGCAGTTCGACTACGTCTTTATGCTGGGCTGCACCAGCGGGGCCTGGGACAGCGCCGGCCGCAGCCGCACCTACACACTGCCGCCCACGGTCTGGACCCGTTGCAGCGGCAGCGAGGAAGAGGAATCGCGTCGTCTGTTCTACGTGGCCATGACCCGGGCCCGACGGCAGCTGGTGATCTCCTGGCCCCAGCGGGACAACAACGACAAGGTGCTGGAACAGAGCCGTTTTGTTGCCGAGTTGATGCAGGGGGGCGGTCTTCAGCCGGAGAGCATTGTGCTGCCGGACGAGGCGCTGCTTGCCTTTGGCGCCGTGGTCCTGCCGTCCCGGCGCTGTGAGTTGCCGCTGGAGTTGATTGACACCGCCTTTGTGGATACCTTGCTGCAGAAGTATTCCTTAAGCGTGACCCACCTCAACACCTACCTGCGTTGTCCGCTGTCGTTCTATTTCAACACCCTGCTGCGGGTACCGGCGCCGATGAACGCCGCCATGACCTTCGGTTCGGCAGTGCACTACGCCCTGGAACAGCTGTTTCGCACGATGTTGGACGATCCCCGTCGGCAGTTTCCGACGGACGAGGCCTTTGTCGCTGATTTTCGTTGGTTTATGAAACGTCACGAGGATGGCTTCACCCCCTCGGAATTCAGGCGACGCCTCTCCTACGGTGAGGCAATTCTGCCGGCCTTCCACCGCCGGTACGCCGGCAGCTGGAACAAAAATGTGCTGGTGGAGCATGCCTATCGAGCGATCGTGGTGGACGGGGTGCCGCTGAACGGCAAGTTGGACAAGCTGGAACTGGACGGCAGCCGGGCGCGGGTGGTGGATTACAAGACCGGTAACCACAAAAATGCCCTCAAGAAGCTGCGGCCGCCTGATCCCGATAAGGTGGCCAAGGCCGAGCAGCAAGGCAAGAAACCGGCTTCAGAAGACCTGCTGGGAGGGGATTACTGGCGGCAGGCGGTCTTTTATCGGATCCTGCTTGAGCATGACCCCCGTCGCAGCCTGACCATGACCGCCGCCGCGTTTGATTTTGTGGAGCCGGACAAGGAAACCGGCGAGTTCCATACTGCACAGGTGGAGGTGACCGACGAGGATGTGGCCATCGTCATCGGCCAGATCAGGGAGGTCTACGCCGGGATCCAGGCCAAAGAGTTCAGCAGGGGCTGTGGTGAAGCGGATTGCGAGTGGTGCACGTTTGTGCGGCGGTTTGAGCGGCGCTGAAATACAACGGCCGACAGCCCAAAGGCTGCCGGCCGTTGTGTGTCTCTCCCCATCGGGCTGGCTACTTGATGTTGGGGTACTGGTAGCGTTGCTTGGCCTGAGCCGTCAGAGAATCAGGATTTTTGTTGGTCTGCTCCTGGCCGTTCTGGTCCTGATTGGCCTTCTGCAGGGCTTGCTGCGAAATGGTCACCGTGTCGGTTTTAGCAGCCTGCGGTGACTTCAGTGCGTCCTGATTGACCTGCGGCACCGCTGTCTGCTGTTCGGTCTTGGCATACGGGTTGGTATAGGCCGGATTTGTGGCCACGCTGTTCATCGAGATCTGACTGATTGCCATCTGAGCCACCTCCTATCGGTATGGGGTCGTACTCGGAGCCCCGTTTCGTAGTGCTACATGCGTGCGTCAATGCTTGGTCGTTGTAACAACTGGGCATCGGTATATGAGATATTAACCGGCGGCGGTACGATCATCCGCAGGAGCTGCCGGTACAGCGCCGGGGCCTGCGACCTGAGGAGCTTCAGTTCCTCGCTGTTGCCCATGAAGGGCGGGTACTGCTTGGTCAGCGAGAGGTCCGGCTTGTCGGTCGGCTTCTGGATAACCGGCTCGGCCAGCTTCCGCTGGACCTGCTGATCGTCAAGGGCCGGCTGTTTGTCGTTTTCTTGCTGACCCTCAGCCAGTTTGCGGTTGGTCAGAGCCTTACTCAGGTCAAGCGCCTTGGGCGAAAGTTCAACCGTATCACTGGTTGGCGGTTGCAGACCGCCGCTTGTGCCTGGAGTGGCTGGCGCAGGTGGTGCGGCTGGTTGCGTCGGGCCGTTCATCACCATCTCTGCCCCCGGCGTGGTAACCGAGGCAGACGGGCCGATCGTGGCGGCACCCAGTGTTGTGATGGGAGAAGCCATGACGCACTCCAGTCATGCGTTAGTCTATCTGTTTAATATAGTAGGCCTTTGCTGGCAGGAATGCAAACGGGAAATCTGCCCTTGCATATCGCCGGAAATAACCCATACTTGAGCAGGCTGGCTGCTGTTGAACTGCGTCCGAGGAGGATATCATGAGCCCTGTACTGCCAATTATCGCTATGTTGTTGCTCTTGCTGCTATCTCCCTGCCAGGCCGGATTTTTTGATGATCTTTCCCGTGCCGTGCTCTCACCTGCGCAGCAGGGAGGCAGCAACCTGGACAACACGACCATGGTTAAAGGGCTGAAAGAGGCGTTGGCCACCGGCACCGAGCGGGCCGTGGCAACGGTATCCAAACCCGATGGCTACCTTGGCAATCAGTTGATCAAGATCCTGTTGCCGGAGCGGCTGCAACAGGCCGCCAACCTGCTCGGGAAGCTTGGTTATCAGCAGCAGGTGGACGAGTTGGTGCTGAGTATGAACCGGGCAGCAGAGAAGGCTGCACCCCAGGCAGCCGGCTTTTTTGGAGATGCCATCCGACAGATGACGGTGGAGGATGCCAAGGGCCTGCTGCAGGGGGGCGATACGGCAGCCACCAAATTTTTTGAAGACAAAACCCGCAGCCGCCTGTTTGAGGCATTCAAGCCGTCGGTGTCCGCAAGTATGGATAAGGTCGGCACCGCCCGGGCCTACAAAGAGATGATCGGCAAGTATGAGGCATTACCGTTGGCTTCTCTGGCCGGCAAACCAAGCCTCGATCTGGACAGCTACGTTATCAATCAGGCTCTGGACGGTCTGTTCACCATGGTGGCCGAGGAGGAGAAGAAGATCAGGACCAATCCTGCGGCCCGTACCACCGACCTGTTGCGCACCGTATTCGGCAGCAAATGAGGTCTGCCGGTTGCGGGGATGAGGCCGTAAAACATCAGTCAGGGCTGGTCAGGCCGGGGGGTGCCCGATGCACCGCTCGTCGAGCGGACGACCTTGGCCGGCAGAAACCCCTGCTGCTGGGCCCGTTGCAGGATCTGACCGTAGAGGTCCTCCGAGATCTGCGGTGAGCGGCTGAGAATCCAGAAGTAGTTGCGATCCGGTGTACCCACCACTGCGTACTCGTAGTCTGCGCCCAGTCCAATAATCCAGTAATCACCGCGGAACGGCCAGAAGAAGGACACCTTCAGCTTGGCGTTGCTGACGGAGTCGACCACCCAGGCCCGCCCGCGGGCCTGGCGGATAGAGCCTGTCTCCGCGTCGCGACAACTGTTCAGCACGTCAATATCGCCATCATCCCGTAGGCTGTAATCGGCGCTGCTTTCCTGACAGCCCTGCTGAAACCGGTTGGGGTAGCGGGCGATCTCATACCACCTGCCGAGATAGCGCTGCAGGTCGACCTGGGCAACGGTTTCCAGGGGCGGCGGCGCGGGGGACATGGCAGCTGCACTGCCGTTGCATAGCAGTGCCATCAGTGCCGTGAGTATGCTGTTGCCGAGAATTTTCATGGGCGCCTTTCGTTTAGGTCTGCCGGCCGTACCGGCTTAAGCGCGAACCGCCTCTGGCAGCCAGAGGCGGTTCTTCTCGTCAGGCCCATTATTTACGTTGTCCGGACCAGCTTTGGGTGGGCGGGTCGTTACAGTAGCCCCAGCGTCCGCCGAAACGGTCACCATCGAAGGTGAGCTCTATGCTGCCCCAGTAGTAGCGGCCATTTTTGGCGGTGCTGCAGCGACGGCTGGAGCTGTCTTCGATCCAGTAGCCTTGCATGATCTGGCTGGTGAGCGAGCCGACAATCTCGCCGTTGTCGCTGCCATAGCGTCCGCTGACCCGGTTTCCCTGCTGGCGGAAGCGGATATCCCCTTCGGTTGAACCCCAGGTTCCCTCGATATTCAGCTCCTCGCGGATGGTGAATGGGTCGTCGTTGTGAGCTGGTGGCGGAGGTGCTGCCTTACGCGGCGGGCTTGAGGTGCGGGTGCCGCTCCAGGCGCTGGTCAGCGCATCGTTGCAGTAGCCCCATTGGCCAGAAAAACCGCTGTCAGTGAACTCGATCGAGATCCTGCCCCAATAGTAACGGCCATTCTTGGCTGTGCTGCAACGGCGGGCCGAGCTGTCCTCAATCCAGAAACCATCCATGGTCCGATCATACAGCACTCCGGTCAGTTCGCCGTTGTCATTGCCGTAGCGGCCAGTCACCCGATCACCCTGCTGACGCAGCGTCATGGCGCCCTCGGTGCTGTTGTAGGTACCGGCCACCGTAACGGCCTGGGCCAGTCCGGCGACCATGACAATAAGTGAAAAAACAAGTGCTGGAACTATGTTGCGCATGATGCTACCTCCTTGTCGGTTTCCGCGTCAGATGCAGAAACAGGTGCTGTAAAACGCAGTCATCGGCTCTGCAGTGCTGTGTAGTAATCTGTCGCTGTAGTAGAGTTGCTAGATGCCTGTTGACGAACCGGCCGTCAAGCGGTGCAACTCGTCGCGCAGCTGCTTGAAATCAATCGGTTTGCTCAGATAGCCGTCAAACCCCTCCGCCAGCAGCCGTTCACGGTCGCCCTGCAGGGCATAGGCCGTGATGGCAATGATGGGAATATGTCCTCCCAGAACATGTTCCTGCTGACGGATGGCTGCAGTTGCCAGCCGTCCGTCCATCACGGGCATGTGGATATCCATCAGGATACAGTCCCACGCCTCTTCTTGCCATCGCTTCAGAACCTGGCGCCCATCCTCCACCACCAGTGTCTGATGTCCCATGCGCTGTAAAATGGTCTGCAGGGCGAAGGCGTTCATCTGATTGTCTTCTGCAATCAACAGCTTCAAACCGTGTGTCTGGTGAGTCTCAACCGCGAGATCATCGCCGTTGGACGAGCAAAGCGTATGTTGATTGATCAAAAACGGCAGTTCAACAGAGAAGCTGCTGCCCTTGCCCTCGGTGCTCTCAGCCCAGATGCAGCCGCCCATCAGCTCGGACAAACGCCGACAGATGGCCAGCCCCAGGCCGCTGCCACCGTACCGTCGTGTTGATGAGCTGTCTGCCTGTTCAAAGTAGCCGAAGATACGCTCCAGGGTATCTGGTGCCATGCCGATGCCGGTATCGGTAATTTTCAGAAGGATGGTTACGCGCTGGTCCTGGTGCCCCAGCAGTGTTACGGCAATGGTGATGCTGCCCTGCTCCGTGAATTTAATGGCATTGCCCAGCAGGTTGAATATGATCTGTTTGAACCTCAGTACGTCTCCAACCAGTTCGTCAGGCAGCTCATCAGGCAGATGCAGCACGAGCTCAAGCCGCTTCTGATTGATACGGGCAATTTGGTTGGCAATCACCTCCTGCATGGTACGTCGCAGGCTGAAGGTCGTTGATTCCAGATTCAGCTTGCCCGCCTCGATCTTGGACAGGTCAAGGATATCGTTCAACAGGGTCACCAGGGTGTTGCCCGACAGTTCGATATTGTCCAGGTACCCCTTCTGTTCCTGGGTCAGTTCAGTAAAACGAAGCAGCTGGGTCATGCCGATCACGCCGTTCATCGGGGTGCGAATCTCATGGCTCATGTTGGCCAGAAACTCACTCTTGGCCCGGTTGGCAGCCTCAGCCGCCAGGCAGGCCTGCTCGAGCTCGGCAGTCCGTTCGACCACCCGTTGCTCCAGTTCGCGGGCCTGCTGCTCAATCTGGCGGAAGCTGAGGGCATTCTTGAGGGCCAACGAGATCATGGGGGTCAACAGCTTGATGGTCTTGTCGATCTCTGCAATCCGGTCAAGGCCGGGGATATCGAACAGCAGTAGCAGGCCCACGAATTCCCCTGCGGCCTGGAGCGGGTAGCGGGCAAAGGAATGGATTGCAGTGCGTTGTAACGGTTTATACAACGGGTGCTCAGGCGATAACTGGTTGGTGTAATGGGGCACGTCGCCAGGGGTATGCTCAGGGCAGAACAGTTCAAGTTCTTCAAAGGAAAACAGCGTAGCTCTGCGTGCCGGACTTACATTCAACAGCTCATGGTGCGCCGGAGTTCCCTGGTGGGTCAGTATCATGATCGTCCGTGCGCCGGTCAGTTCTCGCAGATGTTCGGCCAGGGTCTGTCCCAGGGTGAGCGGGGAGGTAGAGATCAACAGTTCAGAGATGACCTCCAGTGCCATCAGCTGGGCTGCCGGCGGGAGCAGGCTCGGGGGATGTGCCGGTTTCATGGGAAGTTTACCTCAACCAAGGGGTTGGTTTGCGCCTCGTTCTGCGCAGCCAGCAGTTGTGAGAGCATGATCTCCAGATTGACAACCTCAACCTGCCAGGGCAGCCCGCTATAGGCAGAAAACGCAGCCATCTCTTGGGCTGGCACCGGGGCTAGCCCGGTATCCAGGTAGACCAGCACACTGCGGGTTTCCCGCATCAGGTCGTGTGCCACGGTTCGCGTCAGTCCGAGCTCGTGCTGCATGATCTCTTCCCAGCGCCCAGCCCATTCCGGCAGTACCAGGAAGGCCTCCTGGTGCATCAACTGCCGGTAGCGGTCACGTCCCAGCAGCAGCTGGGCGCAGTTGATCGCATTAACCCTGCCCACCCGGAAACGGCGCACCAGGTCCAGCATCCGGCTGCAGCAGTCGCCATAGGCCAGCACCAGGCAGCGCGGCGTGTCAGCATCCTTTTCCAGCAGTCTGGTCAGGGTCGCCTCCAGCGCGGGCGGGTCCATGTGCAGCATTGAATCAAGAAACAGCAGTTTCCCCTTGATCAACCCCCGCTGGTGCAGCGCCTCCATTTCGGCACGCAGCACCCCGCAGCTGAGCCAGACGGTGTCAGTGGTCATTAGGGGTAGCCCCTCTCGACGGCGTAATCGCGGCTGGCGGTAAGCAAGGTCTGCAGATTTTCGGGAGTGGTGGCCAGCGAGATGTCGGCACCGGCGTTGGAGAGGATGAAGTGGCCGCTTGGTGCGGCAGTTCGCAGACAGTCCATCGCCAAGGCGTACAGCTCCTCTGGCGATACGGCGGGAAAACAGAGATTATCCAGATTGCCGATCAGGGTAAGCTCCGGTCCCGCCAGGGCCCGCGCCTGCGCCAGGTCGTCCTTTGAGCCAACCGCCACCGCCACCAGCCCGTCAAGGCCGGGGAGCAGATCAAGGACATGGTTGATGCTGCCGCCGGTTTGATGCAGCACCATGGGTCCCTGCACTTGTGCAAAGGTCGCCTGCAGATGCGGCAGAAACCGTTCGGCAAACAGGCTGCGGGGGGCGATCTCGGCCGCTGCCATCCCCTCGGTCACCACCAGGCAGTCGGCACCGGCCTGCAGCAAGGCATTAGCCCAGGTCACGAAAAACCGACCGGTATGCTCCAGTAGTTTTTGGGCGGTATCCTGATCAAACAGGAGCGTCTCCAGCCACTGCTCCATGCCGATCAACAGCGAGGGGAGGATGCCGGGTCCCGGCACCACGCCGATCACCGGTACCTGCTCTTTGTAGTGCGCTGCCAAGCTGCGGGTTGACTCCAGGATGGCCGGCAACCGGCCGGTGCGCTGCGGATCAGGTAGCGTCATCCCTAGTGCCGCCTCTGCAGAGGTGGTGGCCGGGCGTTTCATGTTGGGCGCCTGATCGTTGAACCAGGCTACCTGGCCGCCAAACGCCTCTGCTATGGCGCTGTAATTAAATTCGGTCATCACCAGGTCAAAGCCAAAGGCCTCCTGTACGGCCCGCTGGCCAGCCACCCAGGCCGCCGGGTCGCGGTACAGCGTCTTGAGTTCGACACCGGTCAGCTTACCTCCATAGGCGCCCAGCACGGCCAGAACCGGTACGCGATCCACCGGCTGTCCTCTCAGGGTGTTCATCACGCGTTGGTAGGCGTTCATGGTCTGCCTCCTGCCCGTGCGGCTGACTGCAGCCGCATGAACAGCTCATCTGCATTCACCGCGTTACGGGCAGTTCCATCGCCCCCCACCTCTGCCACCAAATCAGGACGCCAGTTAAACACCGCGCCACCCACCGCCAGCTTCAGGCGCTGCTGCAGGCCGCGACTGTCAATCAGCTCCCGCAGTCTGCGGATGTTCAAGGCGGTGGTCTGCATCATTGCTGAGGCGCCGATCACGCTGGCATTGACGGCAAGTGCCGTGTCAATAAACTGCTCTGCCGGTACGTCATTGCCCAGGTCATGAACCTCCCAGCCGGCAGCGGCGAGAAACAGGGCAACGGTCCGTCGACCCAGGCTGTGAAAGTCATCTTCGATATTGCCAATCACTGCGACCCCCTTGGTGGGGTATTGGTCGGTTCGTTCGGGAATACAGCGCAGCATGGCGTCTTCGGCAATTTTAGCAGCCACAAACCCTTGAGCCAGCGAGAGGGTTTCCTGCTCCCATCTGCGTCCAAGACGGACCAGGGCCGGATCGAGAATGTCGGTGATGACCAGCATCGGTGCAATGCCCGATGCAAGCGCTTGGGAGATGATCTCCGCTGCAGCAGTGCGATCAGAGGAGATCATGGTGTCCAGCAGTCTATCTGTCCAATCCCGATGAACCATGCAAAAACCTCCTGGCGATGCAGCCATAATGGTACGTCGGACTGCTCGTTCCGTATCGCTGCAGCATTCAAGGAACTGATTGTACTGTAGACCAGCGTTGCGTCAAGTGGGCTATGCTTGCTGGTGTGCGAAACAGTGGTGTACTCAGGTGTCAGGCGTTTGTGAAAAAAGAGTCTGCGTATTGGCGGTTGATGGTCAACTGCCTTGAGTGGACTTCCGAAACGTTCAGATTGCGGTATACTAAATAAAAAATTTAAGAGGTAACCGCATGTTGTCTCTCACAACGCTGCATAGCCTGTTTATCCTCTTGGCCGGCGCAGGCATGGCGCTGGTGGGTGTTAGCTACATCACCCTTACCGCCTGGACAACCGTCATGGTTGGCGCTGTGCTGCTGTTGGTTGCTGCCTTTGTGCTGTGGTTGTACGCCTTGCGGCAGGTCTGTGGCGTCGCAACGCAGACGCACGAACGGCCGCTGGCAGCAACACTGCTGTTTCGTCTGTATTTCGTGCTGCCTGAGTTGCTGAACCAATCTTTGGCCGGCCGTAACGCCAAGCGTGTTGATCCTGCACTGCCCTACAGCATGATCGTCTTTTTCCTCATGCTGGCACCAGTCGCCCTGCTTGTGGCGCATCTGATCCCGATCGTGCTGCTGGCCATGCTGCTGGTGATGCTGCGTCAGCTCTATCAGTGGCGGAGGGCCGTATCCCAATTGGGCCAGGAGGCTTCCGCAACACCGTCAGGCATGGCTGAACGCAAGCAGCTGCCGGTCACTCTTGCATTACTTGGCTGCGTTCTGCTGAACCTGCTATTGGCGGGTATCGTGGTGGTGCTGTTCAGCGCCTTTTTTGTGGTGCCATTTGAGGGGCGTATCTCCAGGGCACAGCAGAAGCTGGTTGAGATCGAATTAATGCAGGCCATGGAGAAGGGCAGTGCCTATCTGGCGAAACACGACAGCCAGAGGATCACCACCCCGCAGCAACTGGCAGCGCTCGGTTGGCAGGGGACTGGACGCATACGCTTGGTGCAGGTGGACATCTCAAACACGGGCGGTTTCATCATCATGCAGTACGTACAGCACGCCGGCTCTCGCCGCCCGTCGGTAACGGTCAAAACGGTCTATGACGGGGAAACGGTCAGCATGGAGCGTATGCCGTGACCGTTCGAATTTGGCATACGCAGCAGAGGGAAAAAGGGGGAAGAGATGAAAGACAAGGTAACGGCAAACAAGGTGTTGTATCTGGCAATGCTTGCGCCCCTGGCGCTGGTGGCGTCTCTTTGGTTAACCCCTGCGGCAACGGTCTCGGCCAGCGCAAGCGGTCCGGTGTTTGCACAACCACCTGAACCGCAATGCGTTTGCGCCTATTGCGGCTGGCCCTGCGGCAGCGGCCATGCCTCGTGGTGCAAGTACAAATAGCTCTTAGCCTGGTGTTTGCGAGTCATTGCAAAAAAGACGGGCCTGGCATGGTGAATGCCGGGCCCGTCTTTGTCTATGGCGTCCCCGAGACGATTCGAACGTCCGACCCCTTCCTTAGGAGGGAAGTGCTCTATCCAGCTGAGCTACGGGGACTCAAATGATCTTTTTCCGCGCTGGCTTCGTTTGCATCGGGTTTGCTTGTGCGACGTACCATCAAGTACGTCTCCGCTCAAACCCTCTGCAAGCCTGGCCAGCACGAAAAAATCTTCATTTGTTGCTTTGTTGGCAGTGCTTACGTCGTCGGCATCCTCGCCGTACGGTGTGTACGTCTCCGGTGCCTCCTCCTCGTTGCCTGGTGATCATCTGAAATCTGCCATCGTTGTAAATTTCATGGCCGTGTTGGCTTCGCTGAAGTTGTTGTATCAAAACTGCAGCAGCGAGTAAACCTTTCCCTCGGGCAGGCGATTGCGTCCTTCCAGGAAGGTCAGTTCGGTCATGAAGCAGCATTCGACGATCTCGCCGCCCTGTTGCTTGACCATATCCACCACAGCGGCCATGGTGCCGCCGGTGGCCAGCAGGTCGTCGGCGATCAGGATTTTCTCCCCCGGTTTTATGGCGTCTTTGTGGATCTCCAGGGTGTCGGTGCCGTATTCCAGTTCGTAGGTTTTACTGAAGGTTTCCGAGGGCAGTTTACCCGGCTTACGTACCAGCACCACGCCGGCCCCCAGTTTGTAGGCCAGTACCGAGCCGATGATGAAGCCGCGCGCCTCGACACCTACCACCTTGTCGATCCGATGACCGATGTAGCGGTGGGCAAGCAGGTCCACCATCCGCTGGTAGGATTTGGCATCCTGCAGCAGGGTGGTGATGTCCTTGAAGATGATACCCTTTTTGGGAAAATCCGGAATATCCCGGATGATCTGTTTCAGGTCGTCCATGCTGGCTCCTTGCGTGGTCATATCAGGCTTGGGCCGCGAAGGCCTTCAGTTTTTCAAGCGATTTGGCCTCAATCTGACGGATACGTTCACGGGTGACACCGAAGCTCTGACCGATGGTGTCCAGGGTTTGCGGTTCCTGGTCGTAGAGCCCGAAGCGCAGGCCCAGGATGACCCGCTCGCTCTCACTGAGTTTCTCGAAGTGTGCGGCGATCAGTTCGTACTTGTCGAGGTTTTCCAGCAGCTCTGAAGGTGAGACTGCCGAGCTGTCCTCGATGGTGTCGATCAGAAAGTAGTCATTGCCGTCGCCGATCGGGGTCTCGATGGAGCAGGTCCGCTTGAGCAGCACCATCAGGCGTCGCACGTAGGCCGGTTTGGTCTTCATGGTGTCGGCTACTTCCTGCACCGATGGCTCGCGGTGCAGTTGCTGCGTAAGCTGGCGTGAGATGCGCAGCATCCGGTTGATGTCGTCAGAGACATGCACCGGCAGACGGATGGTGCGGGATTGGTTGACCAGGGCCCGTTCGATGGACTGGCGGATCCACCAGGTGGCGTAGGTGGAAAAGCGGCACTCCTTGGCCAGGGAGAAACGTTCCACCGCCTTCATCAGCCCCAGGTTGCCCTCTTCGATCAGGTCCAGAAACGGCAGGCCGCGGTTGACGTAGCGTTTGGCAATCTTGACCACCAGCCGCAGGTTGGATTCGATCATCTTGTTGCGGGCGGCGCGATCACCCTGTTCAACCTTGCGGGCCAGTTCCTTCTCGCCCTCAGGGGTCAAGAGCGGCGTCTTCTGGATGTCACGCAGGTAGATCTTGATGGCGTCGTCAAGGTGTTCTTCTACGGCCAGCGGCAGATCTTCTGCGCTGGCGTCTTCCTCATCAGCGTCAGCCTCTGCCTCGGCGGCAAAATCGAGGGGCGGCTCCGGTTCGTCAAGAGCCGGTTCGAGCAGTTCCGGTTCATCATAGTTTGCAGAGCGGCTCATGATCCCTCCTTAGGCAGCGGTTTGCCAGCCCTGCTGGCCAATCAACGGCACAAAGCGGCAGCCGACACCGGTCTCGCTGGTCAGGCTGCCGTCGGCTTCCTTGCGTATTCGCAGGATGGTCTGGTTGGCCTCGTTGCCCACCGGGATCACCAAGCGGCCGCCAGGGGCCAGTTGCTCTGCCAGGGCCTCCGGCACGGCCGGTGCGCCGGCGGTCACCAGGATGGCATCGAAGGGGGCCTCCTCCGGCCAGCCCAGGGTGCCGTCACCCACCTTGATGTTGACGTTGAGCAGGTGCAGCGCGTCCAGCACCTTGCGGGCCTGCATCGCCAGCGGCCGGATCCGTTCGATGGTCCAGACCCTGCGGCAGAGCGAGGCCAACACGGCGGTCTGGTAGCCGGAGCCGGTGCCGATCTCCAGCACATGGTCCTGGGGCTTCAGCTCCAGCAGCTCGCTCATCAGGGCCACCATGTACGGTTGGGAGATGGTCTGTTTCTCGCCGATCGGCAGGGCGCCGTCGTTATAAGCCTGATCGGCCATGGCTTCCTGGACGAACAGGTGGCGTGGAATCTTGAGCAGGGTCTCGATCACCCGCGGCGAACTGATGCCGCGCGCAATGATCTGTTCCTGCACCATCCGTTTACGGGCTATCTCAAAACGTTTCAATGCCCCTCCCAAGGCCCGGATTCAGGGGGCATACGATAGCAGAGCAGCTGGCCGTTGTCTAGCGTCATGGGGCCCCGAACTGCCATGCCTGCAGGGCCTGCATGCTGCGGTAGTTGGTCAGGTCGAGATGCAGCGGGGTAACCGAGACATGGCCCAGTCCCACGGCGTGAAAATCGGTGCCCTCGTCGTCCAGGAAACTGGGCTCCTCGCTGCCGATCCAGAAGTATTTGCGACCGCGCGGGTCCACCTTGTCGATGATCTTGCCCACAAAGGACCGTTTGCCCTGGCGGGTGATCCGTACCGGCTTGATCTGATCATAGGGCAGGTTGGGGACGTTGACGTTGAGGAAGGTGTCATCAGGCAGGCGGTTGCGGGTCAGCTCTGCGGCTACCTGCAGCGCGACCCGGGCCGCGTCGGGAAAATGGTCGCTGGGCCCATAGGTGGCAAGCGATACGGCGATGGCGGGAATGCCCATCAGGTTGGCCTCCATGGCTGCGGCCACGGTGCCGGAGTAGGTGATGTCATCCCCCAGGTTGCCGCCGTGGTTGATGCCGGATACCACCAGATCGGGCGGATCGTCCAGCAGACTGTGGATACCCATGTTGACGCAATCGGTGGGGGTGCCGTCCACGGCAAACCAGCCGGGCCGCAGCTCAAAAACCCGCAGCGGTGAATGCAGCGTCAGCGAGTGGCCGGCAGCGCTACGCTCCCGGTCCGGGGCCACTACGGTCACGTCGCCCAGTGCCTGTAACGCCTCGGCCAGGGCCTTGATGCCCGGCGCGGCGATGCCGTCGTCGTTGGTTACGAGAATCTTCATGGCGTAAACCCCTTTGGAATGCGGCGGTTATGGCAGAAAACAACCATAAAATCAAGGGTGCAGGCGGCTATTTAACTGTTTACAAACGCACCATGAGCAGGTAGATTGGCACCCTGCAATTTCAAAACAACATTTTGTTTGGAGGGATACGGCTATGAAAGCAGTCTTGATGGATGGTTTCGGCGGGGTAGAGGTACTCAAGGTGGGGCAGGTGGAAACACCGGTTCCCGGCGAAGGGCAGGTGCTGGTCAAGGTGCATGCCACCACGGTCAACCGTCCCGATCTGGTGCAGCGTGAAGGCAAATATCCGCCGCCTCCGGGGGATTCCGAGATTCTGGGCCTGGAAGTGGCCGGTACCATCGAGGCCCTGGGGGCAGGCGTTTCCGGCTGGAAGGTGGGCGATCGGGTGATGTCGCTGGTGGGGGGCGGAGCCTATGCCGAGTACGCCGTGGCCTACGCCAGCCACCTGATGCCGATTCCGGAGGGTATGTCCTTCGAGGAGGCGGCCTGCATCTGTGAATCGTACATCACCGCCTTCTCCAACCTGTTCATGATCGGCGGTCTCAAGGACAACAACACCACCATCATCCATGGCGGCGGCGGCGGGGTCAACATGGCCGGTGTGCAGCTTTGCAAGGCGCTGGTGCCCAACACCAAGATCATCGTCACTGCCCACCCCAGCAAGATCGAACGGGTTAAGGGAATGGGGGTTGATCTGGTGGTTGATTTCACCACCACCCCTGATTTTTCTGAGGCGGTCAAGGAGTTCACCAACAAGAAGGGGGCCGACGTGATCCTGGACCATGTGGGCGCCAAGTACCTGGCACCCAACATGAACTCGCTGGCCTATGCCGGCCGGTTGGTGATCATCGGCATCATCAGCGGCATCAAGGCTGAACTCAACCTGGCCCTGATGATGGTCAAGCGCCAGCAGATCATAGGTTCCGTGCTCCGTTCGCGGCCGGTCAAGGACAAGGCCGCCATCGTGGCTGAGTTCACCAAGACCGCCCTGCCCAAGTTTGCCGACCGAACCATCGTGCCGATCATCGAAAAAGTGTTCACCATCGATCAGGTGGTGGAGGCCCATCGCATGATGGAGGAGGACAAGCATTTCGGCAAGATTGTCGTAAAGATCCAGTAGCCGATGGCTGATCCGCTGGCAAACTACCGCAGTCTGTTGGCCAAGGTGGACGACCTCTGCCGGGGGATTGAGGACCGTCTGGGTGAGGCCATCACCTGTCATGCCGGCTGTTCTTCCTGCTGCCTCTCCATTTCGGTCTTTCCGGTTGAGGCGGTGGCCATGATTGAGGCTGCCAACCGGCTGCCGGTCGAGGAGTTGCAGCAGCTGAAACGGCATCTTGCCGCGTGGTCGGAGGACGATCAACGCTGCCCGCTCCTGGCCGGTGAACGTTGCCTGCTGTACGAGGCGCGGCCGATCATCTGCCGTACCCATGGTCTGCCGATCCTGCTGGTGGAAGGGGAGCAGCGCCGGGTCGACGTCTGCCCCATGAACTGCCAGGGGATCGATCACCTGCCTGGCGAGGCGATACTGGATCTGGAGCGGCTGAACACCCTGCTGGCGGCGGTCAACGCCCTCTACCTGCGGGAGTTCGGCATCCGGTTGCCGGAACGGATACCAATCAGCCAGCTGGCAGAGATGCTGCCCTGAAACGGCAACGGGACGGTCGTGATGACCGTCCCGTTTTTTTGCGCCGAGCATCGGCTCGATCTTAGAGGCCGCTTATCTCCCGGTCCTTGGGATATTCCACCACGATCTCGTAGCTGAACTCCTTTTTTTCACCTGCCGCCAGCTGTAGTTTCCAGAGCAGCGTGCCGTCATCCTTCTTCTCGCTGGGCTGCAGCGTGACATCCGTCAGGCCGACCGTGATCTCACTGTCGCCGGCCAGGGGCAGCTGGTCCTTGATGGTGAGGGTCTGGGGCTGCTTGCGGAAGTTGGTCGCCTCAAGCCGGTAACGATAGCCCATCCGGTTCTTGCCGAACAAACCAGCCTGCTTGTGCTGTTTCAGCTCCTCCCGCTTGATTGTCAGCTGATCGTCGCTGCCAAAGGGCAGAGTGAACGTCTCGCCTGCGGCCACCTTCTTCAGGGTGGCGCTGCCGGTAAAGGTGTTGCCGGTGAAGATCCTGATCGGACCGGGCAACAGCGGATAGCCGGCCTGGTTGACCAGCTCGGCCGACAGATAGACCGTCTGGCTCAGTTTGGGCACTGCCAGGTAGTGAGTGCTGACCGGCAGCGTGTTGATTGAAATCACACTGCTCTGCAGGCTGCCGTCGCTGGCAACATCCACCGGCTTGGGGATCACGAAGCTGACCGAGGTGGCCTCGCTGTCAAGCTGGGCGGTCTGTACAGCGGCCGCTGCTTCTTCCGGTTCTTCTTGCGGTGGCGCTGCGGCCAGCACCCGGTCATCCAGCTCCATCATCGCCGCTTTGGCCCGGCTTTCATAGTAGCGGGGGGCTGCTGCCGGGGGCGGCGGACGCCAGAAGGCGACCCGCCACGGTTTGAGTTCCGGCGGGGCGCCGCCGCTGGAAGGCCGGGCGGTGGAGAGGGTCAGGGCCACATTGTTCCAGTCTTCGCCGGTCTGCTGGCGTACCTGGGCCCGGTAGGTCAGCTGGGCGCTACCGCCTTCAGGAGCCAGGCGGACGTCGTAGGCCGGTTCCCAGCTGGCCCGGCTAACCACGCCGGACAGGTTGAGGGTAAAGCTGCCTTCGCGGCTCACCTCCAGGGTTACTTCCGCCGTCTTCATCTCTTTGCGTTGCGAGCCGGTGGCCTCGCGTAGTTCGCGCCGCAGGGCGTCGATCTTTTTTTTCAGCTGCAGCTTGTCGTTTTCGATATCCAGCAACTGCTCCTCGGCCTTGGCGATGCCGGAGGCTACAAAACCAGCAGCATCCAAAAGCTCGGCCGAGGTGGGCCTGCCGATGGCCAACTCCTTGGAGAGCCGGTCGCTCCAGGCCACGCGGATCGATTCCAGAAAGGCCTTCTGGGCGCTTAAGCCGGTCTTTTTCGCATCCAGCCCGCCCACCTTGCGCTCAAGGCCGCGAATCTCCTCCTCCAGCTCCTTGGCCCGCTTTTCGGCGGTCTGTTCCAGGAACCTGCGCTTGATCTCGACGCCGGCAATGGTGACCCGTGCCGTACCGCTGCCCTCCACCCGGATCGAATCGTCCTGCAGCAGCACCGGCAGCCCTTCCAGGGCCACGATCTGGGTGCCGGTTTTGAGGTTGAGGGTGGCGCTGCGCATGGTCTGGGCCCGGTCCTGGTAGACCGTGACCGCGGTGATGCGGGGGGTGGCCGCACTACGTTGAGGCGCTGCCGCCAGTGTCAGGGCCGGCGTTGCCAGGGCCAACAACAACATGATGGGTATGATCTGCATGGTGAACCTCCCTTGGGGATCGGTAGGGAGAAGTATAGCAGGCTTGTGGGCTATTGCCAGTGGCGGGGGCTCAGCTCCGGCAGAGTTCGGCCAGCAGCTGCAGTAGTGGCGCTTCATTCAGTCCGCAGCGTTCAACGGCCAGAGCGCGCAGGGCAGCGGGCAGCGGTGCACAGATGGTCAGCTGTTGTTTTTCGGTGGGATGCTGCAGCATGGTGCGGAAGGAGTGCAGGGCGATGCCCGGCAGTGATGGCAGGGGCACGGCGTGGTAGCGCTTGTCCCCCACCACCGGGTGGCCCACCAATGACAGGTGGCGACGGATCTGGTGGGTGCGGCCGCTGATCGGCTCCACCAGCAGCAGGGTGTTCTGTTCGCCTGCGGCAAGACAGCGATAGCGGCTTAAGGACTCTTTGCCATCCAGGGCGGCATCGATCTCTCCTGCGCCCTCCAGCCTGCCTTCAATCACGGTCAGGTAGCATTTGTCCAGTCCCTCTTCCTTGACCTGCCGGCCCAGCATGCCGGCGTTGCCGGAGCTGGTGGCCAACAGCACCACGCCGGAGGTGCCGCGGTCCAGGCGGTTGACCGGATAGGCCCGGGTCGGGTGGTTGCTCCGCTTTTCTAGCCAGGCCGAGGCCAGGTCCACCAGGTTCTCAGTCACCTCGGCCGCCGGGTGCATGGCCAGGCCGGCCGGCTTGTTGATCACCAGCAGGCGGTCGTCCTGCCAGAGTATATCTAGAGGGGGATGTGGCCTGTTCAGCTGCTCCATGACCTGGCCGCTTTCCTTAAGGCTGATGATGTCGCCTGCGCAGAGTAAGACATCAGGGGACGCAGCGTCCCCATTCAGGCGGCAGGCGTTTGATTTGATCAGCTTGCGGCAGTAGGCCGGCTGAGCCGTCGGCAGGAGTCGTTGCAGAAAACTTTCCAGCCGGCGGCAGTGGTCATCGGCAGTGACGGTGTAGGAGAGCATCGCTTAGAGCCCGATGCCACGGTCGCGCATCAGGTGCTGCAGCGAGCGGTCGTAGCTGCGCTCCCCTTCTGGGGTGAACAAGCAGGCCGTGGCCTCACACCGCTCGCGGTGATAGGCCACGCACTGGCAGCAGTTGCCACGGCGGGGACAGCCGGGGTAGGTACATTTACAGTTGTCGCCGGTGCGGTCACAGGCTGGCATGGTGCCCCCTTTGTCAGATGATCTTGCTGAGCGGATATTCGATGAT
Organism: Geobacter sp. UBA5608; assembly: GCA_002424705.1. Lineage (GTDB taxonomy): Bacteria > Desulfobacterota > Desulfuromonadia > Geobacterales > Pseudopelobacteraceae > Trichlorobacter. The sequence goes on from DIKW01000033.1 coordinate 49,997, forward strand.
CCCTTCGGCACCCAGACGGAGCAGCTCCGGCACGATCCGGCGCACCTCTTTTTCCGGCAGCACGCTCTCGATGGAGACCCAGTCGGATTTATAGAGGTGGGAGACGGTGGGGGCCTTCTGGCTGGGCAGGATGCCGGTGATGCCATCCACCCGGTCGGCCGGGGCGTTCATCTTGAGACCCACCATCCCTTCGGCCCGCAGGGTCGAGTTGAGCAGGGTGGCGATCTGTTCTATCTTGGCCCGCTTCCAGGGGTCGTTCCAGGCGGCCTTGTTTGCCACCATCACCGGCACCGATTCCATCAGGTCGCAGACGATCCGCAGGTTGTTGGCCCGGATGGTGGAGCCGGTCTCGGTCACCTCCACAATGGCGTCGCACAGGCCGTCTACCACCTTGGCCTCGGTGGCACCCCAGGAAAATTCCACATTGACGTCGATGTTGCGTTCCTTGAAGTAGCGCTTGGTGAACGCCACCAGTTCGGTGGAGATGGTGGCGCCCTGCAGGTCTTCCGGCTTTTGCACCGTGGAGTCCTGGGCCACCACCAGCACCCAGCGCACCGGGCGGCGGGAGACCTTGGAGTAGACCATCTCGCAGACCTCGACCACGTCGGAGTCGTTTTCACGAATCCAGTCGCGGCCGGCGATGCCCACGTCGATGGTGGCCCGCTCCACGTACTTGCCCATCTCCTGGGGGCGGATCAAGTGGCATTTCATCTCGCCGTCGTCGATGGTGGGGAAGTAGCTGCGTGACGAGATGCCGATCTGCCAGCCGGCCTGCTTGAACAGGTCGACGGTGGCCTCTTCCAGGCTGCCTTTGGGGATGCCGAAACGCAGGACGGTGCTCATTGCTTGTAGACCTCCTTGGGATCGAACAAGGGGTTGGAGTGTTCCACCCACTGGCCGTTCTCCCACTTGACGTAGAAGCAGCTACGGTTGCCGGTGTGGCAGGCGGCCGGGCCGTTCTGCTTGACCTTGATCACCACGCTGTCGGCGTCGCAGTCGGTCAGCACCTCGACCACCTCCTGGGTGTTGCCCGACTCCTCACCCTTCATCCAGTACTTGTTGCGGGTCCGGCTGAAGAACCAGGTCTTGCCGTCTTTCAGGGTCAGGTCGAGGGTCTTCTTGTCCATGAAGGCCACCATCAGCACCTCGCCGTTTTCATAATCCTGGATGATGGCCGGGATCAGGCCGCCCATCTTGTCAAAATTGATCTCGATCATAACGTAGCCGACCTCCTGGTATAGATCGCGGCAGTATAGGGGTTGACCGGTCAAAATGCAAGCCTGGGACGGGGTGGCCGCCCAACGGTTGCCGGCATGATTAGCCGTTTGTTTTGCAACGGTTTTACGGTATAAAGAAGCGTTGCAATCCGTTACTTACTTTTGTCCTGGATGGTTGACCCATGGCTAAAAACCTCGGTTTTGGTACCACGCTGATCCGTCTGCTGCTGGTGGCCGGCATGGTTGTTTCGGTTACCGCCTTCGGCCTCAAGCAGCTGCCGGAAGACGGGCTCCGCTTTTTGCACCTGCTGAATGTGCTCTTTTTTCTGGGGGTCTTTATCATCCTGGCTACCCGCAAGCTGCCGATCAGGGTCAAGCGGCTGGCCGGTGTGATGGATCAGGCCGCCGAGGGGGATCTGACCGTGCGGGGGGTTGATCTGTCGGCCGACGAGGTCGGCATGCTCAACAGCAACTTCAACGAGATGCTGGAGCGGCTGGCCGGTATGATGGCCAGTATCCGCCGGGCAGCCGAAGAGTTGCGCACCATCGGGCAGACCGTCGATACCGTGGCCCGGCAGGGGGTAGCCAACGCCGAGACCCAGACACTGGCAGCATCCAGCACCAAGGAGGCCGCCCTGCAGATCCGCCGTTCGGTGGAGGAGGTAACCACCGCGGTGGAAGGGCTGTCCGACGCCGCCACCGTCAATGCCAGCTCGATCCAGGAGATGACCACCAGCACGGTGGAGATCAACCAGCTGGTGGAGCATCTGGTGCTGGCGGTGGAGCGGGTCAGCGACTCCATCGACCGGATGGCCAACGCCCAGAAGGAGATCAACAACAGCGTCAACCGGCTGCTGGAAAACTCCTCCCACGCCACCGATCTGGTGCTGGAGATGGATCAGTCGGTGCGTCAGATCGAGCAGAACGCCCAGGCTACGGCCCGCATCTCTGGTGATGTGCTGCGGGATGCCGAGCTGGGCAACATCGCCGTGGAGACCACCATCAACGGCATGGATCAGATCCGCACCTCCTCCCACACGGTACAGCAGGCCATTGAAAACCTGTCGGTGCATGCCGCCAGCATCGGCACCATCCTGCAGGTGATCGACGAGGTGACCGAGCAGACCAAACTGCTGGCGCTCAATGCCTCGATCATAGCGGCCCAGGCCGGCGAGCATGGCAAAGGCTTCGGCGTGGTGGCCCACGAGATCAAGGAGTTGGCCCGCCGCACCACCGCCTCCACCCGCGAGATCGCCGAGATCGTCAACGGCGTCAAGGACGAGACCGAGAAGGCGGTGACCGCCATCCGGCTCTCCGAGCAGGCGGTGGGGGACGGTGAGGTGCTGTCGCGCCGTTCCGGCGATGCCCTGCGCAAGATCGTCAACGGCGTCAAGACTGCCAGCGACCAGGTGACCGCCATTGCCCATACCACCCAACTGCATGCCCAGCAGAGCGACCGGATGCGGACCTCGGTGGGAGAGGTGGCCTCGATGGTGGAGCAGATCGTGCGGGCCTCGGGTGAGCAGACCCGCGACACCGAGGTGATCAACCGTTCCGCCGAGAACATCCGTGAGCTGGTGACACGGGTCCACCTGCAGACCAGGGCTCACAACGATGCCGGCAGCGGCGTGGCTGAATCCAGTGAGACCATTGTCCAGATGATCGAGGGGATTCGGACCGCCTGCCAGGTGCAGTCGGCCAGCAGTGAACAGATCGTGCAGGCCGCCGGCGAGATGGCCGCCACCGCCACCGGCAACCTGGAGACCACCAAGCTGGTGGAGGGGGCGGTGTCCGGTCTCTCCAACCAGATCAAGAACCTGGAGCGGGAAGTGGCCGGCTTCAAGACCTCGGCTTAAAGCCCGCTGTGAAGGGCGGCTGTTGGGTTGCGCGATATCAGCTGTTTACGTCACGGTGACGTTGCGTATCCCCTCCGGCTTCCAGGCCGGGGAGATGACGTGTGAGCCCTTTTCTTTTTCATCCAGCAGGCTGCCGAAGGTGACCTTGAAGTCACCCAGCTTGTTATTGACCGCATCCATGGCCTTAGTCAGCTGCTCTTTTTTCCGGTCTGTCTCAAACAGTGAGATTTGCTGGCCTTCATGCTCGTACAAGTTGGAGAGGCTGATCCCCAGCAGGCGGATCGGCTGGTCGATACCCATGCTGTCGAAGACCCTGACCGCTGCCTGGTAGATATCGTCGCTTAAGTTAATCGGTGTGGCAAGCGTGATCTGCTTCTGGAAGTTGCTGAAGAAATCACCCAGCCGGACCTGGACGCTGAGAGTCTTGCCGGCCAGGCCATAGCGCCGGGCACGTCTGCCGACCATTTCTGACAACTGCAGCAGGCGCTTCAGGATATAGTCACGGCTCTCCACGTCCCTGGGCAGGGTCATCGAGTGGCCGACGCTCTTGACCTGCTCTTCCTCCTCCACCGGCACCACCGGGCTGTCATCGAGCCCCTGGCCCATCTCCTTCAGGCGCTTGCCGATGATGCCGAATCGCCTGGTCAACATCCCTTCGTCAGCACGGCCCAGCTCACCACAGGTATGTACGTTGCAGTAGAGGGCCAGCTGTTTCTGCAGTCGCTTGCCCACCCCGCACAGATCACCCACCGGCAGCCGCTCCAGGATCTCCCCCACCCGCTCCGGCGGGATGATGGTCAGGCCGTCCGGCTTCTGCATGTCACTGGCCAGCTTGGCCAACAGCTTGTTGGGGGCGATGCCCACCGAACAGGTCAGGCCCAGTTCATGTCTGATGCGGGCCTTGAGCTGGTAGGCGATGGTCTCGGCCGGGCCATAGAGGGCCTGGGAGTGGGTTACATCCAGGAAGGCCTCGTCGATGGAGAACACCTCAACCAGGGGGGTGTATTCCCGCAGCATGGCGGTGATCCGTGATGAGGTGTGGGTGTACTTCTTGTTGTCACCCTTGACGATGATCAGCTCAGGGCAGGCCCGTTTGCCCTCCCAGATGGCCATGCCGGTCTTGACCCCGAAGGCGCGGGCCTCGTAGGAGGCGGTGGTGATGACGGTGCGGTGGCTGGCCCCCACCACGGCGATCGGCTTACCTTTAAGCTCAGGGTTGGCCTGTTGCTCCACCGAGGCGAAGAAGGCGTTCATATCAAGGTGGATAATGGAGCGTGTCATAGGTGCGATTGTCTGGTCGGTCTAGTCTATCTGCAGGTTCAGCAAGGTCCAATGTTGGCTGGCAGTGCTGTAGACCAGCTCAAACAGCGCCTCGCCATCACTGACCGAAAAGTGCAGGCGCGTGTCATCCCCTACCTGGTCAGTCCAGGTATAGGTGGTCTGCTGAATGGCATGCTTACGTCTGCGCCATTCAAACCAGACCGGCTTGATCTGCCGGCCGGGGCCGAAGACCACCGCCACCCGTATCGGTTCGCGAATTGGTTCCATCAGTTAGGCCATGCTGCGGAAGATGCCCACCACCTTGCCTATGATGGTGACCTCTGCTGAGCCTTCCTTGACGATGATCGGGGCCATGTTGGGGTTCTTGGGCTGCAGCCGGATCTGCCCTTTTTCGCGGTGAAATTCTTTAAGGGTAGCCTCCCCTTCCACCATGGCCACCACGATGTCGCGATTTTCGGCGGTGGGCTGGGGGCGTACCAGGGCCAGGTCGCCGTCGCAGATGGCGGCGTTGATCATCGAGTCGCCGGCCACCCGCAGGAAGAACGTGCCGCCGTGCAACTGCAGGCGGTCTACGGCCAGGTAGCCCCGGATATCCTCGATGGCCGGGGTAAGGGCGCCGGCCCGTACCGTGCCGACAATCGGCAGCGAAACGGCGTTGGTAACGGTGCTGGTCAGGCTGATGCCGCGCGCGTCGTTGCTGCGGCTCAGGTAGCCTTTGCGCTGCAGGGCCTCCAGGTGTTTGCTGACCGGCAGCGTGCCGCTGACCCCCAGTTGACGGGCCAGCTCACGCAGGGTGGGCGGATAGCCGCTAGCGTCGATATGCTGGCGGATCAGCTCCAGCACCTGCTGCTGGCGTGCGGTGAGTACTTGGTTGGTAGTCATATGGCTACCATACTGTGGGGCTTGCCCTGTGTCAAGGTAGTCAGGAGTATAAAAAATAGCTTCAGGGCGGCAGGCGGCGCCTATCTGGACGCCGGCGTGAAGGTGGTGCTGAACAGCTCCTCCTGCTGCGGACTGCCGATCAGGATCAGCCCCATACCGGCCTGCAGCAGCTGTTCAGGGGGCGGCACGATCAGGGGCGGGCTGGTGTCGTCCGGCTCCAGGGCCACGATCGAGCAGCCGGTCAGGGGCCTGATCTGTGATTCGGCAATTGTCTTGCCGACCAGTTCCGGCGGGATCGGCCGGCGGAAGACCGAGATCCCTTCGGTGAGAAACACCGACTCCTTTGATTCAAGCACATTGCTCAGGATGCTGGCCCCCACTGAGGCGTTGGAAACCACAAAGTCGGCCCCGGCGGCATACAGCTGCTCCACGTTGGCATCGTCGTTGGCCCGGGCCACGATCCGGATGTGGGGGTTGCTGTGGCGGCTGGAGAGGGTCAGGAAGATGTTGGTGTTGTCGTTGTTGGTGGTGACGATCACCCCCTGGGCCTGCTCGATGCCGGCCTGCCTGAGCAGATAGCGGCCGGTGGCATCGCCGATCACCGCAACGTGGTCGGCGCAATCGGGGTTGGCCAGTTGGTCGATCAGGATAAAGGGCACCGGCTTGCGTTCCAGGAACTTGGCCGAGGCGCAGCCGACCCGGCCGTGACCCAGGATCAGCACCAGTTCTTCCCGCGATTGGTCGCCGGCCAGCTGCTCCAGCTGTTCCAGTTGCTCCCGGCTGCCGGCCAGGATCATCAGCGCCTCGGGGTGCAGGATGGCGTCGCCGGTGGGAAACTGCAGGCTGCCGCGCTCCCACAGGGCCACCACCGCCAGGCCGGTGCGCTGGCGGATACAGGCCTCCGCCAGGGTCTGGTTGACAAACGGGGTACCGTAGACCGGGATCTCGGCGATCTGCAGGTCGCCGAAGGAATCCAGGATGTGGGCCAGGGCGCCGCAGGTGGTGGCCCGCGTGGCCAGGTAGCGGCCCAGGATGCGCGGCAGCGGGATCACCTG